>NZ_JBHVYZ010000030.1:0-101384 GCF_042880295.1 Streptomyces sp. NPDC058307
GCCGTCTTCCGTGACCGGCGATGTGGGGTTCTGCACACTCTCCCGCCGCAGGTCAACAACAAGTTGACGGGTCTCGAAGGGCCGTGGTGGACTGCCGGAGCCATATACGGCGGCAGAAGAGGAAGCCGGTGCGAATCCGGCGCGGTCCCGCCACTGTCACCGGGGTAGACACCCCCGGGAGCCAGGAACTCTCGCCGCCGGACTCGTCGAACCAGGGCGTGGACACCCTGAGTGAGGACATGACGCGATGCTCGCCTGCCGATCCACCAGCGGTACCCGGTATTTGAACGACCCCGCGATCGGCTGACCCGATGCGTGCCGATCGCGTTTTCGCGTACGGCGCCGCCGCCGGTCTGATCGGTGACCTCCTGCTCGGTGACCCCCGTCGTGGGCATCCGGTCGCCGCGTTCGGACGGGCTGCCGGGGGCGTGGAGCGGGTGTTGTGGCGGGACCACCGGGGCTGGGGCGCGCTGCACACCGCCGTGTGCGTGGGCGGTGCGGTGGCGCTCGGCGCCGCCGCGGAGCAGGTCGTACGTCCCTCCCGTACCGCCTCCGTCGTGCTCACCGGCGCCGCCACCTGGGCCGTCGTGGGCGGGACTTCGCTCGTGCGGGAGGCCCGGGTCATCGGACGGGCGCTGGAGGCGGGTGACGTCGAGGCGGCCCGGGAACGGCTGCCCCATCTGTGCGGGCGGGATCCGCAGGCCCTCGACGCCGAGGGGATCGCCCGGGCGATCGTGGAGTCCGTGGCCGAGAACACCTCCGACGCCGTCGTGGGGGCGCTCGTGTGGGGTGCCCTCGGCGGGGTGCCGGGGCTGCTCGGGTTCCGGGCCGTGAACACGCTGGACGCCATGGTGGGGCACAAGTCGCCCCGGTACCGGCGTTTCGGGTGGGCCTCCGCCCGGCTCGACGACCTCGCCGGGTGGCCGGGGGCGCGGCTCACCGCCGTACTCGCCGCCGTGGCCGGAGACGATCCCCCGGGTGCCGTGCGGGCCTGGCGGGAGGACGCACATCGGCATCCGAGTCCCAACGCCGGGCCCGTCGAGGCCTCGTTCGCGGGGGCGTTGGGTGTCCGGCTCGGTGGGACCCTCTCGTACGCGGGGCGGGTCGAGCACCGGCCGGTGCTGAACCGGGAGGGGCGCGCCGTCGCCATGTACGACATCGAGCGCGCCGCGCGGCTTTCGCGGCGCGTCGGGCTGCTCGCGCTCGGCGTCGGTGTCGCCGCGCGGGCCTTCGTGAAGGGGCGCAGCGCATGAGTGGCGGAGGGCTTCTCGTCGCCGGTACCACCTCCGACGCCGGCAAGAGCGTCGTCACCGCGGGGATCTGCCGGTGGCTGGTGCGGCAGGAGGTGAAGGTCGCGCCGTTCAAGGCGCAGAACATGTCCCTCAACTCGTTCGTGACGAGGGAGGGCGCGGAGATCGGGCGGGCCCAGGCCATGCAGGCGCAGGCCTGCCGCATCGAGCCGACCGCGCTGATGAATCCCGTGCTGCTCAAGCCCGGTGGCGAGCAGAGCAGTCAGGTCGTGCTGCTCGGCAAGCCGGTCGGTGAGCTGAGCGCACGCGGTTATCACGGGGGGCGGCAGCAGCAGCTCCTCGGGACCGTGCTCGACTGTCTCGCCGAGTTGCGGGGCACGTATGACGCGGTGATCTGTGAGGGGGCCGGGAGCCCGGCCGAGATCAACCTGCGGCGGACCGACATCGTCAACATGGGGATCGCCCGCAACGCCGGGCTGCCCGTACTGGTCGTGGGCGACATCGACCGCGGGGGCGTCTTCGCCTCCTTCTTCGGGACCGTCGCGCTGCTCTCCCCCGAGGACCAGGCGCTTATCGCCGGGTTCCTCGTGAACAAGTTCCGGGGGGATGTCAGTCTCCTGGAACCCGGCCTCGACATGCTCCACGGGCTCACCGGGCGGCGCACCTACGGCGTGCTGCCCTTCCGGCACGGCCTCGGGATCGACGAGGAGGACGGACTGCGGGTGTCTCTGCGGGGGACGGTCCGGGAGTCCGCGGTGAGCCCTCCGGTGGGTGAGGACGTGCTGCGGGTCGCCGTCTGCGCGATCCCGCTGATGTCCAACTTCACGGACGTCGACGCCCTGGCCGCCGAACCCGGTGTCGTGGTGCGGTTCGTGGACCGGGCGGAGGAGCTGGCCGACGCCGACCTCGTCGTGATTCCGGGAACCCGGGGGACCGTACGGGCGCTTGAGTGGCTGCGGGAGCGGGGGCTCGCGCAGGCCATCGGGCGCAGGGTCGCCGAGCAGCGGCCCGTCCTCGGCATCTGCGGCGGGTTCCAGATCCTCGGCGAGCACATCGAGGACGAGGTCGAGAGCCGCCAGGGGCACGTCGAGGGGCTCGGAGTCCTTCCCGTGCGGGTGCGGTTCGCGCGGGAGAAGACCCTGACCCGGCCGGTGGGGGAAGCCCTCGGGGAGCACGTCGAGGGGTACGAGATCCATCACGGGGTCGCCGACGTCGACGGGGGCCAACCCTTCCTCGACGGCTGCCGCGTCGGCCAGACCTGGGGCACGCACTGGCACGGCTCGCTGGAGTCGGACGGCTTCCGGCGGGCCTTTCTGCGGGAGGTGGCGGCCGCCGCGGGCCGCCGGTTCGTGCCGGCCCCCGACACGTCGTTCGCCGCGCTGCGCGAGGAGCAGCTGGACCGGCTCGGCGACCTGATCGAACAGCACGCGGACACGGACGCGCTGTGGCGGCTCATCGAGTCCGGCGCGCCGCAAGGACTGCCTTTCATTCCACCGGGAGCGCCCGCATGAGCACAGTGTTGTTGTTGTCCACCGCCGACACGGACCTGTTGGCGGCCCGGGCCGCTTCCGGCGCCTCGTACCGGATCGGGAACCCGACCCGGGTCGATGTCGCGCAGGAGCTGCCGGCGCTGGTCGAGGGCGCGGACATCGCCGTCGTACGGCTGCTCGGCGGCAAGCGGGCCTGGGAGGACGGGCTGGCCGCGCTGAAGGCTTCGGGCATCCCGACCGTGCTGCTGGGCGGAGAGACCGTTCCCGACGCGGAGTTGATGGCCGAGTCGTCCGTCCCGGCCGGTGTGGTGGCCGAGGCGCTCAAGTACCTCGTCGAGGGCGGCCCCGCCAACCTGGAGGAACTCGCCCGGTTCCTGTCGGACACCGTGCTGCTGACCGGCGAGGGGTTCGTCGAGCCGCAGAAGATGCCGGAGTACGGCGTCCACGGCGACCGTCCTTTCGTGGAAGGCCGTCCGACTGTCGGCGTGCTCTTCTACCGGGCCCATGAGCTGAGCGGCAACACCGGCTTCGTGGACACCCTGTGCGAGGCGATCGAGGCGAAGGGCGCCAACGCCCTGCCCGTGTACTGCGGTTCACTGCGCGGGGCGGACCCCGCGCTCTACGAGACCCTCGCCCGGGCCGACGCGCTCGTCGCGACCGTCCTCGCCGCCGGTGGCACCCACGCCTCGCAGGCCTCGGCCGGCGGTGACGAGGAGGCCTGGGACATCGGGGCGCTGGCCGACCTCGACGTGCCCGTGCTGCAAGGGCTCTGCCTCACGACGTCCAGGGCGGTCTGGGACGCGTCCGACGCGGCCCTGTCCCCCATGGACGCGGCCATGCAGGTCGCGATCCCGGAGTTCGACGGACGGCTGATCACCGTGCCGTTCTCCTTCAAGGAGCAGGGCCCCGACGACGTCCCGGTGTACGTGGCCGACCCGGAGCGGGCCGCGCGGGTCGCCGGGATCGCCGTACGGCACGCGGAGTTGAGGCACAAGCCGAACGCCGAGAAGAAGCTCGCGCTGGTCTTCACCGCGTATCCGACCAAGCACTCCCGGGTCGGCAACGCGGTGGGCCTGGACACGCCCGCTTCGGCGGTGCGGGTGCTGGACGCGCTGCGGGATGCCGGGTACGTCGTCGAGGGGTACCCCGACAATGGCGACGAACTCATCCACCGGCTCATCGAGGCCGGCGGCCACGACGTCGAGTGGCTCACCGAGGACCAGTTGGCCTCCGCTCCCGCGCGGGTGCCGCTCGCCGACTACCGGGCGTGGTTCGACCAGCTGGACCCTGAGCTGCGTCAGGCCATGCTGGACGCGTGGGGCGAGCCGCCGGGCTCCCTCTACGTCGACGGGGACGACATCGTGCTGGCGTCCCTGCAGTTCGGGAACGTCGTCGTGATGATCCAGCCGCCGCGCGGCTTCGGGGAGAACCCGATCGCGATCTACCACGACCCGGACATGCCGCCGTCGCACCACTACATGGCCGCGTACCGGTGGCTGGACAACTCTTTCGGCGCCGACGCCGTCGTCCACATGGGCAAGCACGGCACGATGGAGTGGCTGCCGGGCAAGGGCCTCGGCCTGAGCGGGGGTTGCGCCCCGGACGCGGTGCTCGGGGAGCTGCCGCTGATCTACCCCTTCATCGTGAACGACCCCGGCGAGGGCACCCAGGCCAAGCGGCGCGGCCACGCCACCGTCGTCGACCACCTGGTGCCGCCGATGGCGCGGGCCGACACCTACGGCGACCTCGCCAAGCTGGAGCAACTGCTCGACGAGTACGCGCTCGTCTCCGACCTCGACCCGACCAAGGCCCCGGCCGTGCGCGCCCAGATCTGGACGCTGGTCAAGGCGGCCGAGCTGCACCACGACCTGCATGTCGACGAGCAGCCGGACGACACGGCGTTCGACGAGTTCGTGATGCACATCGACGGCTATCTGTGCGAGATCAAGGACGTGCAGATCCGCGACGGGCTGCACATCCTCGGCGGCGGTCCGGTCGACGAGGCCCGCGTCAACCTCGTGCTGGCCGTGCTGCGCGCCTCGCAGGTGTGGGGCGGGCAGGCGAACGCCCTGCCGGGGCTGCGGGCCTCCTTCGCCGCTCATTTCGGGCTGGTCGAGAAGGAGTTGCTTGCCGAGCCGGGCGCGCCGCTGAAGGTTCCGGTGGAGCTGTCCGACCTCGTCGAGGGGCCCGCGCGGACGGCCTCCGACGCGATCGACCTGCTGGAGCAGCTGTGCCGGCGGGTCGCGGAGGGACTGGAGGCCGTGTCCTGGGACACGGCGGCCGTCCCCGGTCTCGTCCGTGACGTCCTCGGCACCGAACTCCCCGAGGCTGTCGCGGTGTTGGAGTTCGCCTGCACCGAGGTCGTGCCCCGGCTCGCGCGTACGACGGACGAGATCGGGCACATCCTCAAGGCCCTGGACGGCGGTTACGTCCCGGCGGGGCCGTCCGGCTCCCCGACCCGTGGTCTCGTCAACGTCCTGCCGACCGGCCGGAACTTCTACTCCGTCGACCCCAAGGCCATCCCGTCCAGGCTGAGTTGGGAGGTCGGGCAGTCGCTCGCCGACTCGCTGGTGCAGCGGTACCTGGCCGACACCGGTGAGTACCCGAAGTCCGTGGGGCTGACCGTCTGGGGCACGTCGGCCATGCGCACCCAGGGCGACGACATCGCCGAGATCCTCGCGCTGCTCGGCTGCCGTCCGGTGTGGGACGACGCCTCACGGCGGGTGACCGGCTTCGAGGTGATCGGCCTTGAGGAGCTCGGGCGGCCCCGCATCGACGTCACCGTCCGTATCTCCGGGTTCTTCCGGGACGCGTTCCCGCACGTGGTCGGGCTGATCGACGACGCCGTCCGCACGGTGGCGGAGCTGGACGAGCCGGCCGAGCGGAACTTCGTGAAGGCGCACGCCGACGAGGACACCGTCGAGCACGGCGACCGGCGGCGCGCGACGGCCCGGATCTTCGGGTCCAAGCCGGGGGCGTACGGTGCCGGGCTGCTGCCCCTGATCGACGCCCGCAACTGGCGCTCTGACGCCGACCTCGCCGAGGTGTACGCGGTGTGGGGCGGCTACGCCTACGGGCGCGGGCTCGACGGGCGGGCGGCACGAGGGGACATGGAGACGGCGTTCAAGCGGATCAACGTCGCCGCGAAGAACGTCGACACCCGCGAGCACGACCTGGTCGACGCCGACGACTACTTCCAGTACCACGGCGGCATGGTCGTCATGGTGCGCCACCTCACGGGCGCCAACCCCGAGGCGTACGTGGGCGATTCGGCCACGCCCGACCAGGTCAAGACGCGGACGCTGGGCGAGGAGACCCACCGGGTCTTCCGGGCCCGGGTGGTCAACCCGCGCTGGATGGCGGCGATGCGGCGGCACGGCTACAAGGGCGCCTTCGAGATGGCGGCGACCGTCGACTACCTCTTCGGCTACGACGCCACGGCGGGCGTGGTCGACGACTGGATGTACGAGAAGCTCAGCGCGGAGTACGTCTTCGACGCGGAGAACCGGGACTTCATGAAGAAGTCCAACCCCTGGGCGCTGCGGGGCATCACGGAACGGCTCCTGGAGGCCGCCGACCGTGGACTGTGGGCCGAGCCGGACGCGGAGACGCTGGAGCGGCTGCGGGCCACGTACCTGGAGCTCGAGGGCGACTTGGAGGGTGACGAGAAGTGAGTACCCCGTTTCCGTTCACGGCCGTCGTCGGCCAGGAGGACCTGCGGCTCGCGCTGCTGCTGAACGCCGTCTCGCCGGCGGTCGGCGGAGTGCTGGTGCGCGGCGAGAAGGGCACCGCCAAGTCGACGGCCGTGCGCGCGCTCTCGGCGCTGCTGCCCGAGGTCGCGGTCGTCCCCGGCTGCCGTTTCTCCTGTGACCCCGCCGCGCCGGACCCGTCCTGCCCGGACGGCCCGCACGAGCCCGGCAACGGTGGCATGCGCCCCTCCCGCATGGTCGAACTGCCCGTCGGCGCCTCCGAGGACCGGCTCGTCGGCGCCCTCGACATCGAGCGGGCGCTCGCGGAGGGCGTGAAGGCCTTCGAGCCGGGCCTGCTCGCCGACGCGCACCGCGGGATCCTCTACGTCGACGAGGTCAACCTCCTCCACGACCACCTGGTCGACCTGCTCCTCGACGCGGCCGCGATGGGGGCGTCGTACGTGGAGCGCGAGGGCGTCTCCGTACGGCACGCCTCGAAGTTCCTGCTCGTCGGCACCATGAACCCCGAAGAGGGCGAGCTGCGGCCGCAGTTGCTCGACCGGTTCGGGCTGACCGTCGAGGTCGCGGCCTCGCGGGAGCCGGACCAGCGGGTGGAGGTCGTACGGCGGCGGCTCGCGTACGACGACGACCCGGCCGGGTTCGCGGTCCGTTGGGCGGACGAGGAGGCCTCCGTACGGCAACGGATCGTGGCCGCACGGGAGTTGTTGCCGTCGGTGCGGCTGGGCGACGGGGCGCTCCGGCAGGTCGCGGCGACCTGCGCCGCGTTCGAGGTGGACGGCATGCGGGCCGACATCGTGATGGCGCGTACGGCGACCGCGCTGGCGGCGTGGGCCGGGCGGACCGATGTGCTCGCGGAGGACGTACGGCAGGCCGCGCTGCTCGCGCTGCCGCACCGCAGGCGCCGTAACCCCTTTGACGCGCCGGGACTTGACGAGGACAAGCTCGACGAGACGCTGGAGGAGTTCAGCGGCGAGGGGGACGAGGATCCCGACCCGGACGGGCCCGGTGGTGGGGGTGGGCAGCCGCCGTCCTCGGACGGGCCGCAGGCCGACGGGGATTCCGGCGCGCAGCCGGAGGCGGGGGACGCCGGCGAGCCTCAGGCGTCCGGTGCCGGGTCCGGGGAACAGGCCGCCGCCCGGGCTTCCGAGCCGTTCCGCACCAAGGTGCTCAGCGTGCCCGGGCTCGGGGAAGGCGCTGCCGGGCGGCGGTCGCGGGCGCGGACCGAGCACGGGCGGACCACGGGTGCCCGGCGGCCCCAAGGGGCCCTGACCAAGCTGCACCTGGCGGCCACCGTGCAGGCGGCCGCGCCCCATCAGCGGGCGCGGGGGCGGTCGGGGCGCGGGCTCGTGGTCCGGCGGGACGATCTGCGGCAGGCGACGCGGGAGGGGCGCGAGGGCAATCTCGTGCTGTTCGTCGTCGACGCCTCGGGGTCGATGGCGGCGCGGCAGCGGATGAGCGCGGTGAAGGGGGCCGTGCTGTCGCTGCTCCTCGACGCCTATCAGCGGCGGGACAAGGTGGGCCTGGTGACGTTCCGGGGGTCGGCGGCGGAGGTCGCGCTGCCGCCGACGTCGTCCGTGGACGCGGCGGCGGCCCGGCTGGAGACCCTGCCGACCGGTGGGCGTACGCCGCTCGCGGCCGGGCTGCTGCGGGCGCACGAGGTGCTGCGGGTGGAGCGGCTGCGGGACCCCGCGCGGCGGGCGCTCGTCGTCCTGGTGACGGACGGGCGGGCCACTGGAGGGCCCGAGCCGGTCGCCCTCGCGGGGCGGGCGGCTCGGCTGTTCGCCGCGGAGGGCGTGGCCTCGGTCGTCGTGGACTGCGAGTCCGGGCCCGTGCGGCTGGGGCTGGCCGGGCAGCTCGCCGGTGAACTGGGCGGTACCGCGGTGACGTTGGACGAGTTGCGTGCCGACTCGATCGCCGGACTGGTGAAGGACGTACAGAGGAGGGCCGCGTAATGCCTCAGGGACAGCCGAGTGTCGTGCCGGAGGACGGGCTGACCACCCGTCAGCGTCGTAACCGGCCGCTGGTGGTCGTGCACACCGGTGTCGGGAAGGGCAAGTCGACCGCCGCTTTCGGGCTCGCCCTGCGGGCCTGGAACCAGGGGTGGCCGATCGGGGTGTTCCAGTTCGTCAAGTCGGCGAAGTGGAAGGTCGGCGAGGAGAACGCGCTGCGGGTGCTGGGGGCGTCCGGGGAGGGCGGGTCGGTCGACTGGCACAAGATGGGCGAGGGCTGGTCCTGGGTGCAGCGCGATGCCCAGATGGACAACGAGGAGAAGGCCCGGGAGGGCTGGGAGCAGGTCAAGCGGGACCTCGCCGCCGAGACGTACAAGCTGTACGTGCTCGACGAGTTCGCCTACCCGATGCACTGGGGGTGGGTGGACACGGACGAGGTGCTCGACGTGCTTCGGAATCGGCCCGGCACCCAGCACGTGGTCATCACCGGCCGTAACGCCCCTGAGAAGCTGGTCGACTTCGCCGATCTCGTGACCGACATGTCCAAGGTGAAGCACCCCATGGACGCCGGGCAGAAGGGGCAGAGGGGCATCGAGTGGTGAATCCTTCCGTCCCTCGGCTGGTCATCGCCGCGCCGGCGTCCGGCAGCGGGAAGACCACCGTCGCCACGGGGTTGATGGCCGCGTTCGCCGCGCGGGGGCTTGCCGTGTCTCCGCACAAGGTGGGTCCCGACTACATCGATCCCGGGTATCACGCGCTCGCGAGCGGGCGGGTGGGGCGGAATCTCGACGCGTATCTGTGTGGGCCGGAGCTGGTGGCTCCGCTGTTCCTGCACGGGGCGCGCGGGTGTGACATCGCCGTCGTGGAGGGGGTGATGGGGATGTTCGACGGGGCCGCGGGGGAAGGCGAGCTGGCGTCCACGGCTCATGTGGCGAAGCTGTTGCGGGCGCCCGTGGTGCTGGTCGTCGACGCCTCGTCGCAGTCCCGGTCGGTTGCCGCGCTGGTGCACGGGTTCGCGTCGTGGGATCCCGAGGTGCGGGTGGGGGGCGTGATCCTCAACAAGGTCGCCTCCGACCGTCATGAGGGGTTGTTGCGGGAGGCGCTGGACTCGGCCGGGGTGCCGGTGTTCGGGGTGCTGCGGCGGGTGGCTCAGGTGGATACGCCTTCCCGGCATCTGGGGTTGGTGCCGGTCGCGGAGCGGCGGGGGGAGGCGGTGGCCGCTGTCGCGGCGATGGCGGAGCAGGTCCGTGCCGGGTGCGATCTGGAGGGGCTGGTCGCGCTGGCGCGGGGGGCGGGGGCGTTGTCGTGTGCGGCTTGGGATGCGGCTGAGGTGGTGGCTTCTTCGCCCCCGCCGCCCCTACCCGTCCCATCCTCGGGGGGCTCCGCCCCCTGGACCCCCGCTCCTCAAACGCCGGAGCGGCTGAACGGGCAGGTGATCGCCATCGCCGGCGGCCCCGCGTTCACCTTCTCCTACGCCGAGCACTCCGAGCTGCTCGCCGCCGCTGGAGCCGAGGTCGTCACCTTCGACCCGCTGCGGGACGAGCAACTTCCGAGCGGGACGAGCGGGTTGGTCATCGGGGGCGGTTTCCCCGAGGTGTACGCCAATGACCTGTCCGCCAACGAACCGCTGCGGAAAGCCGTCGCCGCTCTCGCAGAGACCGGCGCTCCCGTCGCCGCCGAGTGTGCCGGGCTGCTGTATCTGTGCCGTGAGCTCGACAGGCAGCCGATGTGCGGGGTGCTCGACGCCTCGGCGCGGATGGAGGAGAAGCTCACCCTCGGGTATCGCGACGCGGTCGCCGTGAGCGACAGTTCGCTGGCCGTCGCCGGGACGCGGATGCGGGGGCACGAGTTCCACCGGACCGTGGTGGAGCCGGGGGCCGGGGACACGGCCGCGTGGGGTGTGCGGGTGCCCAGGCGGCGGCTCGAAGGTTTCGTACAGCGTGGTGTGCACGCGAGTTATCTGCACACGCACTGGGCCTCGCAGCCCGGTGTCGCCCGTCGGTTCGTGGAGAGGTGCCGGACGTCATGAGCAGCAGCAGGTTGATCGGGGTCGGGGTCGGGCCCGGGGATCCCGAGCTGGTGACCGTCAAGGGCGTCAACGCCCTGCGCGCCGCCGACGTGGTCGTCGTACCGGTCATGGACACGGGTGAGCGGGGGCGGGCCGAGGCGACCGTGCTGCACTACGTGCCGCAGGAGAAGGTCGTACGCATCGTCTTCGCACTCAACGAGCGCACGGATCACGGCCGGCGCGAGGCCGCCTGGGACGCCGCCGGGGAGCGGGTCGCCCAGCTGCTGCGCGCCAACGGCTCCGTCGCCTTCGCGACCATCGGCGACCCCAACGTCTACTCCACCTTCACCTATCTCGCCCACACCATCGGCGAGCTCGTGCCGGACGTCGTGGTCGAGACCGTGCCCGGGATCACCGCCATGCAGGATCTCGCGGCGCGTTCCGGGGCCGTACTGACCGAGGGCACCGAGCCGCTCACGCTGGTGCCCGTCACCGCCGGTTCCGCCGTGCTCAAGGACGCGCTCAACGGGCCCGGGACCGTCGTCGCCTACAAGTTCGGGCGGCAGGCCGCCGAGGTGGCCGAGGTGCTCAGGGAGACCGGGCGGATCGAGGACGCCGTATGGGGATCGGCGCTGGGGCTGGACGGCGAGTCCATTCGGCCCGCCGCCGAGCTCGACGGGGCTCCCCTGCCGTATCTGTCCACCCTCATCGCGCCCGCGCGGCGGGACGGCACCCGGGGCGGCAAGTTGTGACACCCTTCGCAGGCCCCTCCGCAGCCCCCTCCGCACGCCCCTGCAGAGCCGCCGGATCAGCCGGCCAGGCCCACCACCAGCCAGATGAAGACGACGCCCGCGACCGTGCACAGCAGGGTCGAGCGGGCGGGGTGTTCGTGGTGCGCCTCGGGGAGGATCTCGGCCGCCGCGAGGTAGAGGAGCGCGCCGCCGAAGAGGCCGAGATAGCCACCGAGCAGGCCCTCCGGGATGGTCACGAACGACGTCGAGGCGGCGCCCAGCACCGGGGCCAGCGCGTCCGCGAAGAGCATGGTCAGCGCTCTGCGGCGGTCGTTGCCGTACAGGCTCGTGATCGTGTACGTGTTGAAGCCGTCAGCGAAGTCGTGGGCCACGACGGCGAGCGCGACCGCCGTGCCCATGCCGCCGCCCACCTGGAAGGCCGCGCCGATGGCCACGCCGTCCATGGCGCTGTGGCCGACCATCGCGGCCGCGGCCGTCAGGCCCACCTCGGGCGCGCGGCCGTTCCTCTCCTCGCCGCCGTGCGCGGCCTGGCGGGCGGCCAGCAGGCGTTCCACCAGATGGGCCAGCAGGAAACCGGCCACGAAGAGGAGCAGGGCCGCGGGGACGCCGAAGACCTCGTCGCCGGCCGCGTGCAGCGCCTCCGGCAGCAGGTCCAGGCCGACCACGCCGAGCATCAGTCCGCCGGCCAGGCCGAGGACCAGATGACGGCGGTCGGTCACCCGCTGTGCCGTCCAGCCGCCGGCCAGCGTCATCAGGAACGCGCCGAGCGCGACGAAGACCGCCATAGGGCCTTGGTATCCGATCAGCCCCCGTTCGCGCACATCCGGCCACCGCGCCGACCGCAGGCGTAAGACCTTTTCAAGACCTTTTGTGATGAGAGGACCGATTTTCATGGCCGATGCCCCCACCGGCAAGGTGACCTTCGTCGGTGCCGGCCCCGGCGCCGCCGATCTGCTGACGTTCCGGGCCGCGCGCGCCATCGCCGAGGCCGACGTCGTGATCTGGGCCGCGAGCCTGGTGCAGGCGGAGGTCCTCGAGCACGCGCGCGCGGACGCAGAGATCCTCGACTCGGCGACCATGTCGCTGGAGGACGTGGTCGCGGTGTACGAGCGGGCCAGCGCGGAGGGCCTCAAGGTGGCCCGGATCCATTCCGGTGACCCGGCCCTGTGGGGTGGTACGCAGGAGCAGCTCGACCGGTGCGCGCGGATCGGCATCGACACCGAGGTCGTGCCCGGGGTCTCCGCCTTCTCCGCGGTCGCCGCGCTCGCTCAGCGCGAGCTGACCATCCCCGAGGTCGCGCAGTCCGTGGTGCTGACCCGGCTCGGCGGCGGCAAGACGCCGATGCCGCCCGGCGAGGAGGTGCGGGAGTTCGCCAAGCACGGCACCACCATGGCGATCTTCCTGTCCGCCGCGCGCAGTGGGCAGTTGGTGCGGGAGCTGCTGGAGGGCGGGTATCCGACGTCCACGCCGGTCGTCGTCGCCTACCAGGCGACCTGGCCGGAGGAGCTGATCGTGCGCTGCACGATCGAGACGCTGGAGGAGACCGTCAAGGAACACAAGCTGTGGAAGCACACCCTGTTCCTGGTCGGCCCGGCGCTGGACTCCGAGGGCACGCGGTCGCATCTCTACCACCCCGGTCACTTCCACGGGTACCGCAAGGCGGACCCGGAGGCCCGGCGGGCGCTGCGCTCGCGGGGTGCCGGCACGTGATCACGGTGGTGGGTACGGGGACGGGGGCGCCGCCCCAGGAGTGCCTGGCCGGGGCCGAGCTGGTCGTGGGCGGGCGGCGGCACCTGGACGCCGCGGCGGTCCCAGCAGACGCCGAGCGGGTCGTCCTCGGACCGCTGGCACCGGCGCTGGACATCATCGAACGGCATCATGACAAGGGGAGCCGGGTCGTCGTGCTGGCCTCCGGCGACCCCGGGTTCTTCGGGATCGTGCGGGTGCTGGCCGAACGGTTCGGGCCCGGTGCGCTGGACGTGCGGCCCGGGGTCTCCTCCGTCGCCACCGCCTTCGCGCGGGTCGGACTGCCGTGGGACGACGCGGTGGTGGTCAGTGCGCACGGGCGTGATCTGCGGACGGCGGTGAACGTGTGCCGCGCGCGACCGAAGGTGGCGGTGCTGACGGGGCCGGGGGCCGGTCCCGCCGAGCTGGGAGCTGCGCTCACGGCCGAGTCGCGGGTCCTCGTGGTCGCCTCAGCGCTCGGTACCGAGGACGAGCGCGTGGAGCGGGTCACCCCCGCCGCGGCCGCCGCCCGGGACTGGGGTTCCGCCGTGAGTGTCGTCCTCTGTCTCGACGAGTCCCGCGCTCTCGGTGCCGTGCGCACGGTCGCCGGGCCTTCTTCAGCTCCCTCCCAATGGGCCCTGGAAGAGACCGAGTTCGCCCACCGGGACTCGATGATCACCAAGTTCGAGGTGCGGGCGCTGGCGCTGGCCCGGCTCGGGCCGCGGCTCGGGGAGCTGGTGTGGGACGTCGGCGCGGGCTCCGGTTCCGTGGCCGTGGAGTGCGCGCGGCTCGGTGCCGCCGTCGTCGCGGTCGAGAAGGCCCCCGACGGTGTCGAGCGGATCCGCGCCAACGCGGCCGCCCACGGGGTCGACGTACGGGTCGTGCACGGGTCCGCGCCGGGCGCGCTGGCCGAACTCGACGACCCGGACGCCGTGTTCGTCGGCGGCGGGGGGCGGGAGCTGCCGGATATCGTCGGCGCGTGCGCGCGCCGGGCCCGGCGGAGCGTCGTCGTCGCCATGGCCGCGCTGGACCGGGTGCCGGCCGTGCGCGCGGCGCTCACCGGTGCCGGGTTCGACTGCGACGGCGTACTGCTCCAGTCGTCCCGGCTCGCGCCGCTGCCCGGGGACGTGACCCGGCTCGCCGCGACCAATCCGGTTTTCCTGCTGTGGGGCGTCAGAAACCCCGTGTACCGAGAGGGAGTTGCTCTGTGATCGGCCTCATTTCCGCCACCGCGGCGGGCGCGGCGGCACGCGACCGGCTGACCGCGGCATGGCCGGACCGCACGCGCGTGTACGACGGACCCGTGGGGGACGCCGTGCGGCGGGCGTTCGCGGAGTGCGAGCAGCTCGTGTGTTTCCTGGCCACGGGCGCGGTCGTGCGCCTGATCGCGCCGCTGCTCGGCGGCAAGGCCTCCGACCCGGGTGTGGTGTGTGTCGACGAGGGCGGCCGGTTCGCCGTGTCCCTGGTCGGCGGACACGGCGGCGGTGCCAATGAACTCGCCCGGGAGGTCGGGGAGTTGCTCGGTGCCGAGCCCGTGGTGACGACGGCGACCGACGCGGTGGGGGTGCCGGGGCTCGACACGCTCGGCCTGCCGGTGGAGGGCGCGGTGGCGGCCGTGTCGCGGGCGCTCCTGGACGGGGAGCCCGTCGCCCTGCGCAACGAGTCGCGCTGGCCGCTGCCTCCGCTGCCGGTCGCCGGCGAGGGAGCGTACGCGATCAGGGTGACGGACCGGCTGGTCGAGCCGCTGACCGAGCGGGAGGTCGTCCTCCGTCCGCCCACGCTCGTCGTCGGCGTCGGCGCCTCCAAGGGCGCGCCCGTCGAGGAGGTGCTGGAGCTGATCGAGGGCTCGTTGCGCGAGGCCGGGCTGTCCCCGAAGTCGATCGCCCACCTCGCCACCGTGGACGTCAAGGCCGAGGAGGCGGGGATCGTGGCGGCGGCCGAGCGGCTCGGCGTGCCCCTGGTCACCCATTCCGCCGAGGAGCTGGCGGCCATCGAGGTGCCCAACCCCTCGGACGCGCCCCTCGCCGCCGTGGGCACCCCTTCGGTCGCCGAGGCCGCCGCCCTCGCCGACGGCGGTGAACTCCTCGTCCCCAAGCGGAAGTCGGCCGCACAGCCCGCCATGGCGACCTGCGCTGTCGTACGGCGTCCCGCGCGCGGCCGGCTCGCGGTCGTCGGGCTCGGTCCCGGCGCCCGGGACCTGCTCACGCCCCGCGCGAAGGCGGAGCTCCAGCGTGCTTCGGTGCTGGTCGGGCTCGACCAGTACGTCGACCAGATCCGCGACCTGCTGCGGCCCGGGACCCGGGTCCTGGAGTCGGGGCTCGGGGCCGAGGAGGAGCGGGCCAGGACCGCGGTGGCCGAGGCGCGGAAGGGGCAGGCGGTCGCACTGATCGGCAGCGGGGACGCCGGTGTGTACGCCATGGCCTCGCCCGCGCTCGCCGAGGCCTCGGACGACATCGACGTGATCGGGGTACCGGGGGTCACGGCCGCGCTCGCCGCCGCCGCGATCCTGGGGGCCCCGCTGGGGCACGACCACGTGTCCATCAGCCTGTCCGACCTGCACACCCCGTGGGAGGTCATCGAGCGGCGGGTGCGCGCGGCGGCCGAGGCGGACATCGTGGTCACCTTCTACAACCCCCGTTCCCGGGGCCGGGACTGGCAGCTCCCCAAGGCGCTCGCGATCCTCGCCGAGCACCGCGAGCCGGCGACGCCGGTCGGGGTCGTACGCAACGCGTCACGGCCCGACGAGTCCGCTCGGCTGACGACCCTGGCCGCGCTCGACCCCGCGACGGTCGACATGATGACCGTCGTGACCGTGGGCAACACGGCGACCCGTGACATCGCGGGCCGCATGGTGACACCGCGCGGCTACCGCTGGCAGGAGGGCGCCAAGTGAACCGTGTCGTCCACCCGATCGAGGTGGAGTCGTACCGGCGGCTGCGCGCCCGCCTGGACACCTCGCACTTCCCGCCGCTGACCCGGGCGGTGGTGGAGCGGGTCATCCATTCCGCCGCCGATCTGGATTACGCCACCGATCTCGTCATGGACGAGGGCGACCTGGAGAAGGCGCACATCGCGCTGCACTCCGGCGCGCCCGTCGTCACGGACGTGGAGATGGTCGCGGCCGGGATCACCCGGCGGGAGACCGTCTGCCGACTGCGGGACGCCAAGTCGGGGCCGGGGCTGACCCGTTCGGCCCACGCGATCCGTCTCGCCCACGAGCAGGTCGGCCCGGGGGCGATCTGGGTGATCGGCAACGCCCCCACCGCGCTGGAGGAGTTGCTGACCCTGGACGCGGCTCCGGCGCTCGTCATCGGGCTGCCCGTCGGCTTCGTCGGCGCGGTCGAGTCCAAGGCCGCGTTGCGCGAGAGCGGGCTGCCCGCCGTGAGCAACGTGTCCGAGAAGGGCGGTTCGGCGGTCGCCTCCGCCGCGCTCAACGCCCTGCTGTACCACCCCACTTCCCCTTCGAAGGAGCAATCGTGACCACCCCGCCGCCCGCCCTGCTCATCGCCGGTCATGGCACCCGGGACGATGCCGGAGCCGAGGCGTTCCGCGACTTCGTCCGGGAACTGGGGGCCCGCCACCCCGAACTGCCCGTCGCGGGCGGCTTCATCGAACTGTCCCCGCCGCCGCTCACCGACGCGGTGGCCGAGCTGGTCCAGCGCGGGGTCCGCCGGTTCGCCGCCGTGCCGCTGATGCTGGTGTCCGCCGGACACGCCAAGGGCGACATCCCGGCGGCGCTGTCCCGCGAGAAGGAACGCCACCCCGGGATCTCCTACACCTACGGGCGCCCGCTGGGCCCGCACCCGGCGCTGCTGAACGTCCTGGAACGGCGCCTCGACGAGGCGCTGGGCGCCACCGGCGGACGTACCCCGCTGGACCGCGCGGACGTGACCGTGCTGCTCGTCGGCCGGGGCTCCACCGACCCCGACGCCAACGCCGAGGTGTACAAGGCGGCCCGGCTGCTGTGGGAGGGGCGCGGATACGGGGGCGTGGAGACGGCGTTCGTGTCGCTGGCCGCGCCGGACGTGCCGAGCGGGCTGGAGCGGTGCGTGGCGCTGGGGGCGCGCCGGATCGTCGTACTGCCCTACTTCCTGTTCACCGGGATCCTGCCGGACCGGGTCAGGCAGCAGACCGAGGGCTGGGCGGCCGCCCACCCGGAGGTCGAGGTGCGTTCGGCGGACGTCATCGGTCCGGAGCCGGAGCTGCTGGACCTGGTGATGGAGCGGTACGAGGAGGCCGTCAAGGGCGATCTGCGAATGAACTGCGACTCGTGCGTGTACCGCATCGCGCTGCCCGGCTTCGAGGACAAGGTGGGTCTGCCGCAGCAGCCGCACTTCCACCCGGACGACGACGGCCACCACCATCACCACGGCCACCACCACGACACCCACACCCATGCACACTGACCGCGCCGGGAGCCATGACCTGCGCCACCACGGCGACGCCGAGGTACGGGACGACGGGGCCCGGCTCACCGACCTCGCCGTGAACGTCCGCGCGGACACTCCCCCGGTGTGGCTGCGGGAGCGGATCGCGGGGTCGCTGGCCGGGCTCGCCGCGTATCCCGACGGGCGTGCGGCGCGGGCGGCGGTGGCGGCCCGGCACGAGGTGCCCGTGGAGCGGGTGCTGCTGACCGCGGGCGCCGCCGAGGCGTTCGTGCTGCTCGCCCGCGCTCTGACGGTCCGTCACGCCGTGGTGGTGCACCCGCAGTTCACCGAGCCGGAGGCGGCGCTGCGGGATGCCGGGCACGCGGTCGACCGGGTGCTGCTGCGGGAGGAGGACGGCTTCCGGCTCGACCCGGCGGCCGTCCCCGAGGACGCCGACCTGGTGGTCGTCGGCAACCCGACCAACCCCACCTCGGTCCTGCATCCGGCCGCCACGATCGCGGAACTGGCCCGCCCCGGGCGGACCTTGGTGGTGGACGAGGCGTTCCTGGACGCGGTGCCGGGCGAGCGCGAGGCCCTGGCCGGGCGGACGGACGTGCCCGGCCTCGTCGTCCTGCGCAGCCTGACGAAGACGTGGGGGCTGGCCGGACTGCGGATCGGTTACGTCCTCGCCGCCCCGGAGACGATCGCCGAACTGGAGCGCGCCCAGCCCCTGTGGCCGGTGTCCACCCCGGCCCTCGCGGCGGCCGTGGCGTGCATGGAGCCGAGGGCCGTCGCGGAGGCCGCCCACGCGGCCCACCGCGTGGCCACCGACCGGGCCCATCTCGTCGCCGGGCTGCGGGAGTTCGCCCCGGACGGACTCCGGGTGGTCGAGCCGGCCGAGGGCCCCTTCGTCCTCGTACGCCTGCCGAAGGCCGCCGGCGTACGACGGCATCTGCGCGATCTCGGTTTCGCGGTGCGGCGCGGGGACACGTTCCCGGGGCTCGGCGAGGAGTGGCTGCGGCTCGCCGTGCGGGACCGGGCGACGGTCAACTCCTTTCTGCAGGCGCTGGATCAGGCGGTGACGCTGGCCCAGCACTGAGGCGGGTGCCGTCGGGGAGACGGATCTCGACGGTGCCGCCGGGGGTGAGCGTGGCGTCCGCGCCCGTGAGGGGCACGTCGGCGCCGAGGGCCACGAGGGTGACCAGGAGGGGGCCGGTGCCTTCGAGGACGGGGGTCGCCGAGTACCGCCCGTAGGCGTTGGTGTGTTCGGCCGCCACGACCGTGCCGTCGGCCTCGCCCCAGCCGTACAGTCCGACGACGGCGCTCGTCAGTCCGCCCGCCGCCCGGCGGACCCGCGCCCAGCCCGGCCCGCACTCGGCGACCGGCGGCCCGGAGTCGTCGGCGAGCGCCCAGCCCCCTTCCCGCACCGGGACGTTGTCCCCTGAGATGCGGTGCACGCGTACCTCCCACGGCCCGTGAACCACGCTCACCGTCTCGACACGGTGCCCGAGCGCCTCGTACCAGGAGGCGGCCCTGTGGCCCTCGCAGTGCAGCGGGTGGATGCGGCCGCGGGGGGACGGGGTGCCATCGGGGGTGAGCAGGGCGAGGTGGTTGTCGGGGCCGAGGGGGGTCTCGGGGGCGGTGGCGGTGGAGTAGGCGAGCTTGGCGTAGTGCGGGCTGTCGGCGTCGGCCGCGGGTGGGGGCGGGAGGCGGTCGGTGCCGTGGTTGACGAGGCGGACAATCCCGTCGGAGGCGGTCGAGTGGAGCAGCCAGCCGGGGGCGGGGAGCGCGAGGACGGTGTCGGTGGTGTCGACGGGGCCGGGCTCCTCGGGGGCCGTCCACACCGGGTGGTCCGCGGGCAGCAGCAGGCCGAGGAACGCCTTGCTCGCCCAGTACGGGGAGGCGGGGCCCGAGTAGCGCTGGAGCACTCCCTCGAACGGCCGGTACCAGCCTAGGGTGAGCAGGCCGCGCTCGTCGGGGACGCCGCGCTCGGTGAAGTGCTTCAGGGCGCCGGAGGCCAGGCGGCGGGTGAGGCCGGGCGGCAGCGGGGTGGCGTCGGCGAGGGCGCCGGCCCACAGCGGGGCGGCGGCGGCGTACCGGTAGGTGAGGGAGCGGCCCTGGTGGACGGGGGCGCCGTCGGAGCCGAAGAAGTACTGGTGGACGCCGAGGAACTCGCGCAGCCGGTCGCGGTGGCGGGCCACGGTCTCCGGGTCGGCGCGCGGTCCAGCGATCCGGGCCCACAGCACGGGGTACAGGTGCAGCGCCCAGGCGTTGTAGTAGTCGAACTTCTTCCCGTCGCCGTCGGTGTACCAGCCGCCGCCCCGGTACCAGTCGTCCAGCCGGGCGAGGCCCGCGTCGATCTCCGCCCGGCTGTGCGGGGCCCCGACGGAGGCCAGGAACTCCTCCGTGATCACCTGGAAGAGCCGCCAGTTGGAGTCGTTGGCCGTCGCGCCGACGAACCGGCCGAGCCACTCGACGACCCGGTCGCGCACGCTGTCGTCGAGCCGGTCCCACAGCCAGGGCCGGGACTCGTGCAGCGCGAGGGCGATCGAGGCCGCCTCCACCATCGGCTGGGCCCGGTCGGTGATCGGCGGCCAGTGCTCGGGGTGGTGCGGATCGGTGCCGGCGGCGAGCCCGGCGGCGTACCGCTCGACGAGTGCGGGCTCGACGCGCCCCGCCGACCCGGCGATCCGGAAGGCGGCGAGCAGGAAGGACCGCGCGAACCCCTCCAGGCCGTCGGACCAGGCCCCGGAGTGGCTGGGCGGTCCGGGCAGCCGGTACTGGGCGAAGCCCGGGGTGGCGTAGGGCAGCAGCCCGTCGAGCAGCCGGTCGGCGAGGGCTTCCCAGTGGGCGCGGGTCCAGCCGGTGACGGGAGAACGGAGGGGGTCGGCGGGCGGGAGGTCGGGGTGGTGCGTCGGGTCGTCGGGGAGCGACACATGCGGCGCGGTCATACGGGGGTGAGTCCTTAGTCGGTCGGTGGTGGGGCGACGCTCTTGCGTACGACGATGTGCGTGCCCAGCAGATGGTGGCTTCCGGCGGCGTGTTCGGGATCGCGCAGGGCGATGCGTACGGCGGCCCGGCCGAGTTCCTCGGCGGGCGTACGGACCGTCGTCAGCGGGGGGTTGAAGTCCTCGGCGAGCGGGATGTCGTTGTAGCCGACGACGGAGATGTCCGCGGGCACTCCGAGCCCGGCGTCGGCGATCGCGCGCAGCGCCCCCGCGGCGACCATGTCGTCCCCGGCGACCACCGCCGTGAACTCCCGGGTCTCCTTGAGCAGTTCGGCCATCGCGCGCAGCCCCGCCGCCCGGCCGAGGCCGCAGTCGACGACCCGTGCGGCGGCCGGGGGCAGTCCGTGCTCGGCGAGCGCGGCCCGGTACCCGGCGACGCGTGCGTCGAGGGCGGTGTTCCCGGGCAGCCCGCCGAGGAAGACGATCCGCCGGTGCCCGGCGGACAGCAGATGCCCGGTGACGGCCCGGGCCCCGGCCTCGTTGTCGAACTCGACGACCAGCGCCGGGATGTCGGGGTCCGGGGCGGGACGGCCGCACAGCACCAGCCGGGCGCCCGAGGAGTCGAGGGCCTGGGCGTAGTGGGCCACCCGCGAGCGGTACGCGTCGTCCTCGACGACCCCGCCGACGAGGATCACCAGCCGGGCCCCCTCCTCCCGCATCAACTGCACGAACTCCATCTCCCGCTGCGGATCCCCGCCGGTCGCCCCGACCACGCACAGCCACCCGCGGTCGGCGGCCTCTGCCTCCACTCCCTCGGCGACCTGGGCGTAGAAGGGGCTGGTGACCTGCCGGACCACGACGGCGGCCATCTTGCGGCCCCCGCCGACGAGCGCCCGGGCATGCGCGTTGGCGACGTAGTCGAGATCGCGGGCGGCACGCAGGACACGGGCCCGGGTCGCGGCCGGCACCGGATGGTTGCCGCTGAGCGCGCGCGAGGCCGTGGCCATCGAGACCCCCGCCCGCTCGGCGACGTCGCGGATGGTGACCCGTCGCCTGGACCCCGTGTCCGTCATGTCGTTCTCCATCCCGTCCCCCGCGTCTGCTGGTGCACCGGCGGCGCCTCATGTGTTGGCCGCGTAGTCCTTCGCGAACTCCCCGGCCATTCTGTCGCCGCCCTGGGCCCGCCACTTCTTGACCACCGCGTCCCACTCGGACAGCGGCAGCCGTCCGGCGACGATCCCGGTGACGGCGTCGTCGAGCAGCGCCTTGAGCGTGGTGCCCTGGGCGTTCTTGGTGCGGGACTGCAGGCCGTTGGAGGCGTTGCGGATGGCGTGCGGCACGACTTTTTGCTGCCAGGAGTGCAGGGCCCGTACGGCGTCCGGCATGCCCGGCACGAACAGCACCTGCGGGCCCTCTGCGAGGTACTTGAAGGGCAGGTTGGTGTTGTTCTCGACCTCGCCGAGCTCGGTGGGCTCGGGCGAGCCGTCCTTGCCGCGGGTGAAGTGGGTGCCCTCGACGCCGTAGTGGACGAGCTCCCACTCCTGGCTGCCGAAGGGGGCGGCGAGATAGTCGAGGATGCGCAGGAGGAGCTCGACGCGCTCCTTCTTGGCCTTCTTCAGGACGGTGTAGCCGAAGGAGCGGCGGGCGGCGACGATCCCGCCGGGCGTGCCGTCCACGCTGTACGGGAGGGCCGCGGCCGGGGTCAACTTGCCCTGCGACTCACGGTACTTGGGGAGGTAGGCGCCGAAGCCGTCCTGCATGGAGCCGACGGTGCCGTTGTAGTAGAGGGTGGTGAGGTCGATCTGGGAGACGGACGTCGAGTCGGGGTAGTAGGAGCCGTTCTTGCGGAGCCGGGCCTGGTAGGCGATGGCGGCCTTGTAGCGTTCGTCGGTCGCGCAGTGCCGGAAGGTGCCGTCCTTGGTGACGGCCCACTCGTTGGGCGCGTTGTGGGCGGCGGCGTGCACGGCGTTGCCGAACAGGGAGCCGTTGGCGGCCCCGAGCGCGTAGGTGCGGCCGCTGGTGGCCCGCCGGGCGACGGCGGCGAAGTCCTCGGAGGTCCAGCCCTCCTTCATGCCGGCGTCGGTGAACAGGCCCTGGTTGAGCCAGAGCGTGGAGCCGGGCAGCGGGCGTTCGAGGGGGATGCCGTAGATGCGGCCGCCGATGCGTCCCATGTCCTGCCAGGCGTGGGTGGGGATCCCGGCGAGGTTCGGGTAGTCGGTGATCGCCTTGCCGGAGAGGTACGGGGTGAGGTCCTCGGCCCGGCGCTGCACGAACTCAGCCTCGCGGGGCAGGACGAAGCCGGAGAACAGGTTGATGATGTCGGGCAGGGTGTCGGGGTCGGCCGCCATGACCGTGGCCATCTTCTTCTGGTAGTCGGCCTGGGAGACGATCGTGTACTCGATCTTCACCCCGAGCGCCTTCTCGACGGCCGCCCAGAACCGGTTCGCCGAGGCCGGCTTGGGCGGGGTGCCGAAGGAGACCGACATGACCTTGACGGTCGAGCCGTCACCGGGGGTGCGGGAGACGGACCTGACGAGGTCGGCGGGGTAGGCGGTGTATCCGGCCTGGACGCCCGCCTCGGTGGGGGCGAGGTCCGGCTTGGGTCCGCTCGCGGCCTTGTACGCGGGCCAGGGGGCCAGCTTCTTGCCCGCGTTGGAGACGTCGCTGTCGCCGGATCCGGTGGAGCAGGCGGTCAGCGCACCGGGTACGGAGAGGGCGGCCGCGGACAGCAGCAGGGTGCGTCGGGACAGGCTGGACATGGGTGAATCACCTCGTGTCGGCTTGGTCGGCTCGGCTTGGGTCAGCTCTTGATGGCGCCGGTGAGCACGCCCTTGGTGAAGTACTTCTGCAGGAAGGGGTAGATCAGCAGGATCGGCACGGTGGCGATCACGAGGACTGCCATCTGCACGGTCTGCGGGGCGGTGACGGTGCCCTCGCCGGTGGTGGCGTCGGTGAGCCCGGAACCGGCCACCACGTAGGTGCGCAGCACCTGTTGGAGGGGCCAGTGGTCGCTCTCCAGGTAGAGGGAGGCGTAGAACCAGGAGTTCCAGTAGGCCACCGCGTAGAAGAGCCCCACGACGGCCAACGCGGCCTTGGACAGCGGCAGTACGACGGAGACCAGGACCCGCAGGTCCCCGGCCCCGTCGAGGCGCGCGGCCTCGTAGAGCTCGTCGGGGATGCCCTGGAAGAAGCCGCGCAGGACGACCAGGTTGAAGACGTTGACCAGCACGGGCAGGACCAGCGAGGCGTAACTGTCCAGCAGGCCCAGCTCCTTGACCAGCAGGAAGCTCGGGATCATGCCGGGCGGGAAGAGGAACGTGAACAGGACCAGGAGCAGGACGGGCTTGCCGCCGAGGACGCCGGGGCGGGCGAGGGCGTAGGCGAGGGTGACCGTGCACAGGAGGCTCAGCGCGGTCCCCACGACCGTGACGCCGACGCTGACCCCGAGGGCGTGGGTGACGATGCCGCCGTCGAGGATGTCGCGGTAGGCCTTGAGAGAGGGGTGGGTGGGCCACAGCACCCAGCCCCCGTTGTCGACGACCTCCTCGGTGGAGGCGAGCGAGGTCGACACGATGACGAGGAACGGCACACAGACCAGCAGGACGACCACGGCGAGGGCGAGCGCCTTCGCGGCCTGCGTCACCGGCTTCGGTTTCTCCATCCATCCCGGACGGGCCTGGGCACTCACTTGTAGACCCCCTGTTCGCCGAGGCGGTGGGCGACCTTGTTGGCGGCGTAGACGAGGAGGGCGCCGACGACGCCCTTGAACAGGCCCGCGG
Organism: Streptomyces sp. NPDC058307; assembly: GCF_042880295.1. Lineage (NCBI taxonomy): Bacteria > Bacillati > Actinomycetota > Actinomycetes > Kitasatosporales > Streptomycetaceae > Streptomyces > Streptomyces sp. NPDC058307. The sequence goes on from NZ_JBHVYZ010000030.1 coordinate 23,979, forward strand.
CGGCGGCGAATCCGTAGTCGCCGCCGACGATGCCCTGGTAGTAGACGAAGGTGTCGATGATCTCGGAGGCCTCGGGGCCGACCGCGTCGCGCTGGAGCAGCATCTGCTCGAAGCCGACCGAGAGGATGTCGCCGAGCCGCATGATGAGCAGCAGCACGATCACCGGGCGGACGGCGGGCAGGGTGACGTGCCAGAAGCGCCGCCAGGGACCCGCCCCGTCGATCGCGGCGGCCTCGTACTGCTGCTCGTCGACCTGGGCGAGGGCGGCGAGGAAGATGATCGTGCCCCAGCCGGCGTCCTTCCAGATGACCTGGGCCACGACGAGCGGCTTGAAGGCGTCGGGGTTGCCGATGATGTCGACGCTGTGCAACCCCATGCCGTCCAGGCCGGAGTTGAGCAGCCCGGTGTCGCCGAGCAACTGCTGGAAGAGGGCGACGACGATCACCCACGAGATGAAGTGCGGGAGATAGGCGACCGACTGCACGAACCGGCGGACGCTGCTCCAGGTGAGGCTGTGCAGCAGCAGGGCGAGGCCGAGCGGGACCGGGAAGTAGAAGACGAGCTGGAGGACGGCGATCCAGACCGTATTGAGCACCGCGTCCCAGAACGCGGTGTCCTCGAACATCCGCTGGAAGTTGCCCGCTCCCACCCAGGGGCTGCCCCAGAGGCCGTCGAAGGGGACGTACTCCTTGAACGCGATGACGTTGCCGACCAGTGCCCCGTAGTGGAAAAGCAGGAAGTAGGCGAGGCCGGGCAGCATCAGCAGGAGCAGGGCTCTGCCCTGAAAGCGTTTTCTTCGGACGACTGCCAAGGCTATCCCTCTTCCTGGTGGGGCAGATCGAAGAGGAAGTTAAAGCGCTTTCATGCAGGGGTCAACAGTTCTGACAAAGGTGGGGAGTTATGGCAGGTCAGGCTGTTGCGTCGATGTGCCGTTGCCGATGAAAACGCTCTCAGAGCAGGACGGCGTGCGACCGCGTGGTCGATGTCCGCGGTCAGCGCCGGCGCCGGGCCACCGCCGCCGCTCCCCCGCCGGCCACGAGCAGCGCGAGGGCCCCGCCCACGAGGTACGGCGTGAGGGAGCCGCCGCCGGTCTCGGCCAGGCCCGCCTGCTCGACGGGGCCGCCCTGGGGTTCGACGTCGGCCGCGGGGGGCTTCGACGCGGCCGGGGCCTCGCAGTTCGCCTTCGCGAGGGTCAGGGTGCCCTCGACGTCGGCGACGCCCAGCTTCAACGGGTTGACGGAAACGGTGAGTTCGAGCGCGGTCGCGGCAGCCGTGCGCGAGGTGGTCGCGTTCCTCGACAGGTCGAGCCGCACCTCGCCGACGCCGGGCACCTTGACGTCGGTCGGGCCGCCCGCGGTCACCGTGACCTTCTTGCCGAGCACCGTCACCGCGCCGAGCAGGTTCGTGGAGGCGGTCGGTGTCCTGCCGGCCTCACAGGTCGCCGTGGACGTGACGCCCTCGATCTCGATGAGCGACAGCAGGGGGAGACCCGGGACGTGGCGTGGGTGAGGCGGGTGGAGGCCTCGGCCTTCCCGTCGGCGACCGTCGCCTCGGCGTCGGCCACCTCGGCGGCGAGCACGCTGAACGGCCGCCCACCGTCCACGCCGTCCAACGTCGCGGTCAGGGCGGTCTGTTGGGCGCTCCGGGGCGCCTGGGCCTCGTTGAGAGTGACCGCGAGGGGCACGTTCACCGTCTTGTCGAGCAGGTTGACGTCCAGCCCCGTGCGCAGGACGACGGCGCTCGCGCGTCCCTGGTCGCCGGTCGCGTGCGCGGCGCCCGCGCCGGCCAGCACCGCGGGACCGGCGGCCAGGACGGTGGCGCTCGCCACGGTGGCGAGACGGCGTGCGGGCATGCGGAAGTCGGTGCTGTTCACGGTGGCGGGACCCCCAGAGAGGACGGGCTCGGGACCTCGAAAGGATGTCGCACCGCCGGTCGTTCGACAGCGGTCCGCCGGGAGTTCACACGATCGTGGCGCATCCGCGCACGCTTTCGAGTGCACGGAGGCGGTCCGGGACCTACTCCACCACGTGCCCGTTCAGCACGACCTGCCGCGGGGCCGCCAGTACGCGTACGTCCGTGCGGGGGTCCTGTTCGTAGACCACCAGGTCCGCGGCGGCGCCCTCCTCCAGTCCTGGGCGTCCCAGCCATCTCCGGGCACCCCATGTCGTCGCCGACAGGGCGTCCAGCGGGGGGATTCCGGCCGTCACCAGTTCCGCGACCTCCGCCGCCACCAGGCCGTGCGGGAGGGTGCCGCCCGCGTCCGTGCCGACGTACACCGGGATGCCGGCGTCGTAGGCGCTCCGGACGGTGTCGTAGCGGCGTTCGTGAAGCCGTCGCATGTGGGCGGACCAGCGCGGGAACCTGGACTCGCCGCCGTCCGCGAGCTTGGGGAAGGTCGCGATGTTGACCAGGGTCGGCACGATCGCGACGCCTCGTTCGGCGAAGAGGGGGATCAGGTCGTCCGTGAGCCCGGTGGCGTGTTCGACGCAGTCGATGCCCGCCTCGACCAGGTCCTTCAGGGAGTTCTCGGCGAAGCAGTGCGCGGTGACGCGGGCGCCGAGGCGGTGGGCCTCCGCGATGGCCGGCTCGACCGCTTCGCGCGGCCAGCTGGGGGCCAGGTCGCCCACCTCACGGTCGATCCAGTCCCCCACCAGCTTCACCCAGCCGTCGCCGCGCCGGGCCTCCTGGGCGACGTACGCGACGAGGTCCTCGGGCTCGATCTCCCAGGCGAAGTTCCTGATGTAGCGGCGGGTGCGGGCGATGTGCCGGCCGGCCCTGATGATCTTCGGCAGGTCCTCGCGGTCGTCCACCCAGCGGGTGTCGGAGGGCGATCCGGCGTCGCGGATCAGCAGGGTGCCGGTCTCCCGGTCGGCCAGGGCCTGCTTCTCGGCCACGTCCTGGTCGACCGGGCCGTGCGGGCCGAGGCCCACATGGCAGTGCGCGTCCACCAGGCCGGGCAGCGCCCAGCCCGACACCGTGCGGACGTCACGGGCGGCGAGGGGACGGTCGTAGGAGATCCGCCCGTCGACCACCCACAGCTCGTCCCGGACGTCCTCGGGGCCGGCCAGGATCCGCCCCTTCACGTGCAGCACCGCGCGATCGCTCATGACCGCACCCTAGCCAGCCCGAGGTCACCGCTCCCAGGGCGGTGGCCCCTCGAAGGCGAGCTGGTGGACGTCGAAGAGGACCGCCGCCTCGACACCGAGGGCGGGGCCGTCCCGGCGGGCCGCCCAGGTCAGGAAGGGGCGCGGTGGGAAGGCTCCCGCGCCGAGGCCCTTGGTGTACTCGGCGTGTGCGGCCAGGGACGCGATGCCCCGCTCCAGGGGTTCGCCGGTGACGTCGACGCCGTGGGTGGGCCGGCCGGCGCCGGCGACGGCCACGAAGCGGACGCCGCCCCAGGGTTCGAGGCCCTCGTCGGCGAGTTCGGGGAAGATCCAGCGGTTGCCGGCGTCGCGGGCCGCGTCGAGGGCGGCCAGGCCACCACGCGGTGGTCGGCCTGATTGACCACCCCGGCGACCATCCGCACGGTGTACGCCCCCGTCACCACGACCTCGGGCCGGTGCCGCCGGATCGCCCGCACGAGGTCGCGGCGCAGGGCCGGCCCCTCCTCGATCATCCCGTCGCGGTGGTCGAGGAACTCCACGGTCGCCACGCCCACTTCCCGCGCGCCCGCCCGTTCCTCGGCCTCGCGCAGCGGGCCCGCCTGATCCGGGTGCAGTCCGTCGATGCCCGCCTCACCGCGGGTGACCAGCAGGTACGCGATCCGCTTGCTCTCTGTCGTCCAGCGGGCCACCGCGGACGCCGTCCCGTACTCGATGTCGTCCGGGTGCGCCGCCACGGCGAGGCAGCGCTCCCAGTCCTCCGGCAGCGGGGGCAGAGGGCCGCCCGCTCCGAAGCCGCCCGCGTCGTCGAGAGTCGTCATGCCCGGATGATGGTGCTTGTCGGGTCTGCGTGACAGGGGAACATACGTCCATTTCAGGCGTCCTTCAGGCGTCCTTTCAGGTGTCGTTCCGGATGTCCTTTCCGGCGTCACTTCCGGCGCCGTTCTCCTCCACGTCGGCCATCGCCGGGTCGAGGAGCCGGGAGAGGAAGTGGCGGGTGCGCTCATGGCTCGGGGCGCCGATGACCCGGTCCGGGGTGCCGTCCTCGACGATCGCTCCGTCGTCCATGAAGACGACCCGGTCGGCGACCTCGCGGGCGAAGGTCATCTCGTGGGTGACGACCATCATCGTCATGCCCTCCCGGGCCAGCATCCGCATGACCGCGAGCACGTCGCCCACCAGCTCCGGGTCGAGGGCCGAGGTCGGCTCGTCGAAGAGCATCACCTCGGGGCCCATGGACAGGGACCGGGCGATGGCGACGCGCTGCTGCTGTCCGCCGGACAGGGAGGCCGGGTAGGCGTCCGCCTTCTCGGCGAGGCCCACGCGCTCGAGGTTCTCGGCGGCCACCTTCGCCGCCTGCGCCTTGCCCCGCCGCAGCACCCTGCGCTGCGGCAGCGTGAGGTTCTCGGTCACCGTGAGGTGCGGGAACAGGTTGAACTGCTGGAAGACCATGCCGATACGGCGGCGTACGGCGTCGATGTCCACGTCGGGGTCGGTGAGTTCGGTGCCGCCGACGAAGACCTGGCCCTTCGTCGGCTCCTCCAGGAGGTTCACGCACCGCAGCAGCGTGGACTTGCCCGAGCCGGAGGGGCCGATCACGCAGACGACCTCGCCCTGGCCGATCTCCAGATCGATGCCCTTGAGGACCTCGTTGTCGCCGAAGGACTTGTGCAGGCCCTTGACCTGGATCTCCGGTCGGCTCATTTCACGGCCTCCTGGGCCTTGGCCTCCATACGGCGGACCACGAACCCGAGCGGGATCGTCACCAGCAGGTAGCACAGCCCCGCGACGAGGATCGGCGTGGAGTTGGCGGTCGTACTGGCCAGGTCGCGGCCGTACTTGGACAGTTCGCGCTCCTCCAGGGTGACGCCGAGGAACAGCACCAGGGAGGAGTCCTTGAAGAGCAGGACGAGTTCGTTGGTCAGCGGCGGGAGGATGATCCGGAACGCCTGCGGGATGATGATCGAGACCATCGCGCGGGCCGGTGAGAAGCCCAGTGAACGGGCCGCCTCCAGCTGCCCCTTGGGCACCGCCTGGATGCCCGCGCGGATCGTCTCCGCCATGTAGGCCGCCGCCACCAGGCCGAGCGCGAGGGCGACCTTGCCGTAGGTGCCGCCGATGATCTCCGTGCCGGGGAACGCGAGCGGTACGGCCACGCCGATGAAGATGAAGATCAGCAGGGCGGGCAGCCCGCGGAAGATCTCGATGTAGACACCGGCGAACCAGCGGTAGGGGCCCACCGACGACAGCCGCATCAGCGCTATGACCATGCCGAGGACCAGTCCGACGACGAAGCCGGACAGCGTGTAGAGCACGGTGTTCTTCAGCGCCAGTGTGATGACGTCGGGGAACATCTGGTCGGCGATGTCCGCCTGCGCGAACTGGTTCTTCAGCCGCCCCCAGTCCGCCGAGAACGCGAAGGCGATCACGGCGGCGACGAAGACGGCGTACTGGACGCCGCGGGACAGACTGCGCTTCTGACGTCGGGTCAGACCCTTTTTGCGAGGCTGGACTTGCGTGTTCGCCGCGGTCATGAGGCGGAGGGAGACGCGACCGACTCGTCGTACGGGCCGATCCACTTCTCGTAGAGCTTCTTGTACGTGCCGTCGGCCTTGGCGTCCGAGAGCGCCTTGTTGATGGCGGCCAGCAGCTTGGTGTTGCCCTTCTTCACCGTGAAGCCGTACTGCTCACCGGTGTTGATGTTGTCGGCGATCTGGAAGGCGTCGGCGTTGGCCTTGTTCTTCAGCCAGCCCTGGACGACCGGGTAGTCGATGACGACGGCCTTGACCTGGCCGGAGCGCAGGCCGTTGAGGACGGCGTCGGAGGACTCGAAGGAGACCGGGTCGAAGCCCTGGCCCTTGGCGTAGTCCTCGCCGGTGGTCTGCGCCTGGGCGCCGAGCTTCACCTTCTTCGCCTTGGCGTCGGCCAGCGAGGAGATCCCGCTGCCCTTGGTGACCAGGAGGGCCTGGGTGGCGTCGAAGTAGGGGTCCGAGAAGTCGACGTTCTTCTTGCGCTCCGCGGTGATGGTCATGCCGGCCGCGGCCAGGTCGCACGAGCCGGAGTTGAGGAAGGCGCCGGTCTTGAAGTTCTCGAAGGGGGTGTCGAGGATGTCCTGCTTCACGCCCAGGTCCTTGGCGACCAGGTCGATGAGAGAGACGTCGAAGCCCTGGACCTTGCCGTCGATCTCCGACTGGAAGGGCGGATAGGGCAGGTGGGTGCAGGTGGTGAGCTGTCCGCCCTTGACGAGTTCGACCCCGCCCGCGGCGGTCTTCGAACCGCTGCCGCCGTCGTCGCTGGAGGTACAGGCAGCGACGAGCAGGAGCCCGGCCGTCGCGGTGGTGGCGGCCAGGACGCGGGTCCGGCGCCCGGAGAGGGTGTTCACGGGAGGCCTCCTGTGGGGGAACTGTGGGTTCCGATTATAAGGAAAGGTTTGGGTGTCTCAAACCTTTCCGATGGTCGCGAGGCCGTTCAGCCTAAGAAGTCGCCGGTCGTTGGGGGGTGGTCGGGAACGGTTACGCTCGTTCACGTCTACCCCAGTGAGCGAAGAGAGCACCGCCGTGACGCACCCCTTCCTGGACCTGGCCCCGCTCGGCGCGGCGCAGTTCGCCTCGATCGAGGACCGTGTGGCGCGGCTGCTGCGCACCGAGCAGGACGTCGTGATCATGCAGGGCGAGGCGCTGCTGCCACTGGAGGGGGCGATCCGCTCCGCCGCCGGTCCGGGGACGACCGCGCTGAACGTCATCACCGGTCCGTACGGGCAGACCTTCGGGAACTGGCTGCGGGACTGCGGCGCGACGGTGATCGACCTCGCGGTGCCGTTCCACACGGCGGTGACGGCGGAGCAGATCTCGGCGGCCTTCGAGGAGCACCCGGCGATCGACTTCGTGTCGCTGGTGCACGCGGAGGCGGCGACCGGCAACACGAACCCGGTCGCGCAGATCGCGGACGTCGTACGGCAGCAGGGTGCTCTCTTCTACCTGGACGCGGTCGCCTCCGTGGGGGCCGAGCCGGTGCTGCCGGACGCGTGGGGTGTGGACCTGTGCGTGATCGGGGCGCAGAAGGCGATGGGCGGTCCTGCAGGGGTGTCGGCGGTGTCGGTGAGCGAGCGGGCGTGGGCCCGGATGGCGGCGAATCCGGCGGCGCCGCGGCGGTCGTACCTGTCCCTGCTGGACTGGAAGGAGCGCTGGATCGACGGCGGCCGTCGCGCCCTGCCGCATGCTCCGGCGCAGTTGGAGATGCTGGCGCTGGAGGCGTGCGTCGAGCGGATCGAGGCGGACGGGCTGGACGCGGTGATGGCGCGGCACCGGGCCGCCGCCGCGGCGACCCGGGCGGGGGCGCGGGCGCTGGGCGGCGGTCTGGAGCCCTACGTGTACGCGGACCACGAGGCCGCTCCCGTCGCCACGACGCTGCGTTCGTCCGCCGGTGTGGTGGCATCGGACCTCGTCGCCCGGGCGCTGGCGTCCGACCCCGCGCTGCCGCTGGCCGCGGGCGGGGGTGCGCTGGCCGCGGAGATGATCCGGGTCAACCACTACGGCCTGGACGCGACACAGGGAGCCGTACGGGCGAGCCTGGCGTCGCTGGGCGCGGCACTGCGCGAGAAGGGGCTCGCGGTGGACGTGGAGGGCGCGCTGCTGGCGGCGGAAGAGGCGTGGCGCTAGCGCCCCGACCTCGGATGCCGGGTCGCGTTGCGGCTGCGGTGGCATTGCGACTGCTCGCGTAGCGACTGCGGGCCCTTGCGACTGCTCGCGTAGCGACTGCGGCGCCTTCGTGGCCGGTCGCGCCGTTCCCCGCGCCCCTGAAAGAGCCTCACGGCGGACGTCGAGAACGCACTGCGGGCAACGGAAGAGACGCGCCGCCAGCGCTGGCCGCGCGTTGCGGCTGCGGCGCCGTCGTGGCCGCTCGCGCCGTTCCCCGCGCCCCCGAGGGGGCGCCTCTGGGCCGGGGTTCCTTTGCGCTCGGGGCTGAACGGACACGCAGTGGTTCTGGCACTGGCATCGTCGGCCCATGACCACTCATACGCTTCCCGACGGCCGCCCCATCCCGTTACTGACCGGCGCCGAGCGCCCCATGCTGGAGAGCTGGCTCGACTTCCACCGGGCCACGCTGGAGCTGAAGTGCGCGGGGCTGGACGACGCGCAGGTGCGGCTCGCGTCCGCCGAGCCGTCCGCGCTCACGCTGCTCGGGCTGGTCCAGCATCTCGCCGAGGTGGAGCGGAACTGGTGCCGGCGAGTCGTCGGCGGGCTGGACCTGCCGCCCGTCTTCGAGGAGCCGACCGGGTACGCCCTCGACGCGCGGCGAGGGCTCGACCACGCGCTCGCCGTCTGGCGGCGGGAGATCGAGCGGGGGCGGGAGGTGTGCGCGGGGCGGTCGCTCGACGACAGCGGGCGGATCACCGACGGGCCGATGGCCGGGGTCGAGGTGAGTGTGCGGTGGGTGTTCCTTCATCTGGTCGAGGAATACGCGCGGCACAACGGACACGCCGACATCTTACGGGAACGCATCGACGGGGTTACCGGTGCATAATTCCTGGAGTAATTCCGCGGTTTATCAGTGAATAGCTTCCCGTATTCTTCTGCCCGTTTTCCATCGGCCTAAACGCAAAGATTCTGCGAACGCGAACCGGCTGAATTCGAGGAGATCTCGTGGTGGTTACACGCTTGTGACGCGTTCCACACCTTGATCAATTCGCCCCTTATTTGCTGGGCGTAACGGTATATAACGGACACTCCTTGCGCGTCAGTGCGCGCCCGCGTGATAACACATGAAGCGTCCCCACGTAACCCCACCCGGCGATGCAATTTTTAATTTCCCTCGGTAAATTCAATTCGCATGACTGCCGCACAAGCAGACCTGCAAATCGACCGGCCGACGGTCGCGGACGGAGCCGCGCTGTGGCGGATCGCCCGCGACTCCGAGGTCCTCGACCTGAACTCGTCGTACAGCTATCTGCTGTGGTGTCGCGACTTCGCCGCCACGTCGGCGGTGGCACGCAACGACCGCGGGGAGCCGATCGGCTTCGTCACCGGGTACGTCCGCCCGGACCGCCCCGGCACCCTGCTCGTCTGGCAGGTGGCGGTGGACTCGGCGTACCGCGGCCGGGGACTCGCCGCCGCCCTGCTCGACTCACTGACCGCGCGGCTCGCCGCCGAGCGCGGGCTGACCACCGTCGAGACCACCATCACGCCGGGAAACACCGCCTCCGAGCGGCTGTTCACGGCGTTCGCCGAACGCCGCGGCGCACACCTGGAGCGCGAGGTGCTCTTCGACGCGGACCTGTTCCCCGAGGGTCCCCACGACCCCGAGGTCCTCTACCGCATCGGGCCCCTCTCCCCCGCTTCCGCCACTCCCTCCGCCTGACCCCCCACGCACCCCCACGCACCCCCACGCACCCGAGGAGCGATTCGTCGTGACCATCACCCAGCCCGACCTCAGCGTCTTCGAGACCGTCGAGTCCGAGGTGCGCAGCTACTGCCGCGGCTGGCCCACCGTCTTCGACCGCGCGCAGGGCAGCCGCATGTACGACGAGGACGGCCACGCGTACCTCGACTTCTTCGCCGGCGCCGGTTCACTGAACTACGGCCACAACAACCCCGTGCTGAAACGGGCGTTGATCGACTACCTGGAGCGCGACGGCGTCACGCACGGGCTCGACATGTCGACCACCGCCAAGCGCGCCTTCCTGCAGACCTTCCAGGACCTGGTGCTGCGCCCGCGCGACCTGCCGTACAAGGTCATGTTCCCGGGCCCGACGGGCACCAACGCCGTAGAGGCCGCGCTGAAGCTGGCGCGGAAGGTGAAGGGGCGCGAGGCCATCGTGTCCTTCACCAACGCCTTCCACGGGATGTCGCTGGGTTCCCTGGCCGTCACCGGCAACGCCTTCAAGCGGGCCGGCGCCGGTGTCCCGCTGGTCCACGGCACCCCCATGCCGTTCGACAACTACTTCGACGGCACCGTCGAGGACTTCCTGTGGTTCGAGCGGCTCCTGGAGGACCAGGGCTCCGGCCTCAACAAGCCGGCCGCCGTGATCGTCGAGACGGTGCAGGGCGAGGGCGGCATCAACGTCGCCCGCAAGGAGTGGCTCCAGGCCCTCGCCGCACTGTGCGAGCGGCAGGACATGCTGCTCATCGTCGACGACATCCAGATGGGCTGCGGACGCACCGGTGCCTTCTTCTCGTTCGAGGAGGCGGGCATCACCCCGGACATCGTCACCGTGTCCAAGTCCATCAGCGGCTACGGCCTTCCGATGTCCCTGTGCCTGTTCAAGCCGGAGCTGGACGTCTGGGAGCCGGGCGAGCACAACGGCACGTTCCGCGGCAACAACCCCGCCTTCGTCACGGCCACCGCCACCCTTGAGCAGTACTGGGCGGACGGTTCCGCGATGGAGAAGCAGACCCTCCGGCGCGGCGAGCAGCTCGAGCAGGGCCTCATCTCCATCACCGAGGAGAACCTGGCCGACATCAGGGAGTACCGCGGTCGCGGCCTGGTGTGGGGCCTGGAGTTCCACGACAAGGACCGCGCGGGCCGGGTGGCGCACCGGGCCTTCGAACTCGGGCTGCTCATCGAGACGTCGGGCCCCGAGAGCGAGGTCGTGAAGCTGCTCCCGGCGCTCACGATCACCCCCGAGGAACTGGACGAGGGGCTCAGCATCCTCGCCCGCGCCGTACGGGAAACCGCCTGAACCCACCTGGACCCACCTGGACCCACCTGGACCGTCTGAACCACCGCCGGCACATCACCGTCTACGTAGGAGGCATCGCAGCACCGTGATCGTCCGTTCGTTCAAGGACATCGAAGGCACCGACCGTCATGTGAAGGCCGCGTCCGGCACCTGGGAGAGCAAACGCATCGTGCTCGCCAAGGAGCGGGTCGGCTTCTCGCTGCACGAGACGATCCTGTACGCGGGCACGGAGACGTCGATGTGGTACGCGAACCACATCGAGGCCGTCGTCTGCGTCGAGGGCGAGGCCGAGCTGACCGACCACGAGAGCGGGCAGACGCACTCGATCACCCCGGGGACCATGTACCTCCTGGACGGTCACGAGCGGCACACCCTGCGGGTCAAGGAGGACTTCCGCTGCATCTGTGTGTTCAACCCGCCCGTGACCGGCCGGGAGGACCACGACGAGAACGGCGTCTACCCGCTGCTCACCGAACCCGAATCCGAGGAGGTGTGACCGCATGACCACCGCCACCGTCACCGATCTCTACCCCAGCCGCGGCGCCACCGAGGTGCCGCTCCCCCGCAAGGACCCGGTCGTCTGGTCGGCGCCCGACGCGCCGGGACCCATCGCCACGGCCGAGCTGGAGGCGTTCGAGCGCGACGGCTTCCTCGCCGTCGACCAGCTCATCGGTCCGGACGAAGTCCCGGTGTACCAGCGTGAGTTGGAGCGGCTCGTCACCGACCCGGAGATCCGCGCGGACGAGCGCTCGATCATCGAGCCGAAGTCCCAGGAGATCCGCTCGGTCTTCGAGGTGCACAGGATCAGCGAGGTGTTCGCGAATCTGGTGCGCGACGAGCGGGTGGTCGGCCGGGCCCGGCAGATCCTCGGCTCGGACGTGTACGTCCACCAGTCGCGGATCAACGTCAAGCCCGGTTTCGGGGCCGGAGGCTTCTACTGGCACTCCGACTTCGAGACCTGGCACGCCGAGGACGGCCTGCCGAACATGCGCACCGTGTCCGTCTCGATCGCGCTGACCGAGAACTACGACACCAACGGCGGTCTCATGATCATGCCGGGGTCGCACCGCACCTTCCTCGGGTGCGCGGGGGCCACCCCGAAGGACAACTACAAGCAGTCGCTGCAGATGCAGGACGCGGGCACGCCGTCGGACGAGGCGCTGACGCGGATGGCCTCGGAGTACGGCATCAAGCTGTTCACCGGCAAGGCCGGTTCGGCGACCTGGTTCGACTGCAACGCCATGCACGGCTCCGGCGACAACATCACGCCGTTCCCGCGCAGCAACGTGTTCATCGTGTTCAACAGCGTGGAGAACCAGGCCGTGGAGCCGTTCGCGGCTCCGGTTCGGCGCCCGGAGTTCATCGGCGCGAGGGACTTCACGCCGGTGAAGTGACCTTGTTCGGCTGATCCTCACCGACCACGACAGCGACGCGGCCCGCTCCAGTACGTTCCGTACGGCGGCCGCGTCGCCCGTCGTTGTCCGGGGGACGGTGTTCACACAGACAGGGCCTCCAGAAGCCGGTCGACATCCGCGGCCGTGTTGTACAGATGGAAGGACGCGCGCAGGTTGCCGGCGCGGTTGGACACCTCGATGCCCGCCGCGCTCAACTCGGGCTGCCTGGCGCCCAGTCGGGGCACGGACACGATCGGCGAGCCGGGGGCCGGCAGGGGTGCGTGGCCGAGGGTGGCGAGTCCGGCGCGGAAGCGGTCCGCGAGGGCGAGGTCGTGCGCGCGCACGGCGTCCACGCCGAGCTCCTCCAGGAGTTCGAGGGAGCGGCGGGTGCCCGTGTAGGTGAACAGGGCCGGGCTGACGTCGAACCGCCGTGCGGAGTGGGCCAGTTCGGCGACGGGACCGTAGCAGCTGTCCCAGGGGACCTCGCCCGCGACCCAGCCGGCGAGCACCGGCCTCAGGTCGCCGAAGTCCTCCGGGACGGCGAGGAAGGCCGCGCCGTGCGGGCCGAGCAGCCACTTGAAGGTGGTGGAGACGGTGTAGTCGTACGACCGCGCGTCCACCGGGAGCCAGCCCGCGGCCTGCGAGAAGTCGACGTAGGTGCGGGCTCCGTGTGCCCTGGCCGCCTCCCGCAGGGCGGGCAGGTCGGCGATCCGGCCGTCGGCGGACTGGGCGGCGCTGACGGCGACGAGGGCGGTGCCGGGCCGGACGGAGTCGGCGAGCCGTTCCAGCGGCACGATGCGGACCTTGAGGTCGCCGCGGGTGTGGAAGGGGTTCACGACGGAGGTGAAGTCGTCCTCGGCGGTGAGGACTTCGGCGCCCGGCGGCAGCGAGGCGGCGACCAGGCCCGAGTGCGAGGACACGGAGGCGCCGGCCGCGACCCGGGTGACCGGGACGCCGGCGAGCCTGGCGAACGCGGCGCGGGACTGCTCCACGTCCTCGAACAGCGGGTCCAGCGGCCTGCCCTCGGCGCGGATCAGCGCGGCCTCCTGGAGGGCCGCCACGGTGCGGGCCGGGAGCAGACCGCTGCTCGCGGTGTTGAGGAAGGTGTTCTTCGGGGTGAACTCGGCGTGGACGAGGCTCTCGAAGGTCTCCATGGGTCCACTGTGGGGCCGGGAGACCTGTCGGTCCATTGCGTTTTTCTACGTGGTTCCGCCAAGGAACGCTTATACGTCCGCGCCGACCTGCGCGTTGTCAGCCGTGCTGTTGTCAGCCGTGCTGGGGTACGGCGCACCCGTCGGGGCCGCAGGCCTCCGCGCCGGCGTCGCCCTGGTCGATCAGCTGCAGCGGGGAGCGGTTGCCCCAGGCCTGGGTGAGGGCCTGGGCGAAGACCTCGGCGGGCTGGGCGCCGGAGACGCCGTACGTGCGGTCCAGAACGAAGAAGGGGACGCCGTTGGCGCCGAGCTCGGCGGCCTCGCGCTCGTCGGCGCGGACCTCGTCGGCGTAGGCGGAGGGGTCGGCGAGAACCTTGCGGACCTCGTCGGCGTCGAGCCCGGCCTCGACGGCGAGCTCGACGAGCCGCTCGTCGCCCTCGGTGAACAGGGACCTCTCCTCGGCGAAGTTGGCCCGGTAGAAGATCTGGACGAGCTCGTCCTGCCGGCCGTGCTCCTTGGCGAGGTGCAGCAGGCGGTGCAGGTCGAAGGTGTTGCCGTGGTCGCGGTCGCGGGTCCGGTAGGCAAGGCCCTCGGCGGCGGCCAGGGCGCCGAGGTTCTCCTCACCGGCCTGCGCCTGCGCCTCGCTCATGCCGTACTTCTTGCTGAGCATGGCGAGGACGGGCTGCACGTCGCTCTTGTCCCGCCCCGGATCCAGCTCGAACGAGCGGTGGACGACCTCGACCCCGTCACGGTGCGGGAAGGCCTCCAGCGCCTTCTCGAAGCGGGCCTTGCCCACGTAGCACCAGGGGCAGGCGATGTCGCTCCAGATCTCGACGCGCATGGTTCGGCTCTCTCCAGGTCGGACGGCTACGGAGACTCCTCCGCTCAGTGGGTGAACATTCAAGCAGCGGGTCTCATTCCCCACCGGCCCCGTCGCCGCTCATCTGCCGTCGCGCAGGTCGGCCGGCCACTCGGGCCGGTACTCGATGTGGTCGTACGTCACCACGCACCCCTCCCCCATCGGCGACTGGGCCATGAAGCCGACCAGGGCCGCGCCGGTCTCCTTCTCGTCGCCCAGGGTGAAGAGGCGGACGAAGGTCCAGCGCTTGCCGTCGCGGGAGGCGTGGAAGGCGAAGGCGCGGCCGGTGCGGCTGACCCGCAGCCACACCGAACTGCCGTCCACGGTGAAGGAGTTGCAGTCGTCGGAGTGGCCCCGGGTGACGACCGTGCAGACGGTGGGCACGTCCGGGGAGTTCTCCAGGCAGAGCTTGGCCCAGGCCCGCTCGCCGACATGGACGTACAGGACGCCCGCGTCGAACGATCCGTTGAAGCCCACGGTGACGCGGGCTATCAGCTGGAAGTCCCCCTCGGGGGCACCGAGCAGACGGGGCGCGTCGGCGGCGGGGTCCAGGGACTCTCCGGTGGGCGGCACGAACCGGTCCTGCCGGGGGCCGGCCCAGCCGGAGAGGAAACCGTCCTCGTACTTCCAGTGCCCGTCGGGGCCGTAGGTACGGAGAGAGAAGGGGAGTTGGGGAAGGTCTACGTCCATCCCCGGAGTTTTCCAGTTCCCTCTCCGCGGGCGGCCCCCGGGTGCCTAGCGTTCCAGAGCGTTGTTGAAACGCCGGGGCACACCCAGCGGGTTGTCGTCCCTCAGCTCCGGCGGCAGCAGGGCCTGCGGCGTGTTCTGGTACGCCACCGGCCGCAGCCAGCGCTCGATCGCCGTGCCGCCCACCGACGTCGACGTGGACGTCGTCGCCGGGTAGGGGCCGCCGTGGTGCTGGGCCGGGGCCACCGCGACACCCGTCGGCCAGCCGTTCACCAGCACCCGGCCGGCCAGCGGGGTCAGCTCCGCGAGGATCTCCGCGCCGCGTCCCTGGCCGGCCGCCTCCTCGCTGGACAGGTGGACGGTCGCCGTGAGGTTGCCGGGCAGCCGGGACAGCACGGCTCGCGCCTGCTCGTCGTCGTCGTAGCGGACCACCACGGTCACCGGGCCGAAGCACTCCTCGAGGAGGAGGTCGTACGCGCCCTCGGTGGTCAGCTTCTCCGCCGGCACCGTGAGGAAGCCCGGGCTCACCGTGTGCTCGCCGCCCGCGCCGGGCGTCACCGGCGTCTCGACGTCGGGAAGCTTCGCGCGCTCGGCGACGCCGGCGACGAAGTTGTCCCGCATGCGGTGGTCGAGGAGGACGCCTGCGTCGGTGTCGCTGACCGCGTCGGTCAGGGACTTCACCAGTCCGTCGCCCGCCGCGCTGGACGGCACGAGGACCAGGCCCGGCTTCACGCAGAACTGGCCGACGCCGAGGGTCATGGAGCCCGCGAGCCCGGTGCCGATGGACTCCGCGCGCTCGGCCGCGGCCTCCTCGGTGATCACGACGGGGTTCAGGGAGCCCAGCTCACCGTGGAACGGGATCGGCACCGGACGCGCGGCCGCCGCGTCGAACAGGGCGCGGCCGCCCTTCACGGAACCGGTGAAGCCCGCGGCGGCGACCAGCGGGTGCTTGATCAGCTCGATGCCGGCCTCGAAGCCGTGCACGAGGCCGAGCACGCCCGCGGGGATGCCGTGCTCGTCGGCGGCCCGGCGCAGCACGGACGCGACCAGCTCGGACAGGCCCGGGTGGTCGGGGTGGGCCTTGACGACGACCGGGTTGCCGGCCGCCAGCGCGCTCGCGGTGTCGCCGCCGGCGACCGAGAAGGCGAAGGGGAAGTTGGAGGCCGAGTAGACGGCGACGACGCCCAGCGGCACCTTGTAGCGGCGCAGGTCCGGGACCGGCGGGGTCGCGGTGTCGTCGGGGTGGTTGATCACCACGTCGAGGAAGGCGCCCTCGTCGACGATGTCCGCGAAGGCCCGCAGCTGGTAGCAGGTGCGGGCGAGCTCGCCGGTCAGCCGGACCGGGCCGAGCGCGGTCTCGGCGTCCGCGGCCTCGACGAGGTGCTCCTTGGAGCCCTCCAGCTTGTCGGCGGCGGTGCGCAGGAAGGCCGCGCGGACGGTGCGGTCGGCGAGGGACGCGCGCGCGTCGTACGCGGCGCGGACGGCGGCGTCCACCTCCTGGGCTGTGGCCTCCACCGCAACCTGCTCGCGCTGCTTCCCGGTTCGGGGGTCGACACTCCAGACTGGTGCTGCTGCCACCGCGGGTCCCTCCACGTGTATCTGGGTCACCCACCAGGACCGTTCGATATGCTGAACGCTGTCCCTGATGGTGAATATGCTGTTGGAGACTATATAGCTGGGTTCCCGGCGAACGAAGGGGTCATGGGCGATGTCGGCTGGCGAGACGGGCGGCGGGTCACAGGTCAAGTCCGCGGTACGGACGGTTGAACTGCTCGAATACTTCGCCGGACGTCCCGGCATGCACTCCCTCGCGGCGGTCCAGGAGGCCGTCGGGTACCCCAAGTCGAGTCTCTACATGCTGCTGCGCACGCTGGTCGAGCTGGGCTGGGTGGAGACCGACGCGACGGGCACGCGGTACGGCATCGGGGTGCGGGCGCTGCTCGTCGGCACCTCCTACATCGACGGTGACGAGGTGGTCGCGGCGGCCCGGCCGACCCTGGACCGGCTCTCCGACGACACCACCGAGACCATCCACCTCGCGCGCCTGGACGGTACGAACGTCGTCTACCTGGCCACCCGGCAGTCGCAGCACTACCTGCGGCCCTTCACGAGAGTCGGCCGCCGGCTCCCGGCGCACTCCACCTCCCTCGGCAAGGCGCTGCTGAGCACGTACTCCGACGAGCAGGTCCGCAAGATGCTGCCGGAGACCCTGCCGGCGCTCACCGAGCACACGATCACCGACCGCGAGAAGCTCATCGAGGAGCTGCACCAGATCCGGGAGCAGGGCTTCTCCGTGGACCGCGAGGAGAACACGCTGGGGCTGCGCTGCTTCGGCGTGGCGATCCCCTACCGCACGCCCGCGCGGGACGCGATCAGCTGCTCGGTGCCGGTGGCGCGGCTGACCCCGGCGCACGAACAGCTGGTGAAGGACGCGCTGTTCGACGCCCGCGACCGGCTGACCCTGGCCACCCGTAGGCTCTGAGGCATGCAGATCGTTCTCCGCGAAGTCCATGACAGCGATCTGCCGGTCTTCTTCCGGCAGCTGAACGACCCCGAGGCCCTGCACATGGCCGCCTTCACCCCGAAGGACCCGGCCGACCGGGACGCCTTCGACGCCCACTGGAAACGGATCCGCGCCTCGCAGGACGTGCAGCGCACGATCC
Source organism: Streptomyces sp. NPDC058307 (assembly GCF_042880295.1). Taxonomy (NCBI): domain Bacteria; kingdom Bacillati; phylum Actinomycetota; class Actinomycetes; order Kitasatosporales; family Streptomycetaceae; genus Streptomyces; species Streptomyces sp. NPDC058307. The sequence goes on from NZ_JBHVYZ010000030.1 coordinate 41,512, forward strand.
TGGCGGACGGTGACGTGGTGGGCAGCGCGGCGGTGTACGGCGAGCCGGGCGAGCGCGAGGTGACGTACTGGATCGACCGCGCCTACTGGGGGCGCGGCATCGCCACGGCGGCCCTGCGGGAGCTGGTCGCCCAGGTCCCCGAACGTCCCCTGTACGCCCGCGCGGCCGCCGACAACGCCGGGTCCCTGCGCGTCCTCGAGAAGTGCGGTTTCCGGGTGACCGCCCAGGCGTCCGGGTACGCCACCGCGCGCGGTGCGGAGATCGACGAGCTGGTGCTCACGCTGGGCGCCTGACACCGCCGTAGATGAACGTCCGATGAGAAGAGCGGTCGTTCGGGAACGATTCGTCCGCCGTTGATCGTCTTCAGAGTGGGATGAACAAGACGATCAGGCGCGCATCGGTCTTCGCGCTGCTCCTGGTGTTCGCTCTGCTGATCCGAGCGACCTGGGTGCAGTTCTACGAGGGCCAGGCACTCGCGGACGACAACGACAACCGGCGGAACGCGATCGAGACGTACTCCTCGCCGCTCGGGAACATCATCGTGGCCGGAAAGGCCGTGACGGGTTCCGCGAGGACGACGGACAGCGACCTCGCGTACAAGCGGACGTACACGAACGGCACGCTGTACGCGGCGGTGACGGGTTACGCCTCGCAGGCCTACGCCCCGACCCAACTGGAGGGCATCTACGCCGATCTCCTCAACGGCACGGACAGCCGGCTGAAGACCGTCATGGACACGGTCACCAACCAGCGGGCCGAGCCCGGTGATGTGATCACGACGATCGACCCGGCGGTGCAGAAGGCGGCGTACGCCGCGCTCGGCGACACGAAGGGTGCGGCCGTCGCGATCGACCCGACGACCGGGAAGATCCTGGCAGTCGTGTCGACGCCGTCGTACGACCCCTCCTCGCTGACGGACGCCAACACCGCGGGCAGTGCCTGGAAGCGGCTCACCGCGGACTCCGACAAGCCGCTCACCAACCGCGCGCTGCGCCAGCCGCTGCCGCCCGGTTCGACGTTCAAGCTGGTGGTGGCCGCGGCCGCGCTGGAGGACGGTCTCTACTCCTCGGTGGACGAGAAGACCGTGAGCCCGGCCCCGTACACCCTGCCGGGCACGGTGACCCCGCTGGGCAACGAGAGCGCCTCGGCGCCCTGTGAGAACGCCTCGATCCGGGTCGCGCTGGAGTACTCCTGCAACACCGTCTTCGCGAAGATGGCCGTCGACCTCGGCCAGGACAAGGTGCGGGCGACGGCCGAGAAGTTCGGCTTCAACGACGCCGAGCAGGACGTCCCGGTGCGGGCCTACGAGAGCGTCTACCCGTCCGGCATGAACAAGTCCTCGACGGCCCTGACCGGTATCGGCCAGTACGACGTCACGGCCACCCCGCTCCAGATGGCCATGGTCTCCGCGGCCATAGCCAACGGCGGCAAGCTGGTCTCGCCGCACATGGTGTCGACGATCACCGACCATGGCGGCGACGTCCTGAAGAACTACGACGACGAGGCGGCCACGACGCAGGTCGTCAGCTCGGACACGGCGCGGCAACTCCAGTCGGCGATGCAGTCGGTGGTGGAGAAGGGCACCGGCACGAACGCCCTGATCGACGGCGTCACGGTGGGCGGCAAGACGGGCACGGCCCAGCACGGCGAGAACAACAGCAAGACGCCGTACGCCTGGTTCACGTCCTACGGCAAGGCCGACGGCAAGGAGGTCGCCGTGGCGGTGGTCGTGGAGCAGTCGAACGCGGCCCGCTCGGAGGTGAGCGGCAACGGACTGGCCGCCCCCGTGGCCAAGGCCATGATGGAGGCGGCCCTGAAGAACTGAGCCTTCCCGGGGGTTACTTGGCGCCGAGGATCTGCTCGATCGGGTCGATGGCGAAGTACACGAGGAACAGTGCCGAGGCGGCCCACAGCAGCCAGTGGATCTCCTTGGCCTTCCCCAGCACCGTCTTGATCACGACGTAGGCCAGGAAGCCGGCCCCGATCCCGTTGGTGATCGAGTAGGTGAACGGCATCACGGCGATGGTCAGGAACGCCGGGATCGCGATGTCGTAGCGGTCCCAGTCGATGTGCTTGACCTGCGTCATCATCAGGAAGCCCACGGCAACCAGCGCGGGGGCGGCGGCCTGCAGCGGGACGATGGTCAGCAGCGGGGTCAGGAACAGCGCCAGGCCGAAGAGCCCGCCGGTGACCAGGTTCGAGAACCCGGTGCGCGAGCCCTCACCGACGCCCGCCGCCGACTCGATGTACGAGGTGGCGGAGGACGCCGAGGCCGCACCGCCGGCCACCGCCGCCGCCCCGTCGATCAGCAGGACCCGGCCGAGGTTGGGGACCTTGCCCTCCTCGTCGAGGAGCCCGGCCTCCGCGGTGATCCCGACGACCGTGCCCATCGTGTCGAAGAAGTCGGACAGGATCAGCGTGAAGATCAGCAGGACGACCGTGACGATCCCGACGCCGGGCGCGCTGAAGGAACCGAACAGGCTGAAGTGGCCGATCAGTCCGAAGTCGGGGGTGTCGACGACCTTGTCGGGCCACGCAGGCGTGGTCAGCCCCCAGGTCTTGATGTCGGCGATCGAGTTGATGATCATCGCGAGGATCGTCATGCTCACGATGCTGATCAGGATCGCGCCCTTGACCTTGCGCGCGAGCAGCCCGATCGTCAGCAGCACCCCGAGGCAGAAGACGAGGATCGGCCAGCCGGTGAGCGCGCCGGTGCCGCCGAGCTGAACCGGCACGGTGGTGTTCGCGGCGTCGGGTATACGGCTGACGAACCCGGCGTCCACGAAGCCGATGAACGCGATGAACAGCCCGATCCCGACACTGATCGCCTGCTTGAGCGGTTGCGGGATGGCGTGCATGACGGCCTCCCGCAGACCGGTCACCACCAGCACACAGATCAGCAGCCCTTCCAGGACGACCAGGCCCATCGCGTCGTCCCAGCTCATCAGCGGGGCGATCTGGAAGGCGACGACCGCGTTCAGCCCGAGCCCGGCGGCGAGCGCGAGCGGCAGGTTCCCGCCCACGCCCATGACGATCGTCATCACCGCGGCCACCAGAGCCGTCGCGGTGGTCAGCTGGACCGCATCCAACTGGTGCCCGAACTTGTCCTTCGCACTGCCGAGGATGATCGGATTCAGGACAAGGATGTAGGCCATCGTGAAGAACGTGGCGAAGCCGCCGCGCGTCTCACGGGCGAGGGTGGATCCCCGTTCGGAGATCCTGAAGTACCGGTCGACGGACATGCTCGATGCTCCTGGTGCCTGAATGATCGGTGTGCGGATGCTGGCTGGATTGTTCCTGCGTTGAACGCGCTTCAGGTTTTCCCCGTGTTACGAATCGGGGGTCGCCCCGTCATACCTTGTTCGAAGACCTGTACGGGAACACGTACTCGATCGCTGCTACGCTTCCGGATCTCCGTCCGGCCACCCCCGGATGATCACATGTCATTCACATGACACACAAAGGAGAGGGAACCCGTGGGCACAGTCGTCGACGACGCCGCCTCCGTGGAGTTCCACGCCTTCTTCGAGCGCCATTACGCCGAACTGTCCCGTCTGGCCCTGCTGTTGACCGGCGAGCCGGACGCCGCCGACGACCTGGCGGCGGACGCGCTGCTGGCCCTGTGGCACCGCTGGGACCGGGTGCGCGCGGCCGACCACCCGGCGGCGTACGCGCGCGGAGTGGTCGCCAACCTGGCCCGGACCCGCATCCGCAGCGCGGTCCGTGAGCGTCGGCGCATCGCCCTGTTCTGGTCCCAGCGCGAGGAGAAGGTAGACAATCCCGACGTGGCGGGAACGGTCGACGTCCAGGAGGCGCTGCGCAGGCTGCCGTTCCGCAAGCGGGCGTGTGTCGTGCTGCGGCACGCGTTCGATCTCTCCGAGAAGGACACCGCGCTGGCCCTCGGTGTGTCGGTCGGTACGGTTAAGAGCCAGACCTCCAAGGGGATGGCCGAGTTGCAGCGGCTGCTCGGCCCCCAGAACGCTCCGCTGAAGGTGCATGCCGCGATGGCGCGCACCGGTGACGCCGGAGGAAGGGACCGATGACCATGCGGCGGGACGTGCACGGCGAACTGCGCGCCCGGCTGCAGGACGCCGCCGGGGCACACGAGCCGAACCGCGAGCGGATCCTCGCCCGGATCGAGCGCGGCATGTCGGAACAGGCCCGCCCCGACCACCGGGCGACCCGGCCGCCGGTCTACGGCTGGGTGCGGGTGGTGAGCGCCACGGCGGCGGTCGCCTGTGTGCTGGGCCTCGGCGGTTACGCGGTGGCCTCCGCGGTGAAGGACGAGCCGCCCGGGCAGAAGCCGGTCGCGGCCACCGGCTCCCCCGCCTCCTCGCCCGACGCGACGAGCCGTCCGCCCGCCCCGTCGGCGGATCCGACGCCGAGCACCACCCCCACGCACCGGGCCGAGAGGCCGAGCGGTACGCCCGCCGGCACACCGAGCGCCTCCACCGAAGTGCGGGCGTCCGGCGTCGAGGACGGCCCGCTGTGGTCGGACGGCTCGGTGGACCCGCACAGCAACGAGTTCTGGGCGCAGAGCGATCTGACCTTCAAGACCTCCGAGCAACTGACCGCGCTCACGGTCGAGTTGAGGATCGCGCAGACGGGCGGTGTGACCGACGCCGGCGCCTGGCGCTCGCTGCCCGAGGACGACTTCACGCTGACGGTCGCCCAGAAGGACGGTTTCCTCGTCTACACCTGGGTGCTCAAGGACGGCCGTACGGTCCCGAAGGGCGAGTGGGTGTTCGCCGGGCAGTACAACCACGAGCGCGGCGGCCGGGACGCGAAGGACGACGGCTACACGGCGACGGCGACCGCCAAGTCCGGGGACCTCGCCGTGAAGGGCGGCTTCGCGGCGCAGGACGACGGGTCCGCGGACGAAGGGGACTCGTAGGCCTCTTGACTCGCAGACCCCTTGCCGGAGTCCTGCCGAGAAATCTCCCCGACGCGGCAACCCTTCTCGCCTCAGCGGCCACTTAAGAGGTGCACGGTATGGAACAACCATTCGTACATCTTCAACGTCACTAATAATGCCGGGAAAACCGGCACCTCGCAGTACACAGACCTGCTGGCCTGAGCCCCCCTCGGCCGGCAGCTGCCGGCTGGAGCCCCCCTCGGGCCGGCACGAGGAACGCCCCGCCTGTGACGACAGGCGGGGCGTTCCGTCGTTGAGCGGCTCAGTCCATCGTGGTGCCGACGGTGGTGGATCCGGTGGTCAGGAAGTCCGTCGGGGGCAGCGAACCGTCCGGACCGCGGGTGCCGTAGGCCGTGGTGGCATCCGTCGACCGGAAGGCCGGAGTGGGCACCCCGCCGTCCCAGTTGTTCGCCGCGGACACCGTGGCCGGGCCCGGCTGCGGCAGGCCGCCCTTGTTGCCCACCGCGAGATTGCGCGCCAGCCTGGCCTTGCCGGTGGCGAAGTGGAACCCGGCCGCACCGTTGGCGTACGCGGTGTTGCGGTTCAGCACGACCGCCCCGGTGTTGGAGTTCTCGGTGAACCCGTTCTGCGTGTTGTCCCAGGCCGCGTCGTGATGGACGAGATGGGCCACCGTGACGCCTCCGCCGCCCAGCTTGAACCCGTTGCCGTTGCCCTCGAAGTCGCTGTCCCCCCACCGGTTCCTGCCGTTCCCGAAGGCCCAGCTGTGCTCGACGGTGACCGGCGAGGAGAACTGCCACAGGTCGAGCCCGTCGTCCGAGTTGTTGTAGAGACGCGCCCCGGTGATCCGGTTGCCGGTCCCTGACCCGAACTTCACGGCGATCCCGTCGGCGTTCTGACCGTGCCCGGCCGGGTCGTAGTTGCCGTGACTGTCCAGGTTCCGCACGAGGTTGTCGCTGGTCCCGTCGCCGCGCAGGGTGAATCCGGAGTCCCCGTTGTTCGCCGTGACGAGGTTCTCGAAGACCCCGCCGACGGAGGAGGTGACGACGAGGCCCTGGGCCGGGGAGTTCTGGAAGGTGAGGTTCTGGACGGTCCAGTAATCGCCGTGGATGCCGGCCAACCAGGACCCGGCGGGCAGCTCGGACCCGTCGATCCGCACCTTCTCGCCGCCGTACGCCCGCAGCGTGATCCGCGCCGAACTCGTGCCGTTGGCAGCGGACTTGAGGGTGGCCGACGGGGTGTAGGTGCCGGCGCGGACCTGGATGACCGTACCCGCGCTCGCGTTCCGCACCGCCGCCTCCAGCTGGGCCGTACCGGAGACGGTGACCGTCGTCGACGCGGCCTCGGCCCCGCCGCCCGACAGGCCGAGATACACACCGCCCGCGCCCGCACTGACGGCGACCGCCGCGGCGATGGAGAGCGTGCGGGTCCGGCGGTGGCGTCCGGTGCTGTGACGCACAGGGCGTTCCTTTCCTCGGCAGTGGAGACGCCCTGAAGTCGCCGCCCTGGCCGGTGAGGTTGCCGCGCCCCGCCGAAAACAACCGAAACTTTCGCTGCTTCCGCTCGCGCACTCACCGATTGACGTGCTGTTTCCCGCTCGTAACACTCCGAAGGCGCGCACAGCCCCCAACAGAAACCCCCACACCCCCACACTCACAGGAGCGACATGCGCCCACGTATTCTCCTCGTCGCCTGTCTCTCGCTACTGCTGGCCCTGCTCACCGCACCGCACGGTTCCGCCCACTCAGGAGCTCCACCCGTGAACCACCCCAAGTACGCCGGATATCTCTTCGCCTACTTCACCGGCGAGGGCACCGCCGACGGCGAGCAGATCCGCTACGCCCTCAGCCGCGGCAACGACCCCCTGCACTGGCGTGAGCTGAACCAGGGCAAGCCGGTCCTGACGTCGACGACCGGCGAGAAGGGCCTGCGCGACCCCTTCGTGATCCGCTCCCCCAAGGGTGACAAGTTCTATCTCATCGCCACCGACCTGCGCATGTACAAGAACAGCAGCGGCAGTTGGGACGACGTCCAGCGGCACGGCAGCAAGTCGGTCATGATCTGGGAGTCCACCGACCTGGTCCACTGGACCGACCAGCGCCTGGTGAAGGTCGCCCCGGACAACGCGGGCAACACCTGGGCGCCGGAGGCCTACTGGGACCACAGCCTCGGCGAGTACGTCGTCTTCTGGGCGTCGAAGCTGTACGCCGACGACGACCCCGGGCACACCGGATCGACGTACAACAAGATGCTGTACGCGACCACCAAGGACTTCCGCACCTTCAGCGCGCCCAAGGTCTGGGACGACCCCGGCTACTCGGTGATCGACTCGACGGTCGTGAAGTACAAGGACACCTACTACCGCTACACCAAGGACGAGCGGGACCCCACCTCCAGCTCGCCCTGCGCCAAGTTCATCACCGGCGAGAAGTCGACGAGCCTGACCTCGACGAAGTACGACCTGGTCGCGGACTGCATCGGCAGCGGGGCGATGGACCGCGGTGAGGGTCCGACGGTGTTCAAGTCGAACACCGAGAAGAAGTGGTACCTGTTCATCGACGAGTACGGCGGCCGCGGGTACGTCCCCTTCGAGACCACCGACCTCGACTCGGGCACGTGGACCCCGTCCACGAACTACCAGCTGCCCGCGAGTCCCCGGCACGGCACGGTACTTCCGGTGACGCAGCAGGAGTACGACCGGCTGCTGGCCGCGTATCCGTCGACGCCCGCCTCGGTCGTGGACGCAACGGCCAAGGGCCAGAAGGGGTACGCGATCGTCACCGAGGCCGCGTCGAAGGTCGTGCTCCCGGTGCAGACCGACACCGACCTCACGCACCTCGCTCCGCAGATCGCCGTGGGTGAGGGCGCGAGCATCGCCCCCAGGTCCGGTACCCGGCGCGACTTCCGCAGGCCGCAGTCCTACACCGTGACAGCCGCCGACGGCACCAGCCGCAGCTGGACGGTCGAGGCGGTGCGGACCGGCAGCCCCGTCCTGCCCGGCCTCAACGCCGACCCGGACGTGCACTATCTGAACGGCGAGTACTGGATCTATCCGACCACCGACGGCTTCAACGGCTGGAGCGGGACCCGGTTCAAGGCCTACTCCTCCAAGGACCTGGTCCACTGGAAGGACCACGGGGTCATTCTCGACCTCGGCGCGGACGTGTCCTGGGCCGACAAGTACGCGTGGGCGCCGGCGATCGCGGAGAAGAACGGCAAGTACTACTTCTACTTCTGCGCCGAGCAGCAGATCGGCGTGGCGGTGGCGGACTCCCCCGCCGGTCCCTTCAAGGACGCCCTGGGCAAGCCACTCGTGGCCAAGGGCGGTTCACTCAAGGGCCAGATGATCGACCCGGCCGTCTTCACGGACGACGACGGGACGTCGTATCTGTACTGGGGCAACGGGCACGGGTATGTCGCCCCTCTGAACGACGACATGACGTCCTACGACGCCGCCGCAGTGAAGGACATCACCCCGGACAACTTCCGCGAGGGGTCCTTCGTGATCAAGCGGAACGGCACGTACTACTTCATGTGGTCCGAGGACGACACCCGCAGCGAGAACTACCACGTCGCCTATGCGACGGGACCGTCCCCGCTCGGCCCGTGGACCAAGAAGGGGACGATCCTGTCCAAGCGTCCCGAGTACGGCATCCTCGCCACCGGCCACCACTCCGTGGTGAACGTCCCCGGCACCGACGACTGGTACATCGTCTATCACCGGTTCGCCCTGAACGGGCCGGGGAAGCCCGGCGGCGACGGAATGCACCGCGAAACCACCGTCGACCGGCTGGAGTTCGCGGCGGACGGCACGATCAAGCCCGTGGTGCCGACCCTGGAGGGGATCAGGCCGGTGCGGAACTAGCTCACGAAGTACGTCGGGTTCGGGAGCTTGTACGTCTTGTCGGCGTAACCGCCCTCCAGGTCGGAGTACTGGTCGCCGAAGTTGGCGATGATCTCGTACCCGAGGTCGTTCTCGATGTGCGCACGGGTGCCGGACTTGTACTGCACGGTGGTGCAGGTCCAGGTGCCCGGCGTGGCGCAGGCGCTCAGGTAGGACGGCGGGTTCGCCTTGTCCTTGAGGAACACGTGGTCGGCGTCGAGGTTCACGTCGGCGCCGATCTTCTTCAGGTTCTCGACCGCGGCCGAGCGCTGCGCCTCGCTGAGGCCCGAGTTGTAGAAGACCTCGACGCCCTTCTTCTCGGCGTACTGCACGAGCTCCGGGCTGCCGAAGACGGCCGGACGGTCGGCCCGGTTCACGTAGTCGGCCCACGTGGTCCCGTTGTACGTGTAGTTGTAGCGCTTCTCGTAGTCGAGGCTGAGCAGCAGCGTGTCGTCGATGTCGAAGACGACGGCGGGCTTCTCGCCCCTGTGGTGCGCCTTGCGGGCGGCCTGGTCGATCTGCTTCTTTGCTGCCTTGTCGATGGCCGCGAGGTCCTTGGCGTACGGGCTGGTGGGGGACGCCTGGTAGACACCGTTGGCGTCGGCCGTGGTGCCGTAGTAGGTGTCGATGTCCTTGACCAGGACGCCGATGTTGTAGGGCTCGTGCGTGGAGTTCGCCGTGGACTGGCCGGCGGTGGCCGCGCCGGCGCCGTAGAGGGCGCCCGCGGCGACGGCACACGCCGCGGTGGCGGCTGCGATACGCAGTGACTTATGCATGACAGAGGTTCTACGCGCGTCACCATGTCGGGCGCGAGACCCGCCCGGTAAAAAACGGGTCAAGCGCCCTGAGCCGGGGTTTCCGAGGCGTCAGTTCATGGTGGCGCCGATGGTGGTGCTGCCCGTCGTCAGGAACGTGGTGGAGGGCAGGGTGCCGCTGGAGCTGCGGGCGTTGTACGTCGTCGAGGCGTCCGTCGACTTGAAGGCGGGGGTGCTGATCCCGCTGTCCCAGTTGTTGCCGGACGAGGAGACCTTGGAGCCCTTGCTGACCGAGCCGCCGCCATTGCTCACCGCGAGGTTCTTGCCGAGCTTGGCGGAGCTGGTGGCGAAGTAGTAGCCCCACTTGCTGTTGGCGTAGGCGGTGGTGCGGTTGATGACGATCGCGCCGGTGTTGGAGTTCTCGGTGAACCCGTTGCCGGCGTTGCCCCAGGCCGCGGAGTTGTTGATGACGTGCGCGACGACCTCGCCGTCACCGCCCAGCTTGTAGCCGTTGCCGTCGCCCGCGAAGGCGGAGTCGGACCAGCGGTTGACGCCGTTGCCCATGGACCAGGTGTGCTCGACGGTGACGGGCGAGGAGAAGGACCAGAAGTCGATCCCGTCGTCCGAGTTGTTGTAGAGGCGGGCGCCGGTGATGAGGTTGCCGGTGCCGGAGCCGAACTTCACGGCGATGCCGTCGGCGTTCTCACCGTGGTTGGCGGCGTCGTAGTTGCCGTAGGAGTCGATGTTCTTGACGGTGTTGTTGACGGTCCCGTCTCCGGTGAGCGTGAAGCCGGAGTCGCCGCCGTTGATGGTCTTGATGTTGTTCCAGACCGTCCCGGTGCAGGACTGGCAGACGACCGCGCTGTCCGGGGAGTTCTGGAAGGTGATGTTGGAGACGTTCCAGTAGTCGGCGGTCAGCTTGAAGATCCAGTCGCCGGCGGGCAGCGACGAGCCGTCGATCTTCACGGTCTCCGAGCCGTACGCGGTGAGCGTGACCGGCGCGGAGGAGCTGCCGTTGGCCGTGGACTGGAGGGTGGCCGTCGGGTAGTAGGTGCCGCCGCGGACCTGGATCACGGTGCCGGCGGTGGCGTTCTTGACGGCGTTGGACAGATCGGTCGAGTTGCTGACGACCACGGTCGCGGCCTGCGCCTGGGTGGGGAGGACGGCGAGGCCGACGCCCAGGGACAGGGCCGACAGAACGGTGAGAGCGGTACGACGAGACATGGAGTGCGGGTCCCTTCTCGTGCGGGTGGGGGGGGATGGTTCACAGGACGACGTCGAGCCAGCCGAAGACCTCGTCCTGCATGCGGTCGACGAAGACATGGCCGAGGTCGGGCCAGGTCTTCAGGTGCAACCGCTCCTCGGCGCGGCGGGAGTGCCAGACGGCGCGCAGCTTGTCGTGCGCGACCTGTACGCCGTCGGCGGGGAACAGCGGGTCCAGCCCGCCGTTGAAGAAGAGCATCGGCCTGGGGGCGGCGATGCTCGCCACGTCGGGGAAGTCGAGGAACCGGGGCAGCCCCGGATGGAGCATGTAGTAACTGGACTGCCCGCGCAGGGTGTTGTTGCCGGGCACCATCATTTCCTTGAGGCCGGTCATCCAGCAGACGGCTGCCGTGGCCGTGACGGCGTCGGTCAGCGCGGCGGTCTGCCAGGCGCGGTAGGCGCCCATGGAGAAGCCGACGGCCGCGACCCTTCTGGCGTCCACCCTCTTCAGGCCGGCCAGGAACCCGGCGGCGCGGGCGTCCTCGCGGGCCATGAGCCCGGCGAGCGAGGAGCCGAGGTTGAAGAAGTTGCTGGCCAGGGCCTGCTGTTGGTCGTAGGTGACGGGTCCGCGGTCGCCCCAGCCGAGCGCGTCCGCGCACAGGACGACATAGCCGCGCCGGGCCAGCTCGTCGCCGACGAACCGGCCGCTGAAGTACTTGTCGGCCCAGGACTGCGCGGAGGCGAGCCGGGTGTCGTCGTACCAGGGCCGGACCAGCTTCTCCTTGCCGATGTCGAACTTCGCCCCGTGGTCGTGGAGCAGCAGCACGGCGGGGAACGGACCGGGGCCGTGCGGGGTGAGCAGGGCGGCGCGGACCCGTTCGTGGTGGGTGAGGGAGAGGGTGACCAACTCTCGTGTGTAGCCGTCGGACGGTGACCGGTCGGTGAACTCGGGGGCGTACGGCGTCCCGTCCTGGCGGTCGACGAGGAGGTGCTCATCGACCACGGCCCTGGCTTTCCGACGCCACACCCCGAAATCGCGGACGGGCGACGTCCCCCAGGCCAGCGGGAAGGTCAGCTCGGCCTTGAGTGCCGGGTGGAAGTCGGGCAGCGGGCCGTCCACGACCCCGGCCTCCGCGGGGCTCACCGCTCCCCCGGCCAGCACGGCAGCTCCGGCGCCCACCACGAACGCCCGCCGCCCCAGCGGGTCACCGGCGCTCATAGGGCCTCCAGTCCCCGAGATAGGTGCGCCGGGTGTGCGCGGCGGCCTCCTCGGCGGTCAGCTGGGGCCGGTTGTCGGGGACGGAGATCACCGCTCCTGGACCGGAGTTGGCGTACTCCCGGAAGCGCATGGTCTGCCAGGGGTAGGCCTCGCGCATGTTGGTGTAGGGCGCGACCGGGTCGATCCCGGGCCCGATCCGGGAGTTCCGCACGACGAGGGACGGCCAGGCGGTCGTCTCGTACGACGGCACCCAGGGCCGTGCCAGTTTGTACGCCCCGTCCTCGGCGCCGGAGGTGATGCGGGAGCGGACGGCGAGGATGCCGTGCGGGTTGGCGCGGGCCGTGGAGGGGGCGAAGACCATGCCCTTGGGGGTGAAGCCGACGTCCCGCTGGAGGGTGTGGAAGTGGCACTCCTCGAAGACGGCGGTGGCCCGGCCGAAGACGAAGTCCACGTCCCCCTCGATGTAGCAGTGGCGGAAGTACTGCCGGTCGAAGGAGGCGAGCGCGGTCGTCTCGACGAAGAGGGTGTCCTGGTGGGCCAGGAGCCGGACGTTGTCGAAGTGGGTGCGGTCGCCGTAGGTGTAGGCGGCGACAGCCTGGGTGCCGGTGATGTCGGGATGGTCGGCGCGCAGCCAGTCGTTGGCGAGGGTGAGGTCGCGGACGGTGAGGCCGGGGGCCGCGGAGGTGAAGGTGGCGGAGCCCGCGGTGCCGTAGGTGCCGGAACCGTCGGGCTTCTGGGTGCCATTGGCGTTGTCGTAGACGATGACGGCGGCGCGGGGGTCGGGGACGGCGCCGCGTACGGTCAACTCCGCCTTGTCGGCAGGGACGTTGACGACCTCGCGATAGGTGCCCGGGTGCACGACGATCGTCCAGCCGGGGCCGGTGACCGCGTCGACGGCGGCCTGGACGGAGTCGCCGGGGCGGACGTGGAGGACTCGGGGGGTACCGGCGTGGGCCGGGGCGGCGGCCGCGAGGGCGAGTCCGGCACCGGCGGCCATGAAGGTCCGTCTGCGCATCTCAGCACGCCTCCTTCCATGGCTTCCAGTCGCCGAGGTAGGCCTCCCGGGTCGCCGACTCCGCCTTCTCGCGGGTGAGTTGGGGCCGGTTCTCCGGGACGGTGATCCGGGCGCCGGGGCCGGTGTTGCGGTACTCCGCGAAGCGCTGGTTCTGCCAGGGGAAGGCGTCCGACATGTTGGTGTAGGGGGCGGCCGCGTCGATGCCGGGGCCCAGCCAGGTGTCCCGGACCACGAGCGAGGGCCGCGCGGTGGTGTCGGAGCTGGGCACCCACGGGCGGGCCAGCTTGTAGAAGCTGTCGGGGGCCTCGCTGCCGACCCGGCTCCTGGTGACGAGGTACCCGCGCGGGTTGGCGCCCGCCGTGGAGGGCGCGAAGACGAAGCCGTACGGCGCCGCGGCCAGGTCGGTCCGGTTCAGGGTCCGGAAGTGGCAGTGCTCGTAGACGGCCGTGGCCCGCCCGAAGACGAAGTCGACGTCTCCCTCGGCGTAGCAGTGCGAGAAGTACTGGCGGGCGAAGGAGGTCAGGGCGATCGAGTCGGCGTAGAGGGTGTCCTGGTGGCCGAGGAAGCGGCAGTGGTGGAAGGCGGAGCGGTCGCCCTGGACCTTGATGGCGACGGCCTGGGTGCCGGTGATGCCGGGGTGGTCGGCGCGCAGCCAGTCGTTGGCGAAGGTGATCCAGCGGGCGGTGAAGCCGTCGGCCTGGACCGTGGTGGTGGCGGATCCGGTGGTGCCGTAGGTGCCGCCGCCGGGCTTGGGGGTGCCGGCCGCGTTGTCGTACACGATCACGACGTCCCGGGGGTCCTCGGAGGCGCCGATCCAGGTCGCCTCGGTGCGGGTGACGTCGACGGCGACGGTCTCCCGGTAGGTGCCCGGGGCGAGGACCAGTGTCCAGCCGCTGCCGGTGGCCGCGGTGACGGCGTCCTTGACGGTGGTGTGGTCGCCGCGGCCCTTCGGGTCGACGTAGAGGGTCTGCGGGGTGAGCCGGGCGGTGGGTGATCCGAAGCGGCCGAACGGGCGCCGGGCGCCGGCGTGCGCGGGGGCCGGTGCGAGGGCGAGAGCGGCCGCCGCTCCGGTGCTCGCGAGCAGGAACCCCCTTCTGGACAGGGGGAGTCGGGTGTCGTGCGAGGGCATGCGGGTGCTCCTTGGACATGCGGCTCAGGGGTGTGGGGTGCCTCGCGTGGGGGGTGAGGTGGGTGGCCGGGGCGGCCGCTGGATTCCGCCCCGGCCGGTCAGGGGGGTGGTGTCAGCAGATGTGCCCGGCGCCCGCGCCGCGGTCGACGATCCCCGGTACCTTCTTGGCCGGGTCGATCTTCGTGCGCAGGGTCGGCGTCCAGCCCGCGCCGGACTCCAGGGTCTCGGCGGGGATCCCGGCGTTGTGGACGGCGATCAGGTCGGTGGGCTTGCCGTTGACGTAGTTGTCGGTGGCGGTGAGCGGAGAGACGTTCCAGCGCTTGAGCACCTTGGCCGGGTTGACGCTCTCCGGCAGCGTGAACGCGTTGTGCTCGGCGACGAGGTGGGACTCCTTGCCGATGCCGAAGCTGTAGGCGTAGTCGGCGTTGGCCACGAAGTGGTTGTTGTAGGAGTCGACCTGGCCGAAGCGCACGCGGGGTGCGCGCTCGACGAGGTCGGAGAACAGGTTGTGGTGGAAGGTGACCTTGAGCTTGCCCCGGTCCCCGGCCGCCGTGGACTCGCTGTCGCTGTTGCCGATCAGGATCGTCTTGTCGTGCTCGGTGAAGACGTTCCAGGAGGCGGTGACGTAGTTCGCGCCCCGGACGATGTCCAGCTCGCCGTCGTGCTGCTGGTAGAGCATCCCGAAGTAGGTGGGCGCGGCGCTGTCGGGGTGGCTGCCGTCGGTGAAGGTGTTGTGGTCCAGCCACACATGGGTGGAGCCGTAGACGACGGCGGTGTCGTACTCGGAGTTCCAGTTGCCCTTGTCGCCGTCGGTGGGGTCCCACTGCGGGAAGCAGTCGATGGGGCTCTCGAAGGTGAGGTTGCGGACGATGACGTTGTCGACGGCCTTGATCTGCAGGCTCGCGCCCTTGAACCCGGCGTTCTTGCCGACGCCGATGATCGTGGTGTTGGCGGGCACGTTCGCCTTGATGGTCTGGTCCTGGTTGGCGGCCGAGACGCGGCGCAGGCCCTCGGGGCTGTCGTCGGGCTCGGCGCTCAGGTCGGTGTCCAGGCCCCAGGCCTCGGGCGAGTACTTCGCGAGGTAGGCGTCGAAGTCGTACCCGGGCGCGGCGAGGGAGTCACAGCCCTCGGAGACGGCGTCGATGGTCCCCTTCACCTTGATGATCTTCGGTGCGGTGCCGCCCGCGGCGAGGGCGGCCTTGAAGCCGGCCCAGTCGGTGACGGTGTACACGTGGGCGGCGTCGGCGGCGGCGCCTCCGGTGGTGCCGGTGCCGTCGGAGGCCCAGCCGTCACCGGTGGCGAGAGTGTCGCGGGCGGCGTCGTGGCCCTTGGCCTGGGCGGTGGTGCCGGTGACCGCGAGGACCAGGGCGGCGCAGCCTGCCACGGCCATCGCCTTTGTCATGACATGCCCATGCCATGTCTGTGCGTTCATTGTGCGGCTCTCTTTCGACTGCGAAGAAGGAGTGGTCAGGCAGCGGCCGGAGACGGCCAGGTGATCCACGACTCGGGGATCTCGGCGTCGAGCCGGCGCACGTCCCGGGGCGCCAGTACTCGGTGCCGCAGCAGTTCACGCGCGACCAGACGCGCCACCGCGATGGCGCCGGGCGGATTGAAGTGCGTGTTGTCCTGCTCGGTCGCGGTCCAGTTGAAGTACTTCTTGGTCTCCTCGACCCCGAGCCGCTGCCACAGGGCGAGCGACAGGGCCTGGATGTCGAGCAGTGCGACGCCCTCCTCGGTGGCGAGCGCCCGCATCGCCGCCGGATAGTCGCCGTGGGTCGGCACGGCGTTGCCGGTGGCGTCGAACTTCCGCCGCTCGACCGAGGTGAGCAGCACGGGCCGGGCGCCACGGGCGCGGGCACCGTCGATGTACAGGCGCAGATAGTCCTGGTACGTCGTCCAGGGTTCGGTGTAGCGGGCCGGGTCCGCGGTCTTCTCGTCGTTGTGGCCGAACTGGATCAGCAGGAAGTCGCCCGGCCGAATGGCGCCGAGGATGACATCGAGCCGTCCCTCGTCCACGAAGGACTTCGAACTCCGCCCGTTCACCGCGTGATTGGCGACCCGGAGATCCTTGTGCAGGAAGAAGGGCAGCGCCATGCCCCACCCGGTCTCGGGCGCGGCGTCGGAGTATTTCTGGGCGGCGGTGGAGTCGCCGGCGATGTACAGCGTGCGGGACCTCCTGGGAGAAGCTTGGGCGACCCCGTTCGCCGCGAGAGCGAGCGGGACGGCGGAGAGAGCAGCAGTGGTGACTTGTCTACGAGTGAGTGACATTTCAGGTGCACCTTTCTGACCGCTGGGGCGCGGGGAACTGCGCGACCGGCCCCAACCGGTCGGCAGCTCCCCACAACCGAAGACACCCGAGTTCCTAGCCGTTCTGTTCCTTCCACTCGGCCTGAGCCTTGTTCAACTGGTCGGCCATGGTGTCCAGGAAGTCCTTGGCGCTCATGTCACCCAGCAGCACCTTCTGGAAGTTCGGCTCGTTGTCGGCCTTGGAGATGGTGTTCCAGTCGGGCAGGTAGTACGGCAGCTGGACGATGGTCGTGGAACCGTCGGTCAGCGCGGCGGCGGCCAGCTTCGTGGGCTCGGCCTCGGAGATCCAGGCGTCCTTGGCGGCGTCGTTGTTCGACGGCACCTGCCCGGCGGACTTGTTGAACTTCGAGTTCTCCGCGTGCGAGGTCGCGAACTCGATGAACTTCCAGGCCGCTTCCTTGTTCTTGGAGCTCTTGAACACCCCGAGCCCGTCGACGGGGTTGGACACCTGCACCCGCTTGCCGGTGGAGCCGATCGGCTGCGGAATGCCCCGGAACTTGCCGACCCCGAGCGCCTTCACATGGTCCTGGTACGACCCCAGGTTGTGGTTCAGCATCCCGATGGTGCCGGAGTCCCACTGGGCGACCATCTTGGTGAAGTCGTTGTTGAGGTCGGCCGCCGGAGTGACCTTCTTGTACAGCGCCGCGTACTTCTCCAGCGCCGCCACGTTCTTCGGGTCGTTGACGGTGGTCTTGTCACCGTTCCAGAACGAGGTGATCCCGCTCTGCCCGTACATCGCGTCCAGGGCCTGGGCGATGGACCCGGCGCCGCCGCGGATGGTGTAGCCGAACTCGTTCTTCTTGGCGTCGGTGAGCTTGTCCGCGGCCTCGTAGAACTTGTCCCAGGTGGTCGGCTCGTCGAGGCCGGCCTTCTTGAACAGGTCGGTCCGGTAGTACAGCACGCCGTTGTTGGCGGAGGTCGGGATCGAGTACAGGGTCCCGTCCCCGCCCCCTGAGGCCTTCAGGACGCCGACCATGTCCTCGTTGAGCTTGCCGTTCAGGGAGGACTTGGAGAGCCGGTCGTCCAGCGGCTCCAGCGCCTTCTGCGCGGAGAACCCGGCGAGCATGGCCGCGCCGACACCGCCGACGTCCGGCAGGCCGCCGCCCTGGATGGCGGTGTCGACCTTGGACTGGTACTCGGTGGACGCGATGCCGACGTACTCGACCTTGATGTCGGGGTTGGCCTTCTGGAAGTCGGCGATGACCTCCTTCCAGATGTCGGTGCGGACACCGCCGTTGTTGTCCCAGAAGACGATCTTGCCCTTGCCGCTGCCCTCGTCGCCCTTGTCACCGCCGGCTCCGCTGCCGTCGTCACCGCAGGCGGTGGCGGTCAGCGCCAGGACGGACCCGAGGGCGACGGCTATGGCAGCGCGCCTGCTTCTGCGGATACTGATCTTCATTGATCGGCTCTCTTCTTCTTCTGATTCCAGCGGAGATGTGACGTTGTGGGGGGAAGTCGGTGGCGGGGGGACGTCAGTGGCGGGCCTGCGGGGCCCAGCCGTCCGTGCCCTTGAGGTAGTTCGCGACGGTGTACGTCCTCGCGTCGGCGGCGGCGAGCTGCGGCCGGTCGGCGCTCGGGGCCGCGCCGGGGCCGGAATTGCGGTACTCGGCGAACCGCGCGTCCTTCCACGAGAAGCCGCTCATGTCGGTCCACGGCGAGGTCTTCACCGCGGCCGGCAGTTCGGTCTCGCGGATCAACACCTGTGCCACGGCGGCGGGTTCACCGCCCGGGTGCCACGGCCGCCCAAGGTGGAAGGTCCGGTCCGGGGCGTCGCTCACCACCTTCGAGCGGGTGATCAGGAACCCGTACGGGTTGCCCGTCCAGGTCGAAGCGGCGGTGATGTAGCCGTTGTTGGAGTCCGAGCCCCGGCTCAGCGCCCGGATCACGGACCGCTCGATCACCGTCGTCGCCCGGCCGTAGACGAAGTCGACATCGCCCTCGATGTACGAGTCGCGGAGGTAGACCCGGCTGATCACGTCCAGCTTGGGACTGTCGGTCATCAGGGTGTCCTGGTTGCCCAGGAAGGCGGTGTCCTCGAAGACGATCCGGTCGCCGGTCGTCTTCATCGCGAGGGCCTGCTCGCCCTTCAGCTCGACCGCGGCCTCGTCGAAGTCGTTGCTGAAGGTGAGGTGGCGGGCGGTGACGTCGTTCGCGGCGATCCGGACCGTCGCGCTGCCCGTCGAACCGCCGTACTCGGCGGGGGTGTCATAGACGATGACGGTGTCGGACCGGTCGTGTCCAGTCCCCTGGAGCACGATGTTCGGCTTGGTCGCCGGGATGTACACCTTGGCCCGGTAGGTGCCCGGTGCGACGGCGATCGTCACCGGCTCGGCGTTCTGGTCGGGCACGGCGTCCACGGCGGCCTGCACGCTCGGGTAGTCGCCGGGGACGTGCAGGGTCACGCCGATCCGCTTCTGTGGTCCGGAGAACCTCGACACCAGCGAGGGCACTGCGGCGGCCGGGTCCAGCCGGTAGTCGTAGAAGGACCGCGGGTCGAATGCCGTACCCCACGCGTCCGTTCGCCCGCTCGTGTTCTTCAGGATCGACCCGCGCTGCACCAACTCCGCGGTGGCGTCGGCCTGGTAGGGATGCTGGACACCGTCGTAGTAGCTGTTCTCGATGACCATCTTCGTCTTGCCGCGCGCCCAGTTCCCGTACGTCCACACCGGGTCACCGTCGGCGACCTGCGAGGACAGGTAGTTGTTGTACAGGTGGGCGTAGGCGAGGTTGTCCGCCGAGGGGTTGCGCTGCTTGGTGCCGTAGAACCAGTTGTGGTCGATCGTCATCTCGGTGAGGACGTTGGTGGTCCAGCCGATCCCGAACGCCTTGTTGTGGTTCGTGAACTGGTTGTAGGAGACGGTGATGTACCGGCTGTCCTTGCGGATGTCGAGCAGCCCGTCGCCCATGTGCGTGAAGCGGTTGTGGTCGATCCAGACGTGGTCGACCGTGTCCATCTGGATCGCGTCGAAGTCGGTCGTCTTGCCGTCCCAGTCGCCCTCGACGTACGAGTCGCGGATCGTCAGGTTGCGGATGATCACGTTGTGTGTGCCGGGGTTCAGGTGCAGCTCGCCGTGGACGATCTCGCCGGTGTCGCCGACGCCGATGATCGTCTTGTTCGAGCCGACCACGATGTCCGAGCCGAAGGGTTCGACGGCTATCGCACCCGGGACCCGTATGACGTACGGCTCCTCGGCCGCCGCGTACCTCGCCAGCGAGGCCTGGTCGGTGACGGTGACGACCTTGCCGCCGGCCCCTCCGGTGGTGCCGCCGGCCAGGGAGGCAAAGCCGTGGGCCCGGTCGCTCCAGCGGTCGGCCGGGGCTTTCTCGGCGGCGACGGCCTTGGCCTGCCCGATCACCCCGAGGCTCAGCGCGGCCACCAGGCCGAGGACAGCGGCCAGGACCGTGCCGTATCCCGGTCTCTGCAAGCGCTTGCTATCAAGGTGCTGCGTCATTGCGGCTCCCAACAGGCTTACGGGTTCGGTGCGTTACAGGTGGTCGATCCTGAAGTGCGAGAAGGTTGCCGCGCCGGCGTGTCCTCCTCCGACGGGCGCGAGGGCGAACAGTCCGAGCAGGGCTCCGACCCAGCGCCAGGGGGTGGCGGCGAACACGGGTCCGGAGGGGCGCGGGCCGTCACCGAGGTCGTAGAAGAACCGGCAGCGGGCGCCGGCGCCGATCTCGATCCGCAGTCGCGCCTTGTCGGCGAGGGCGAGGCGCGGATGGTCGGCGTCCCGTTCCTGCTCGGCGACGCCCTCGGCGAACCGGTGCACGAGATGGACGCTCCCGTCGGCCCCCCGCTGGAGTCCGATCCAGCTGAAGGCGTCTCCGAGGACGGCGAGACCGGCCCGTGCGCCGGGTTCCTCGCTGTGCAGGCGCAGTTCCACCTCGATCGCCGACGGGGTGCCGGGCAGCCGCTGGGTGAGGATGTTCGGCAGTTTGCGCAGGTCGTGCGCGTCGGCCGAGCGGACACAGGTGAGCCGCAGCCCGTCACCGGAGTGGTGGGTGGCCCAGCCGGGCTGCGGGTTCGCGGTCCACTGCCACTGGCGGCCGAAGCGTCCGCCGGGGAAGTCGTCGTCGGTGGCGGGCGCCGCGTCCGGCTGCGGCGGCAGATCCGGCTTCTCGTGTACGGCGACGGGGGCGCCCTCGTCACCGAGCACCGGCCAGCCTCCCCCACTCTCGGCTTCGCTCGAGCGGGAGGTGCCCCCATCGCCCCAGCGCATCGGCTGGAGGTGGACGACCCTGCCGTAGGCGCCCCGGTGCTGGAAGTGCAGGAACCAGTCCTGGCCGGACGGGGTGCGCACCCAGCCGCCCTGGTGCGGCCCGTTGACGTCGGTGTCCTTCTGCTCCAGGACGACCTTCTCCTCGTACGGCCCGAAGAAGCCGCGCGAGCGGAAGGCGCCCTGCCAGCCGGTCTCCACTCCCCCGGCAGGGGCGAAAATCCAGAACCAACCGTCGTGCCGGTAGAGCTTGGGGCCTTCCAGGGTGAACCAGCCGGGAATCCGGTCGCCGTCGACGATCACCTTGCCCTCGTCGAGGAGTTCACGGCCGTCGAGGTCCATCCGGTGGCCGGTGAGTCGGTTCTTGACGCCGGAGCGGGACCTGGCCCAGGCATGCACGAGGTAGGCCTCGCCGGTCTCCTCGTCCCACAGCGGGCAGGGGTCGATGAGGCCCTTGCCCGACTTGACGAGGTGCGGGCGGGTCCAAGGACCCCTGATCCCGGGCGCGTTGACCTGGAAGATGCCCTGGTCGGGGTCGCCCCAGAAGATCCAGAACCGTTCGTCGTGGTAGCGGAGGGAAGGCGCCCAGACCCCGCAGTCGTGCCGGGGCTTGGTGAACTCCCCCGCGGGTTCCAGTCGTTCGAGGGCGTGGCCGATCAGGGTCCAGTTGACGAGGTCGCGAGAGTGCAGCAGCGGCAGGCCGGGGACGCGGCCGAAGCTGGAGGCGGTGAGGTAGAAGTCGTCGCCGACGCGGATGACGTCGGGGTCGGACCAGTCGGCGTTCAGGACCGGGTTGGTGTACGTCAGCGGCAGGTCGGGGTCCGTGGGGGTCACTGGCTGACCGCCTTCCGTACCAGGGCCGCCGCTTCGAGCCGGGGCAGGCGGCCGTCGGCGACGACGGTGACGATCCTGCGTACGACGGTCTCGCCGGGCGGGATCGGCAGCCTGGAATCGTGGGCGAGCGAGGAGCCCACGCCCGGGTATTCGTCGGCGCGCACGAACCAGGGGTCGCGGCGGGTCCGGTCGGTGGCCCCGGCGAAGACGAGCGTCCAGGTGGCGCCGGTGAGGGCGACCCAGTCGGCGCGGGTGCCGTGGATCGCGGCCTCGCCCTCACGGTCGACGGTGAAGACGTCCGGCGCCGCCTCTTCCTTCCGGGCCCGCCAGAAGAAGCCGCCGTAGGCCGCGCCCGGGCGGCCGTTGGTCGCCGGGCTGCCGATCGACAGGGGGTCCCGGGTGACGTTGGTGAGGGAGAAGGTGAAGTCCAACGCCCAGGCGGAGCCGGTCAGTTCGGTGGCCGCGACGGTACGGCGCTCGCGCAGCAGCTCGGCGCCCGAGGCGATCCAGCGCAGCTCCTCCACGAAGCCGTCGGGGTCCCGGAGCTGGAAGGAGGTGTGGCGCTGGGCGCCGTGGTTGTCGAGCTCGGTCGGGCCCTGGTCGCGGACGTAGGTGCGTCCGCCCCAGAAGTTGTGCCCCTCGACGTCGGGAACGGCGACACCGACGCCGAGGTGGTGGATGTGGTCGGTGGGGCTGAGTTCGGTGACCGCCGTGCCGGCCAGGGTGGTGACGGGGTGCAGATAGGGGCGCGGGGAGAGCCGGGCGGGCAGCTCGGGCCGGGTGACGTAGCGGCCGACCGGGCGGCCCGCGACACGCAGGACCGGGGAATCGGGGGTCGTCATGTGCTCACCTCGTTCACGACATGTGGCCGGGCCCAGTCGGCGCCCAGCTCGGAGTAGAGGGCGAGGTTGTCGGCGGCGGCCGCGACGAGTCCGTCGATGCCGGGAACGACACGGCGCTCCTCGTCCGGGAGCAGGTGCCAGGCCGTGGCCGGGAACGGGGTCGGGTCCGGGGCCGTCCGGATCGCCTCGACGACCTTCATGAAGGCGCCCGTCACCTCCGGCACCACGAGCAGGTCGTCGCCGTCGGTCACGTGGTCGACCAGGTTCTCCAGCAGGTCGGTGCGGCCGTACTCGTACTCCTCGGGGCCGTGCCCGGCCCGCTGGAGCAGCACGCGGTCCTGCTTGTACCAGTAGGTGATCCGGCCGCGGTCGCCGTGCACGACGACGTACGGCTCGTCGGGGTCCTCGGCGCACAGGGTGGCGGCGACGGTGACCTTGAGGCCGTTCGCGGTGGTGACGCGGACGCAGGAGGTGTCGTCGGACTCGATGTCGTTGGCGCGCAGCAGCTCGGTCTCGATCCGGGTGACGTCCTCGGCGCGGGTGCTGCCGTTCAGGGCGAGCGCGGTGGCGACGGCGTGCGCGAGGGGGTTGGTCAGCACGCCGTCGATCACGTCGACGCCGTTCATCCGCCGCTTGCCCGCCCAGGGCGCGCGCCGGTAGTACGCCTCGGCGCGTGCCCAGGCACCGGCGCCGCCGATCCCGGTCACCTCGCCGATCGCGCCCTCCTGGACCAGCTCACGGATCGCGGGCACGGCGTGCGAGCCCAGCGACTGGAAGCCGATCTGGCAGGCGACCCCGGCCGCGGCGACCCCGTCGGCCATGCGGCGGAACTCGGCGTACGACGGGGCGGGGGGCTTCTCGAGCAGGATGTGCACGCCCCGCCGGGCCGCCGCGAGCGCCAGGTCCGTGTGGGTCGGGATCGGGGTGCAGATCACCGCGACCCGGGCGCCGGTCGAGTCGAGGAGCGCGCCGAAGTCGCCGGACTGCTCGGGCGTGCCCAGGCCGTCGGGGATCTCGTCGCCGCTCAGCGGGGTCAGCTCGCAGATCCCCGCCAGTCGTACGATCCCCTTGTCC
This sequence comes from Streptomyces sp. NPDC058307, assembly GCF_042880295.1. Taxonomy (NCBI): domain Bacteria; kingdom Bacillati; phylum Actinomycetota; class Actinomycetes; order Kitasatosporales; family Streptomycetaceae; genus Streptomyces; species Streptomyces sp. NPDC058307. The sequence goes on from NZ_JBHVYZ010000030.1 coordinate 64,860, forward strand.
TGCAGCCTGCGGATGTTCTCCAGGTGCCAGCGGCCGTGGCCGCGCGCGCCCGCCAGGACGATGTCTACGGTGCTCATGGGATCCTCCCCGCGCCCGCGCCGCGCGCCACCTCTCGGTCGGCCGCCTCGGCGCTGTCGATCTTTGTGTGCAGGGTAGGCGTCCGGCCGACGTCCGCCGTGAGATCACGCTCGCTGCCGGAGTTGTGGGCGTTGTGGATCGCGAGCACTGCGCCCGGCAGGCCCAGCACCACGCCACCCAGCGCGATCCGACGGAGTCTCATCCCTTCACCGCCCCCGCACTGAAGCCCGTGATGAGCCACTTCTGGATGAAGGCGAACACGATCACCACGGGGACGGCGGCGATGATGCCACCGGCGGCCAGTGCGCCCAGGTCGACGCTGTCCGCGCTCATCAGGGTGTTCAGGCCGACCGGGATCGTCTGCTTGTCCTGGTTGTTGAGGAACATCAGGGCGAACAGGAAGTGGTTCCAGGAGTGCACGAAGGCGAAGGAGCCGACGGCGATCAGACCGGGCCGCAGGAGGGGCAGGACGACGATCCGGAACGCGGTGAACCGGTTGCAGCCGTCCACCCAGGCCGCCTCCTCCAGGGAGTACGGCACGTTCTTGATGAAGTTGCTGATCAGGATCATCGACAGCGGCAGCTGGAAGACCGTCTCGGCGATGATGACGCTGGTCAGCGAGTTGATCATCTTCAGCTCGGCGAAGATCTCGAACAGCGGCACCAGGAGCAGCGCGCCCGGCACGAACTGCGAGCACAGCAGCGCCAGCATGAACGCGTTCTTGACCTTGAAGTCGAACCGGGCGAGCGCGTAGCCGCCGGCCAGGGCGACGAGCGTCGTCATCACCAGCGTGGCGAGGCCGACGTACACGCTGTTCTCGAAGTACGTGCCGAACGCCCGCTCCGTCCACACCTTCTCGAAGTGGTCGAAGGTGATCGGCCAGGGCACGAGCGAGGTCGAGCCGGCCGGGCGCAGCGCGAACAGCAGGATCCAGTAGAAGGGGATGATCGTGAAGACGAGGTAGATCGACAGCGGCAGGTAGACGTGCCAGCGCGGGACCTCGTCCCAGGCGCGGCGGTGCTTCACCGAGCGGGGCGGCTCGGGTGCCTCGCGCACGGGAGCGGGTGCGACCTCCGTGGCCTCCTTGGTGATCACTTGGAACCGCCTCCGAACTTGCTCAGCCGCAGGTACACCATCGAGCAGAAGAGCAGGATCACGAACGCGACCGTGGTCAGGGCGGACGCGTAGCCGAAGTTGTGGGCGTCGACAGAGGTGTTGGCGATGTAGAGCGGGAGGGTGGTGGTCTCGCCCGCCGGGCCGCCGCCGGTCAACGTGTAGAGCAGGTCGACGTTGTTGAACTCCCACACCGCGCGCAGCAGCGTGGACAGGATGATCGCGTCCTTCAGGTGCGGCAGCGTGATGTGCCAGAACTGCTTGACGCGGCTGGCCCCGTCGACCTCGGCGGCCTCGTACAGGTCCTTGGAGACGGACTGGAGGTCGGCGAGGATGAGGATCGCGAAGAAGGGGACACCGCGCCACAGGTCGGCGACGACCGCCGCGGAGAAGACGGTGGAGGTGTCCGACAGCCAGCTGGTGCCGTAGGAGCCGATGCCCATGTCGGCGAGGTAACGGGTGATGCCCGTCTGGGAGTTGTAGAGCAGCACCCAGATCGCGGAGGTCAGCACACCGGAGACGGCCCACGGCGAGAAGACCATCGCGCGCCCCAGCCCCCGGCCCACGAAGCTCTGGTTGACGATCAGCGCGAGCGCCAGGCCGAACAGCAGCTGTAGTCCGACCTCGACGAAGACCCACTTGGCGCTGAAGGTCAGCGTGTCCCAGAACTGCGGGTCCTTGGTGAAGATCTGGACGAAGTTGTCGAAGCCCGCGTAGCCGTTCCGCCACGGCTTGGTGGGGTTGTAGTTCTGCAGGCTGTAGTAGAAGACGCTGATGACCGGGTAGGCGATGAAGCCCAGCATCAGCAGGGCCGCCGGCGCGATCAGCAGGTAGGGCAGCCTGCGCGGGGTGGCGGAGACACGGCGTCGCCGGGGTGGCGCGGGCGGTTTCGCCACGGCTGCGGCTTGGGCCATGACAGGGGCTCCGTTCTCGGTACGTCGGACGTGCGACGTGCTTTCGTCGTGCGGGAAGCGCTTTCTCTCTGCACATGGATGTGCCAGGTCGTGCTGTGCGTTGGTGCTGCCGCCCGCCCCAGCGGGTCGTGGTTCAGCTCGCGTACGGGTCGGTGACCTTGCCCGGGCGGGCGAGGAACTCGAAGTCGCAGCCGGTGTCGGCCTGGGTGATCTGTTCGTTGTAGAGCGCGCCGTAGCCGCGCTCGTACCGCGCGGGCGGCGGTGTCCACTGCGCCCTCCTGCGCTCCAACTCCTCGTCGTCCACGTTGAGTTGGAGCGCACGCGCCTCGACGTCGAGGGTGATGCTGTCCCCGGTGCGCACGAGGGCGAGCGGTCCGCCGACGTACGACTCGGGCGCCACGTGGAGCACGCAGGCGCCGTAACTCGTTCCGCTCATCCGGGCGTCGGAGATCCGGACCATGTCCCGCACGCCCTGCTTGAGCAGATGGTCCGGGATCGGCAGCATCCCGTACTCGGGCATGCCCGGGCCGCCCTTGGGCCCGGCGTTGCGCAGCACCAGCACGCTGTCGGCGGTGATGTCCAGTGCCGGGTCGTTGATGGTGCGTTGCATGGTCCTGTAGTCGTCGAAGACGACCGCGGGCCCGGTGTGCTTGAGCAGGTGCGGCTCGGCGGAGATGTGCTTGATGACCGCGCCGTCCGGGCAGAGGTTGCCGCGCAGGACGGCGACCCCGCCCTCGCCCGCGACCGGGTTCTCGCGGGTGCGGATGACGTCGTCGTTGTGGACGACGGCCCCCTCGATCTGCTCGCCCAGGGTGCCGTTGACGGTCGGCCGGTCCAGGTGGAGCAGGTCGGTGATCCGGGAGAGGAAGGCGGGCAGACCGCCGGCGAAGTAGAAGTCCTCCATCAGGTACGTCTGTCCGCCGGGCCTGACGTTGGCCAGCACCGGCACGGTCCGCGCGATGCGGTCGAAGTCGTCGAGGGTGAGCGGGACCTGGGAGCGTCCCGCCATCGCGATCAGGTGGATGACCGCGTTGGTGGAGCCGCCGAGCCCGAGCACCGTGGTGACGGCGTCCTCGAAGGCCTCGCGGGTGAGGATCTCGGACGGCTTCAGGCCGGTCCAGGCGAGCTCCACCGCGCGGCGCCCGGAGGCCGCGGCCATCCGCTCGTGCGCGGAGTCGACGGCCGGGATCGAGGAGGCACCCGGCAGGGTCATGCCGAGGGTCTCCGCAGCCGCGGTCATCGTGGACGCGGTCCCCATGGTCATGCAGTGGCCCGGGGAGCGCGCCAACCCGCCCTGCAGCTCGCGCAGTTCGCAGTCGGTCAGGTTGCCGGCGCGGTGCTCGTCCCAGTACTTCCACATGTCGGTGCCGGACCCGAGGGTCTCGCCGCGCCAGTGCCCCGGCAGCATCGGCCCCGCGGGCACGAAGATCGAGGCGACATCGGCCGAGGCCGCGCCCATGAGCAGGGCGGGCGTCGACTTGTCGCAGCCGCCGAGCAGCACCGCCGCGTCGATCGGGTACGACCGCAGCAGCTCCTCGGTCTCCATCGCGAGCAGGTTGCGGTAGAGCATCGGGGTGGGCTTCTGGTAGGTCTCCGAGAGGGTGGCGACCGGGAATTCGAGCGGGAAGCCCCCGGCCTGCCAGACCCCCCGCTTGACCGCCTCGGCGCGCTCGCGCAGATGGACGTGGCAGGGGTTGATGTCGGACCAGGTGTTGAGGACGGCGATCACCGGGCGGCCCTGGTGCTCCTCCGCCTCGTAACCGAGCTGGCGCATCCGGGCGTTGTGCGACCAGGTGCGCAACTGGCCCTCGACGCCGTACCACTGGTGGCTGCGCAGGTCCTCCGGCCGCAGGCGCTCTCGGTCCGTCATATCGACCATCCGGCGGCTATCGCGGCGACCTCGGAGCGCTCGCTCTCCGGCAACTCCCGGCTCGGCGGGCGCACTTCGCGGCGGCACAGGCCGAGGGAGGCGAGGGCCTCCTTGACGACGGTGACGTTGTTGGCGGAGCCGTTCGCCGCGCGGAGTTCCTCGAAGCGGCGGATCTGCTCCCAGACCTTCATGGCGGCCGCGTAGTCACCGGAGCGCAGCGCTTCGATCATGTTCAGCGAGACGGCGGGGGCGACGTTCACCAGCCCTGAGGTGAAGCCGGTGGCGCCCGCCGAGAAGTAGGAGGGCGCGTAGGGCTCGGCGAGCCCGGCGACCCACACGAAGCGTTCGAGTCCCGCGTCCCGTGCGAAGGCGGCGAACCTGGCCGCGTCCGGGACGGCGTACTTCACGCCGATCACGTTCGGGCAGGCGTCGGCGAGTTCGGCCAGACGGTCGCCGCCGAGCTGGGCGTTGCGGATGTACGGGACGACCCCGAGCTCCGGGACGGCCGAGGCGATCGCGCGGTGGTAGTCGATCCAGCCGCCCTGGGAGACGTAGGGGTGGACGGGCTGGTGGACCATGACCATGCTCGCGCCGAGCTCCCGGGCGTGGCGGGCGGAGGCGACGGCGGTGGGGACGTCGTGTCCGACGCCGACGAGGATGTCGGCCCGGTCTCCGGCCTCGTCGACGGTCCACTCGGTGACCAGGCGGCGCTCTTCGGGGCTGAGGGCGTAGAACTCGCCGGTGTTGCCGTTGGGGGTGAGAGTGGTGACCCCTCCGTCGAGCAGCCGACGCAGCAGGGCCCGGTAGGTGTCCTGGTCGACGGTGCCGTCCTCGGCGAACGGGGTCACCGGGATCGCCACCACGTCGGCCAGGGCCGCCCGCTGGGTCTCGAACGTCTCGCTGCTCATTCCTGACCTTCCTCGTCCAGCACTCCGGGGAACGCTCGTTCCACGAAGGACGCGATGTGGGCGTGCAGGGCGCGGGCCGCGCCGTCCGCGTCGCCGTCCAGGGCGAGCCGCAGGATCTCCCGGTGCTCGCCGGCCTCCCGGTCCCAGGACGGCGAGGCCGCCCAGGCGACGGCGGAGACCAGGGCGGCCTGGTCGCGGACCTCGTCGAGCATCCTGCCGAGCAGCGGGTTGCCGCAGGGCAGGTACAGGGCGCGGTGGAACTCCCGGTTGGCCAGGGAGCGTTCGGCGGTGTCGGTGGCGTCGTCGGCCTTCGTCAGGGCGTCACGTGCGGCGTCGAGGGAGGCCCCGCGCCGTACGGCCCGCTTGAGCGCCTCGGGTTCGAGGAGCAGCCGGACGTCGTAGACCTCGCGCGCCATGTCCGCGTCCACCATGCGCACCGTGACGCCCTTGTACTGGCTCATCACGACGAGCCCGGTCCCGGCCAGGGTCTTGAGCGCCTCGCGCACCGGGGTCTTGGACACCCCGAACTGTGCGGCGAGTTCGGTCTCGACCAGGGCCTGACCAGGCGTCAGGCGCCCGGTGAGGATGCGGCGTTTGATCTCCTCCAGCACGTACTGCGTGCGGGAGGGGATCGGCGTGGGCACAGAGGTCATGCGCGCCTCTCGGATCTCGCGTATCGGATCTTGCGTATCTGATCTCGCATATCGCGTCTCATATATGACGTACGAAGTACGACGCGTTGAAGGTAGGGAGGACCGCGATGTTTCGTCAATGCTTCTGGCAAAAGAAGCTGAAGTTGCGGTGAGCGCGAGGGTCAGACGAGCCGGGTGGCGCCCTCGAAGGCCGTACTGGTGCGCCCGGCGAAGGCGACGGCGGCGCGCGTGGTCGCCGCTTCCCTGGTGAGCGTGGGTCCGACGTGGGTGACGATCAGCTCGCGCGCCCCGGCCTTGCGGGCGATGTCGCCGGCGTCCTCTGGTGTCAGATGAACCTGTTCGCCTTCGCGATGACGATCGATGTCCGCCTCGCACAGGAACACGTCCGATTCCGCGGCGAGCTCGACGAGGGCGGCGCAGGGCCCGCTGTCCCCCGAGTACGCGAGGACGCGTCCGGCGCACTCGGCACGCAGCCCGTACGCCTCGGTGTCGTGCGCGACGGCCCGGGAACCCAGCCGGAGGTTCCAGTGCCGGACCTCGTGGCCGTCGTACAGGGGGTGGAAGTCGAGGACGCCGTCGAGGAAGCGCAGGTCGGACCGCCCGAAGAATCCGGCGAGCCGGTGGGCGCAGCCGGGTGGCGCGTACACCGGGATCGGGGCGGGCGGGGTGAGTCCGCCGTACGCGAAGGCGTAGACGGCGGACAGCAGATCGGCGCTGTGGTCGGCGTGCAGGTGGGAGATCCAGATCGCCGTCAGCCGGGAGGGATCCGTGTGCCGCTGCAACTCCGCGAAGGTTCCGGGCCCCGCGTCCACCCACACCTCGGCGCCCCCGCCGCGCAGCAGATAGCCGGAGCAGGGGCGGTCGGGCCCCGGGTGCGGGGAGGCGGTACCGAGGACGGTCAGGCTCAGGGGCGGCATGGTGGGGAGCGTACGGTCCGGGGCTGCCGCCCGCCGCCGGTTTCCGTTCCTCTAGGGCAGGGTCGTACCGGTGTCCACGGCAGCCGGGCGCGGCGCGTCGGAGAAGGCCCGTGTCGGAGGCACCGAGAAGGGGACGGCGACCCGGGGGCGCCCCCGCGACGGCGTCCACGGGACCCGGGCCCCGTTACGGCGTCCAGCCCGGGTTCCGCCCGCTGAGGCCCAGCGCCCGGTCCAGCAGCGGCGCGTCCTGGGGCACGGGGACGATCGGGCCGAAGATCTCACCGCGTGAGGGCTCGTCGACCGCCGCGAGCAGGAAGTCGTACGTCACCCGGAGCGCGGCCGGGTCCGGCACGTAGGTCTGGCCGGTGGCGCGGGCCAGGTCCCAGCCGTGGACGACCAGTTCGTCGAGGGCGACGGCGGCGGCGACCTCGCCGGGCAGGTCCACCCCGCCCGCGCGGGTCATACCGGTCCAGGCGGCCGGGTCGCGCCAGGCCTCGGCGAGTTCGTCGAGGACCTTGGGGAGCTCCCCGCGCCGGCCGGGGCCGATGTCCGGGACGGAGTCGGTCGGCGGGGTGTCGGTCGTGGGGCCGAGGTCCTTGCGGGCGGCGTCGCGGAAGGCCGCGGCGAGGCCGATCAGATGGCCCAGCAGATTGCGCACCGCGAGGTCGGGACACGGGGTCGGGTCCTTGAGCCGCTCGTCGGTCACGGCTTCCGCCAGCCGGGCGATGACCCGGGTCTGGGGCTCGAAGTCGATGATCGTGCCGGTCATGCGTCACTCCTCACGGTGCCCGGGGCGCTGTTCCCGGGCACGGCATCCGGGCACGGTGCCCGGGGCCGTGCAGGGTGGACCGCCCGCGCCCCGAAAACTCATCGGTGCGGCCGGGGCACCTGTGTCCGCGCAGGTCAGGGAGTTGTTTCCGGCCCGGCGAGGGACTTGGGCAACAACCTCGGCGACCTCAGGATCGAGCTTGTTCCGGACCCCTGCCGGGGTCCAGGCGAGCCGGCGACACCCGCACCGCCACGGCCGCTGATCCGACTCATCCCGACCAAGGAGCTCATCAGTGCTGACCTGGTTCAGTGGGCGCCCGTTCCAACGGGTGCCGATACGGACACTGCTCATCGCCGTACTGGTCGCCGCCGTGGCCGCAACGGTCCTCGACGCGAGGGCCCCGGCCCTGAGGGCCGCGGCGCCCAAGATCTCGGTCTCGCGGATCTGTGACGACTCGGTCAACGCCATCGAGGCGGCGTACGGCAGACCGGACCGTTCCGTGACCACCGGTCCGGTCCTCGCGCGGGCCGTCTCCTCCCCGCTGACGGCCCCACCGGCGAAACCGCTCGGGGCCCCGCAGGCGAAGATCGTGGCCACCAAGGAGAAGCAGGCCACCGCGGACTGCGCGAGCAAGCTGCACAAGGCGCAGACGGCGGGCTGGTCCTATCTGTCCGCGCGGGCGGTCGAGATCGCCGTGGACGCGGTGGTCACCATCCTCGCCTCGACGCTGATCTGCTCGCTCACCGGTCCGGCCGGCTGCAAGTGGGGCGTGCGGATCGCGTCGTTCACCGGCGGCTTCGTCGGCGCCCTGGCCTTCCAGTACCTGACCGACGGCTTCCTCAACTGGAAGAGCGTCGGTGGCGCCTTCTTCGACGCCACGGTCTCCATGATCGCCTTCTCGGGTCTCGACAAGCTGGACGAGAAATACGTCGGCCAGGGTGTCAGGGCCACGTTCAAGGAACTCGGCAACGTCCTCAAGACGGTGGGCAACCGCATCGGCAGCGCCGGACCCGCCATGGTCGGCAGCATCCAGAACGCCGCGGACTACATCCTGACCCACGCCACCACCTGGGCCTTCCCCGCCGCGTACACCGGCGGCGGGTCCGTCGAGCCGGTCATCGCCGAGAAGCGGGGCCAGCCGATCGCCGACGGCCTGCAGTTCCGCATCCCCTCCCACGCCACCGGCTCCGACGTGCACGACGACCTGTGGTCGGGCAGCTGGAACAGCCCCTACTACAACTGGGACGTCTCCGAGCTCCCGCGCTACAACGGCGACCGCGCGGTCGGCTACCTGATCGGCCAGGGCAACAACTGCCTCGGCTACACCTCCCAGGGCTACGTGGTCCTCAAGGGCTGCAACGCCAACGACTCCACCCAGTGGTGGTTCGTCGACGGCGACGAGCTGATGGCCAACAACGGCAAGTGCATGGACGAGGTCGAGAACGCCTCCGAGCGCCTTCTGGTGAGCTGCGACGGACTGAACTACCAGGCCAACCCGAACAACAAGGACGACCAGTTCATCGTGACCCCGCCCGGCGGCACCTACATCCCGGACACCGTCGGCAACTGGAAGCGCCACCTGTCCTACTACGAGCACGCGTGACCTGATCCCGGCGCCGAGCGCGCTGAGAGACGGGGCCCGGGCCGGTGACCGACGTCACCGGCCCGGGCATTGTTCGGGTACCGGTCACTCCGCAATAGTTCGGGGCAACACGTGGTTTGTTGCTTTCTGGGGAGTTTCGATTGGGCCGTCCCGAGCGCCCGGTGGATCCTGACGCCGGTCCGGTCCAGCGGCTCGCCCACGACCTGCGTCGGCTGCGCCAGGAGGCGGGCAACCCCACGTACCGGGAGATGTCCCGGCGCACCGGCGTCTCGGTGACCACGCTGTCCAAGGCCGCGGCCGGCGAGCGGCTCCCCTCGACGGCGGTGGTACGGGCCTACGCGCAGGCCTGCGACGCCGACCCGGCCGTGTGGGAACTGCGCTGGAAGACCGCCGCCGAGGAGGCCGCCGACGAGCACACGGCGGCCCGTTCCCGCGAGGACGACACGACGTCGCCGTACCGGGGTCTTGCGCGGTTCGAGCCGGGCGACCGTGCGCTGTTCTTCGGTCGCGACCGCCCGGTGGCCGACCTGCTGGGCCTGGTGCGGGACCATCGTTTCGCCGCGGTGTTCGGCGCCTCCGGCAGCGGCAAGTCCTCGCTGCTGCGCGCCGGACTGATCCCGGCCGCCCAGGAGGCCGCGCAGGACCTGGGACGCCCGGCGGCCCTGCGGATCGTCACCCCCGGCGAGCGGCCGGCGGCCACGTACGGCCGGCTGCTGGCGCCCGGGGACGGTGAGCCGGACAGCTGGCTGATCGTCGACCAGTTCGAGGAGGTGTTCACCCTCTGCCGGGACCGGGCCGAGCGCACCCGCTTCATCGACCTGCTCCTCACGGCCAGGGACCCGGACTCCCGGCTGCGCACGATGATCGCGATGCGCGCCGACTTCTACGGGCAGTGCGCCGAGCACCCGGGACTCGCCGACGCGCTGCGCCACTGCGGCCTGCTGCTGGGGCCGATGAGCCCGGCGGAGCTGCGTGCGGCCGTCACCGGTCCGGCCGGCGCGGCCGGACTCGTGGTCGAACGCGAGCTGACCTCGCGTCTCGTCGAGGAGGTCGTCGACCAGCCCGGCGCGCTGCCCATGCTCTCGCACGCCCTGCTGGAGACCTGGCGCCGGCGGCGCGGCCGCATCCTCACCCTCGCCGCGTACGAGGCGGCGGGCGGTGTCCACGGCGCGATCGCGGCCACCGCGGACCAGGCGTACGGCACGCTGACCCCCGCCCAGGAGGTCACGGCGCGCCGGCTGCTGCTGCGGCTGATCGCCCCCGGCGAGGGCACGGCGGACACCCGCCGCTCGGCCGACCGCGCGGAGCTGGACGAGTGGTGCGACCCCGAACTCCCGCTGGTCGTGGAGCGGCTGGCCGCCGCCCGGCTGCTGACCCTCGACGGCGACACCGTGGAACTCGCCCACGAGGCGCTCATCAGCTGCTGGCCGCGGCTGAGCGGCTGGATCGACGAGGACCGCGTCCGGCTGTCGGAGCACCGCAGGCTGCGGGAGGCCGCGCTCGCCTGGACGGAGCTCGACCACGACCAGGGAGCCCTGTACCGGGGGGTGCGTCTGGAGCGGGCCGCCGAGCTGTTCGGCACGCCGGACGAACGGGAACTGACCGCGACCGAGCGAGCCTTCCTCACCGCCGCCCTCGACACCCGCGAGGCCGAGCGGCACGCCGTCGCGCACGTCCGGCGCCGGACCCGGCGCCTGCTCACCACGCTCTCCGCGCTCCTCGCCGTCGCGCTGGTCATCGGCCTGGTCGCCTGGCAGCAGCACCGCACCGAGGTGCGCGACAGCCAGGTCGCCGCCGCCCGCCGGGTCGCCGAGGTGGCCGCCACCATGGCGACCACGGATCCGCGCACCGCCAAGCTGCTGAGCCTGGCCGCCTGGCGGATCGCGGCCCTGCCGGAGACCCGCGCGGCACTGCTGGGCTCCCTGGCCCAGTCCGAACAGGACGCCTTCACCGATCCCGGGGAAGGCGGCACGGCCGCTCGCTTCCTCGTCGGATCAGGCCGGGTCCTGCTGAGCGTCAGGGGCCGTACCTGGCGCACCTGGAACACCGTCACCCACCATGCGATCGCGTCCGGGCGGCTCCCGGCGGGCACCACGTGGGCCGAGTCGGCCGGCCGGGACGGCACGCTCCTCGCACTGGACGGTGACTGGGGCGTACGGCTGTGGGATCTCTCCGCGGGGCGTTGGGCCACGCCCGCCGGTGCCGTGCCGGAGCAGGACATCGTCACCTTCGAGGCCGACCCGGAGAGCTACCTGGTGAGCGACCCCGATCGGCCGCGGTCCGAGCTGCGCGCCGTCCCGGACGGCCGACTGCTGCTGCAGGCGCCGGTGGCCTCCGAGACGAACGTGGCCACCACCGAGGACAGCCGTCTGGTCGCGGTGTGTCCCATCGGCGGGACGGTCCGGGTCCGGGAAACGGTCAGCCGCCGTGACCTCGCGGGCGGCTGGGCGAGCTCCGGCGGCTGCGGCGACGACAACTCACGGCTGGAGTTCGACCGCGGCGGCCACCGGCTCGCGCAGATCTCCGGCACCGGCGTGCGGGTGTGGGACATCGCCTCGGGGCGGCGGATCGCCGACATCGCCTTCCCGGGCACCGACTCCGTGGTCTTCAGCGAGGACGGCGGCTTCCTGGCCGCCGCAGGTCCCGCCGAGTTCGCGGTCTGGCGGCTGTCCGCGCCGGGTTCGCCCGTCTTCCGCCATGCGCTGGGCGGGCAGCGGCCGACCGACCGGATCGCCTGGGACCACGACGGGCCCGTGCTGCGGTACCTCGAAGGGGGGACGGTGCACTCCCTCGACCTGGGCGCGGCCGTCACCTCCGGCTGGCGGGACAGCGCGCTCTACGACGCACTGCTGAGCCCGGACGGCCGTACCCTCGCCACCGCCGAAGTGTCCGGCGCGGGCTATGTGTTCCGGCTGCTGGACCCGGGCAGCGGCCGCCTGCTGCGGACCCTGCCCACCGCGCGCCTTCCCGTGGCCGCCGACGGCGGCGGTCCGGTGGCGGCGGCGGACACCGTGCCGGTCATGGCCTTCGGCCCGGAGGGCGCGTCCTTCGCGTACGGCGTCGCGACTCCGGGCCGGGCCGCCTCGGCGCAGTCGCTGACCCTCTGGGACACCGCCTCCGGCCGGGTGCGGTCCACGCTGGACCTGGCACCGTCGGCGCCCGCCGCGGCGGTGGAGAGCCTCGCCCTCGGCCCCGGCGGGCGGATGCTCGTGGCGGTCCGTGACACGGCCGAGGGGATGATCGGTGAGGTGTGGGACACCGCGACCCGCCGAAGGACCGCGCGACTGGGCGAGGTGAACCCCACCGCGCTGGGCCTGCGGCCGGACGGCCGCCTGCTGGTCGGCGGGGACCGGCTCGCCCGGCTGCCCTCCGGTCCGGCCGGCGCGAGGACGCTGGGCCTGGGTGAGGAGATCGAGGCGGTCGCCTTCAGCGCGGACGGCTCACGCGTGGCCGTCGGCGACGCGTCGGGGCGGGTCGCCCTGTGGGACGGCGACCTCGGCCACCGGGTCGGAGTCCTGCCCAGCACCTTCCCGGCGCCCCTGCCGGACGGCGCTCCGGAAGCCGTCAGCGCCCTGGCCTTCAGCCCCGACGGCGGCACCCTCGCCGTCGCCGGTGACCTGGGCGCCCTCCAACTCTGGGACACCGCCGGCCAGGAGGCCCTCGGTGACGGCCTGACCACCCCCGGCGAGGGCATCGTCTCCCTCGCCTTCGACCCCCGGGGTGGCACGCTCTACGCCACCAGCCCGCACGCCCCCCTCCAGCGCTACCCCGTCACCTCCTCCCACGCGGCCACCGCGATCTGCGCCGGCACCGCCACGACGCTGTCCCCGGCCCAGTGGCACACCTACATCCAGGACGCCCCTTACCTCGACGTGTGCCCGGCCGGGGGCTGATCCGCGAGGACATCCAGGGCATCTGCCCGATGCCGGACCCGGGGCCTCAGATCCACGATGTCCAGGCATGACGACAACACCCAGGACCCCGAAGACATTCAGGACATGGCCCGTGCTGCGCGTCGTGCGCGACCGTGACGCGGGGTTCTTCCTCGCCGCGGTCGTGGTCTCCGGCTTCGGCACCTCGGCGTTGTGGCTGGTGTCGGGCGTGTGGGTCAAGGACCTCACCGGCTCGGACGGACTGGCCGCGCTGTGCATGCTCGCGATGTGGGCGCCGACCGTTGCGGGCCCGCTGCTGGGCGCGCTCGCCGACCGTGTCCCGCGCAAACCCCTGCTGATCAGCGCGAACCTGCTGCCGGCGGCCCTCCTGCCGGTACTCTTCACCGTCGACTCCCCTGACCGCGTACCGCTCCTCCTCGCGGTCCTCTTCCTGTACGGCGCGGCAGGCGTCGTCCATGACGCGGCGGAGTCGGCCCTGGTCGCGGGCGCCGTCACCCCGTCGCTGCTCGGCGACTTCAACGGCCTGCGGACGGCGGTCACGGAGGGCATGAAGCTGGTGGCGCCCTTCGCGGGCGCGGGCCTCTACGCGCTCTGCGGCGGCCCGGGCGTGGCCCTCCTCGACGCGATCACCTTCCTGCTCGCCGCGGTGCTGTACGCCGGGCTGCGGGTCCGCGGGAGCATGCCGGCGCCCCTCGCAGGGCCGGCGGCGGCCGGACACCCCTCGACCGTCGACGGCCGACCGAAGTCACCCGGGCGTGCCCCCGCCTCCGAGGGCGTCCGCCACATATGGGCCCACCCCACACTGCGCCCCCTGATCCTGGCCGGCGGCACCACCATGCTCTGCGCCGGGCTCAACGGCGCGCTGATGTACGCCGTGATCGACGGACTCGGCCACTCCCCCGCGTACGCCGGTGCGCTGTACGCCGTCCAGGGCGCCGGCTCCGTGGCGGTGGGGCTGCTTGCCGGGCCCGCCCTGCGCCGGCTGGGCGAGCGCCGGTTCGCCGCGTACGGCATCGCGCTGACGGCCGTCGCCGCCGGGTTGCGGGCGGTCCCCTCCGACCCGCTCGCCCTCGCGTGCAGCGCGGCGGTCGGGGTGGGGCTCCCGTGCGTGCTGATCGCCGCGCTCACCGCCGTGCAGCGAGAGACCCCGGACGAACTGCTGGGCCGGGCGGTCGCCATGGCCAACACCGTGGTGTTCACACCGAACGTGCTCGGCCTCGCCGCGGGCGCCGCGCTGGTCGAACTGGTCGACCAGCGAACCCTGTCGGCCGTCCTCGGCGTGGTGTGGCTCGCGACAGCCGTACCGCTGTTTCAGAGGCCGGCCAGCGCCTCGCGGATCGCGTCCAGGTCTCCGTCCGACGCCAACCCGGCGTGATAGAGCCGGATTTCGGTGGCCCCGAGTTCCCGCGCCCGGGCCGCGTCCGCCGCGAGCGTGCCCGGGCTGCCGCCCATCTGGGAGACGACGGGGAAGTTGGCGGCGATCACCGCGGCCGCGCGGGCCCGCGCGAAGGGCGTGAGCAGGTCCGGTCCGCCCGCGCAGGGCACGACGACGCCGTCCGCGACGGACAGGATGTGCCCGGGGTCGACGCCCGGGTTGGCGCCGACGTGGTACGTCACGGGGTCGGCGTGCAGCAGGATCTGGAAGCCCTCGGGTGCGGCCGCGCGGACCGCCCGGACCGCGCTCTCCTGGAGCGTGCGGGCGGTTTCGTCGCGCCACGCGCGTGTGGCCGCCGCGGTCCCGGAGCCGAGCAGCTTCTCGACGCCGGCCCAGCCCCCGTCGTCCGGCGCGCCCTGCCACAGCGGCTCCAGGGCGGTGCGTACGGCGGCTGCCAACTCCTCGGCGTCGACGCCCTGTTCGCCGTACCCCTCGCGGCACGTGCCGCAGAAGCAGAGCGCCATGAGGTACATCCCGGCGTCGCCGAGGGGCACCCCGCCGGTCTTGTCGTGGGCGTGCAGGTGCTGGAGTCCGTACCAGCCGAGGGACTCCAGCTCGGTGCCGGCCGCGCCCGGGCGCAGTGCCGCCTCGACGGCGAGGTCGACGAGGTACGCACGCGTGGCGGGCTGTGCGATGCACGGGGCCCACGGATAGCGGTCGCCGTAGGCGTTGACGACCGAGGTGCCCGGGTGTTCGGCGCCCAGGCGGGAGTTGTGCGCGAGGACGACCCAGGTGTGCACCTCGAGCCCCGCGTCCGTCAGGGCCCGCGCCGCCTCGCCGAAGGCGTCCCCGGGGGCCCAGTCACCGGCCGCGTAGGGGCGCAGTTCGCGGCCCGACCAGCGGTCGTCCACGGGGTAGAGCACGGCCGCGTGCTCGGCGGTGACGATGCGGTGGCGGGGGTGGCGGGGGGTCAACGCGCGCGTGGAGTGGTAGGCGGAGGCGAGGGTCGCCTGCCGTACGCCGAGCGCGGCGATGCGGTCCGCGGCCCGCGGATCCCCGTTGACGTCCCAGGGGTAGACGAACGTAGACGCCTTCACTGCTCCTTCTCCTCCTCCAGCAGCGCGTACCCGCGCTCGGTGAGCTGCGCGAGCTGCTTCACATGATCCTCGTCCGGCTCGTGCATCGGCGGGCGGACCTCCCCCACGTCCAGGCCCCGCATCCGGACCCCGGCCTTGACGAGCGAGACCGCGTACCCGCGGCCCCGCGCGCGGAGTTCGACGAAGGGACGGTAGAAGCCGTCGAGCAGACGGTCGGCCGTCGCCCGGTCGCCGTCGATGAGCGCGCGGTGGAAGGCGAGGGCGATCTCGGGGGCGAAGCAGAAGACGGCGGACGAGTACAGGGGGACGCCGATGGCCTGGTAGGCGAGCTGGGTCTGCTCGGCGGTCGGCAGCCCGTTGAAGTAGAGGAAGTCGCCGGGGACCTCGGTGCGTACGGCGCTGACGATCCGCTGCATGAGGTCCAGGTCGCCGAGGCCGTCCTTGAGGCCGATGATCCCCTCGGTGCGGGCCAGTTCGACCACGGTCTCCGGGGAGAAGACGGCGTTGTCGCGCTGGTAGACGATCACCGGGAGCGCGGTCGCGGCGGCCACCTCGCGGTAGTGCCGCAGCAGCCCCTCCTGCCCGGCCACGACGAGGTAGGGCGGCATGGCGAGCAGCCCGTCGGCGCCGGCCTCCTCGGCGAGCCGTGCGTACCGTACGGCGAGCGCGGTGCCGTATCCGGCGCCCGCGACCACCGGCACCCGGCCCGCCGTCTCCTCGACGGCCGCCCGGACGCACGCCTGGAACTCCTCGGGCGTGAGCGCGTGGAACTCCCCGGTGCCGCAGCAGGCGAACACGGCCGCGGCCCCCGCCGCCACGCCCGCGCGCACGTGCGCGCGATAGGTGTCGAGGTCAACCGAGCCGTCGGCGCCGTACGCGGTGACCGGGAAGAACAGCGGCCCGCTGGGGATGCCGAGTCGATGGACGAGGTCGGCAGACGTCACAGGCTCTCCCTAGAACGAGTGGAACGGGCGGAATGGACGGAACGGCCGTGCGGGATTCTGATCGGAGTTTATATTTATGAACATCGGTCGCGCCACCCTTGACGACGCAGGGCAATGATCCTTAGCTTGTCCACGAATGTGAATACCGTGCACTCATACGGCCGTCGCCCCAAGGAGACCCGAGAATGCCCGCTCCCCGTACCGTTCTGCTCACCGGCGCCGCCGGCGGGCTCGGCACCCTGATGCGGGATCTGCTCCCGGCCTACGGCTACGACCTGCGCCTGCTCGATCTGCGACCCGTCGAGGGCGAGCCGGACGCGATCGTCGCCGACCTCGCCGACAAGGACGCAGTGCGCGAGGCGGTGCGGGGCGTCGACGCGATCATCCACCTCGCGGGCATCTCCCTGGAAGCCCCCTTCGAGAAGATCCTGAAGGCGAACATCGAGGGCACCTACAACCTGTACGAGGCCGCGCACGCGGAGGGCGTCGGACGGATCGTCTTCGCCTCCTCCAACCACGCCGTCGGCTACACCCCGCGCCCGCGGGGCGACGACGCGCTGATCCCGGTCGACATCCCGCGCCGCCCGGACACCTTCTACGGCCTGTCCAAGTCCTTCGGCGAGGACCTCGCGCAGTTCTACTGGGACAAGCACGGTCTGGAGACCGTCTCCGTGCGCATCGGCTCCTGCTTCGCCGAGCCCACCAGCGTGCGCATGCTCTCGGTGTGGATGAGCCCGGCCGACGGCGCCCGCCTCCTCCACGCGGCCCTGACCGCCGAGGACGTCGGCCACACCGTGGTCTACGGCTCCTCCGCCAACACCCGCCTGTGGTGGGACCTGACCACCGCACGGTCCCTCGGCTACGACCCGCAGGACGACTCCGAGCCCTACGCCGAGAAGCTCATCGCCGAACAGGGCGAACTCCAGGACGGCAACGAGGGCCACGCCTACCTGGGCGGCCAGTTCGTGACGGACCCGCCGATCTGGCCGTACTGACACCCCGGCGTCATGGCGGGCGGGCACCGAACGGGCCCGCCCGCAAGCATATCCGGGCACGGACAACAGCCGCTGATTGCCGCGCGAAGCGCACAATCAGGGGCGCGGGGAACTGCGCGACCAGCCACAACGAGCCCGCAGCCGCCACACAACCGCACAACCCGAGCCAGTAGGCCCGCTCCGCCCGAACGGGCACACACGGACACGATCTCCGCCGCAACAGACCTGGTCACCACCCCAGGCCCGCTGTACAACTTCCTGCATACGGCCCGAACGGGCAGCACGACAGGGAGGGCAGGTGACCGAATGACCAGCACCGCAGAAGACCGCCAGCGGCACATCGTGCAAGCCGCCCGCACCACAGGCGCCGTCGACGTCAACACCCTCGCCACCCAACTCGGCGTGGCCAAGGAAACCGTGCGCCGAGACCTCCGCGCCCTGGAGGAGCACGGCCTGGTCCGCCGTACGCACGGCGGCGCCTACCCCGTGGAGAGCGCCGGGTTCGAGACCACGCTCGCCTTCCGGGCCACCAGCCATGTGCCCGAGAAGCGCCGGGTCGCGGCCGCCGCTGCCGAACTGCTCGGGGACGCCGAGACGGTCTTCGTCGACGAGGGCTTCACCCCGCAGCTCATCGCCGAGGCCCTGCCGAGGGACCGGCCGCTGACCGTGGTCACCGCCTCCCTGCCGGTCGCGGGAGCCCTCGCCGAGGCCGAGAACACCTCCGTCCTGCTGCTCGGCGGCCGGGTCCGCCCCGGCACCCTGGCGACCGTCGACCACTGGACGACCAAGATGCTGGCCGGCTTCGTCCTCGACCTCGCCTACATCGGCGCCAACGGCATCTCCCGCGAACACGGCCTCACCACCCCCGACCCCGCGGTGAGCGAGGTCAAGGCACAGGCGATCCGGGCCGCGCGCCGCACGGTGTTCGCCGGCGTGCACACCAAGTTCGGCGCGGTCAGCTTCTGCCGTTTCGCGGAGATCGGCGCGCTGGAGACGATCGTGACGAGCACGCTGCTGCCCTCGTCCGAGGCCCACCGGTACTCACTGCTGGGCCCCCAGGTCATCCGGGTCTGACTCTCGAACCGGCTCGGTCAGCAGGTTTTTTGTGCCGCAAGACACCCTTTATGTCCCTCTATGTCCAGGAGCGATCCATGCGAACCCAGAGCCGACGACGGCCACCGCGAGCCACGCTCGCCATGGCCGCCGCAGGGACGCTGCTCGCCCCGTTGCTCTCCGGCTGCTGGGTCGGAGCCGGCGGGGCGGGGTCGGGCGGTGACGCCATCAACGTCCTGATGGTCAACAACCCCCAGATGACCGAGTTGCAGAAGCTGACCCGGGCCCACTTCACCAAGGAGACCGGGATCAAGGTCAACTTCACCGTCCTGCCCGAGAACGACGTCCGCGACAAGATCAGCCAGGACTTCGCCAACCAGGCGGGCCAGTACGACGTGGCGACCCTGTCCAACTACGAGATCCCCATCTACGCCCGCAACGGCTGGCTGCACGAGATGAACTCGTACGTGGCCAAGGACCCGTCGTACGACGAGAAGGACGTCCTGGCCCCGATGCGCCAGTCGCTGACCGGCGACGACGGCAAGCTCTACGGCCAGCCCTTCTACGGCGAGTCGTCCTTCCTGATGTACCGCAAGGACGTCTTCGAGAAGAAGGGCCTGACGATGCCGGCCCACCCCACCTGGACGCAGGTCGCCCACCTGGCCGCGAAGGCGGACGGCGCCGAGTCCGGCATGAAGGGGATCTGTCTGCGCGGCCTGCCCGGCTGGGGCGAGGTCATGGCCCCGCTCACCACGGTCGTGAACACCTTCGGCGGCACCTGGTTCGACAAGGGCTGGAAGGCCCGCCTCGACTCCCCCGAGTTCGAGAAGGCGGTGAAGTTCTATGTCGGCCTGGTCCGTGAGCACGGCGAGTCCGGCGCCGCCCAGTCCGGCTTCGCCGAGTGCCTCAACAACATGACCCAGGGCAAGGTCGCCATGTGGTACGACGCCACCTCCGCGGCCGGTTCCCTGGAGGCCAAGGGCTCCCCGGTCAAGGGCAAGGTGGGCTACGCCCCCGCCCCCGCCGAGGAGACGAAGTCCTCCGGCTGGCTCTACACCTGGGCCTGGGGCATCCAGGACGCCTCCCGCAACCCCGACAAGGCCTGGAAGTTCGTCTCCTGGGCCTCCGGCAAGCAGTACGAGCAGCTGGTCGGCGACCAGGTCGGCTGGGCCGACGTGCCGGCCGGCAAACGGGCGTCGACGTACACCAACCCCGCCTACGTCAAAGAGGCCGCCGCCTTCCAGGAGATGACCAAGGAGGCCATCGAGCAGGCCCGGCCCAACGACCCGGGAGTGCAGCCGCGCCCCGCGCCCGGCATCCAGTTCGTCGGCATCCCCGAGTTCACCGATCTCGGCACCCGGGTCTCCCAGGAGATCAGCGCGGCCATCGCCGGACGCCAGTCCGTCGAGTCGGCCCTGAAGAAGTCGCAGCAGCTCGCCGAGAAGATCTCCGAGGAGTACGAGGGACGATGACCGCGACAACCGTGGCCCCGCCGGCCACTGCGACCGTACGTACCGCGGACCCGTCGAAGGCCCGCCTCCGCGCCTGGGCCACCCGCGGCCCGCTGCTCCCCGCCCTGATCTTCATGATCGTGGTCACCCAGCTGCCGTTCGTGGCCACGGTGGTGATCTCGTTCTTCGACTGGAACTCCCTCTATCCCAAGGCCCGTCACTTCACCGGCGTCGACAACTACAAGGACGTCCTCACCGACGCGGACCTGCGCCACTCGGTGTGGACGACGGTCCTGCTGACGGTGACGGTGGTCCTGGTCAGCCTGGTCCTCGGACTACTCCTGGCCCTGCTCCTCGACCGCCGCTTCAAGGGCCGGGGCGTGGTCCGCACCCTGCTGATCGCACCCTTCCTGGTGGTCCCGGTGGCAGCAGCACTGCTCTGGAAACACGTGCTCTACAACCCTGAATACGGCCTGCTCAACGGGTTGTTGCACTATGTGGGCGGCCCACAGCCGGACTGGATCTCCAACACCCCGCTGCTCGCCGTCGAGGCCTCCCTGGTCTGGCAGTGGACCCCGTTCATGATGCTCATCCTGCTGGCCGGCCTGCAGAGCCGCGACCAGCAGCAGATGGAGGCCGCGCGGGTGGACGGCGCGAGCGACTGGCAGATCTTCCGCTATCTGACCCTCCCGCATCTGCGCCGGTACCTGGAGCTGGGCGCCCTGCTGGGTTCGATCTACATCGTCCAGAACTTCGACGCGGTCTTCACGATCACCTCCGGCGGCCTCGGCACCGCCAACCTCCCCTACACCGTCTACCAGAGCTTCTACCAGGCCCACGAGAACGGCCTCGCCTCGGCCGCCGGCGTCCTGGTCGTCATCGGCTCGATCGTCATCGCGACCTTCGCCCTGCGCGTCGTGTCGTCCCTGTTCCGTGAGGAGGTCGGCCGGGCATGAGCACCATCGCCGCAAAGCACCAAGGAGCCGTAGCGCGCAAGGGAGCCGTACCGCGCAAGGGTGCCGGCCTCGGGCTGGTGGCCTGGCTGCTGGGGATCGTCTTCTTCCTGCCGATCGCCTGGATGGCCCTGACGTCCTTCCACTCGGAGACGGACGCGGCCACCAACCCGCCCTCCTTCGGCGCCGCCCTCACCCTGGACGGCTACCGCGAGTTCTTCGGCACGGGCGGCGGCGCGAGCCCCTGGCCGGCGCTGATCAACTCGACGGTCGCCTCACTCGCCTCGACCCTCTTCGTCCTGCTCCTGGCCCTCCCCGCGGCCTACGCCCTCTCCATCCGCCCGGTGAAGAAGTGGACGGACGTCCTGTTCTTCTTCCTGTCGACGAAGATGCTCCCGGTGGTGGCGGGCCTGCTCCCCATCTACCTGTTCGCGAAGAACACCGGCATGCTCGACAACATCTGGCTGCTGGTCATCCTCTACACGTCGATGAACCTGCCGATCGCCGTCTGGATGATGCAGTCCTTCCTCGCCGAGGTTCCGGTGGCCGTGATCGAGGCCGCGCGTGTGGACGGCGCCAGCCTCCCGACGATCCTCGCGCGCGTGGTGGCCCCGATCGCCCTGCCCGGCATCGCGGCGACCGCCCTGATCTGCTTCATCTTCAGCTGGAACGAACTGCTGTTCGCAAGGGTGCTGACCGGTGTGGTGGCCGAGACCGCCCCCGTCTTCCTGACCGGCTTCATCACCAGCCAGGGCCTGTTCCTGGCCAAGGTGTGCGCCGCGTCGCTAGTCATCTCCCTGCCGGTGCTCGCCGCGGGGTTCGCCGCCCAGGACAAACTGGTCCAGGGCCTGTCACTGGGAGCCGTGAAATGAAGGCCGCCGTCATCGAGTCCGCGGGCCGTGCCGTCGTCACCGAGGTCCCGGACCCGACGCCGGGCCCGCGCGAGGTCGTCGTCGAGGTCGCCGCGTGCGGCCTGTGCGGCACCGACCTGCACATCCTCCAGGGCGAGTTCGCGCCCAAGCTGCCGATCGTGCCGGGCCACGAGTTCGCGGGCGCGGTGGTCGGGGTCGGCACCCAGGTCACCGAGCTCGCGGTGGGCGACCGGGTCGCGGTGGACCCGTCCCTGTACTGCCACGAGTGCCGGCAATGCCGTACGGGCCACAACAACCTCTGCGAACGCTGGGCCGCGATCGGCGTCACGACGGCGGGTGGCGCGGCGCAGTACGCCGTCGCGCCGGTGGCCAACTGCGTACGGCTGCCGGAACACGTCCGTACGCAGGACGCGGCACTGGTGGAGCCGTTGTCCTGCGCGGTCCGGGGTTACGACGTCCTCCAGTCCCGCCTGGGCGCCCATGTCCTGATCTACGGCTCCGGGACGATGGGCCTGATGATGCTGGAGCTGGCCAAGCGGACCGGGGCTGCGAGCGTGGACATGGTGGACGTGAACCCGGCCCGCCTGGAGACGGCCCGCAGCCTCGGCGTGTCGGCGTCCGCCGCGAACCCGGACGAGCTGGACCGTCCCCAGGGCTGGGACCTGGTCATCGATGCGACGGGCAACGCGGCGGCGATCCAGGACGGCCTGGACCGGGTGGCCAAGGCGGGCACCTTCCTCCAGTTCGGCGTGGCCGACTACGCGACGAGGGTGACGATCGACCCGTACCGCATCTACAACCAGGAGATCACGATCACGGGCTCCATGGCCGTCCTGCACAGCTTCGAGCGGGCGGCGGAGCTGTTCGCGAACGGTGTCCTGGACCCGGAGATCTTCATCAGCGACCGCGTCCCCCTGGACCGGTATCCGGAGGCCCTGGAGCAGTTCGCGGCGGGAGTGGGACGGAAGATCGTGGTGGTGCCTTAGCCCGGCGGGGTCGTTCGCGCTCGATTCGGTCCCCATTTGGCCGTCGGGTAAGGGAACGGCAAAGTGGGCCCGATCGTTCACGGGGCATGACAGCTATGACCCCCGGCTCGAACATCCCCCTGTCCGCCGCCCGCGTGACGGTGGACGTCGCCGCGCCCGTGCGCCTCGACGTATCGGGCCTGCTGCTCACCGCCGACGGCAAGGTGCGCTCCGACGACGACTTCATCTTCTACAACCAGCCCTCAGGGCCGGGGGTGACGTACCGCTCGGGCGGCGGTACGGCCCCCGACGCGATCACCGTCGACACGTCGGCCGTACCGCCCGGCATCGAGAAGATCGTCGTCACCGCCAGCCCGGACGCCGCGGGCCAGACCTTCCAGGGCATCGAACCGACGGCCACGATCCGCAACGCGGACGACAACAGCGTGCTGGCCACGTTCACGCCGCCGCAGCTCGGCACCGAGACGGCGCTGGTGATCGTGGAGGTCTACCTGCGCAACGGCGCCTGGAAGGCCCGGGCGGTGGGGCAGGGGTACGCCAACGGACTGGCCGGGATCGCGACGGACTTCGGCGTGACGGTGGAGGAACCGGCACCCACGCCCGCCGCGACACCCGCCCCGACACCGGTGGCTCCGCCGGTCGCGCCCACCGTGCAGACCCCGGTGGCCCCGCCCGCCCCGGCTGTCGACCCGCGGCTCGCCGCGCCGCCGGCGCCCGCCGCGCCCCCGGCTCCGCCCGCTCCCGCGCCCGGTGCCGGGAAGATCAACCTCGACAAGGGTCGCGTCAGCCTCCAGAAGAACCAGACCGTCTCCCTGGTCAAGGGCGGTCGTCCCCTTCTCTCCCAGGTCAAGATGGGGCTCGGCTGGGAGCCGGCGTACCGCGGCAAGGACATCGACCTCGACGCGTCGGTCATCGCCTACGGCCCGCAGCGCAACCACATCGACAGCTGCTACTTCGGCAAGCTGTCCATCGTCGGCGGCGCGATCAAGCACTCCGGCGACAACCTCACGGGTGAGGGCGGCGGTGACGACGAGGTGATCGTCGTGGACCTCGGCCGGCTCCCCCAGGAGGTCACCGGTCTCGTCTTCACCGTCAACTCCTTCTCCGGGCAGAAGTTCACGGAGGTCGCCAAGGCGTACTGCCGCCTCATCGACGCCGCGAGCGGAGAGGAACTGGTCCGCTTCGACCTCACCAACGCGGAGGCGCAGACGGGCGTGATGATGGCCAAGCTGATCAAGCAGTTCTCCGGCGAGTGGGAGATGACGGCGATCGGCGACTTCGTGAAGTCCCGCACGGTGAGGGGAATGGTGAAACCGGCGGCGCAAGCGCTCTAGCAGGTCCCTGCGCCCCTGGGTGGGTACAGCCAGACAGACGTTGACAGCACCCACCCAGGGGGCGCGGGGATGTGACATCAGCGGCTCCGCAGCGGCGCGCGACCAGCCACAACACGGCCGCTGCCGCAGGACGACATCGCGAGGCACATCCGTACGCCACCCCTACGCCTGCAGCCCCTCCGTGAGCAGCGTCAGATAGCGCCGGATCGACTCCCCGCCCCCGTCTGCCAGTTCCGCCGCCCCCGCCACCCCGTGGGCCAGCCGGAGCAGCTCGATCGGCTCGACATCCCCCCGCAGTGATCCTTCCTGCTGCGCCGCCGACACCAGCCGCGTCGCCGCCCCCCGCACATGCGTCCCGCACACCGTGAGCACCGCTTCGCTCCCGTCCGCCATCGCGGACCCCAGCAGCGTCTTCAGCCCCCGCACCTGGATCGTCCCGACGCACAGCTCGTACAGCCACTCCGCCAGCGCCTCCCCCGGCGGAAACTTTTCCGCGAGCTCGTCGGCACGCCGTGCGAACCCCGCGACGCGGTCCACATACGCCGCCTCCAACAAGGCCTGCCGCGTGGGGAAGTGCCGGTACAGCGTCCCGGACCCCACACCGGCCCGCTTGGCGATGTCGTCCAGCGACGCACCCTCCCCATGCTCGGCGAAGGCCTCCGCCGCCACCTTCAGCAGCCGCTCGTAGTTGCGTCGAGCGTCCGCACGCATGGGCCTGACCTGCGTCATCCGGGTACTCCTTCCCCTCAGGGCAGTTGGCCGGAGGCGTGCAGCGCGTCGAACACCATCTGGTCCACCGGCGAGACGCGCGCACGATCGCCGTAGCCGAACCAGTCCGACTCCGCGATCTCGCTCGAGGCGACCAGCGGACCGGTGTACTCGGCGGTGTAGCAGATCATCCGGAACTCGATGCCTCCGTCGCCCTCCCTCCGCGTCTCGAAGGTACCGACGTGCACCATCGTGGCCGTATCGACCCGGGACCGTAGTTCCTCGGTGATCTCGCGCGCCAAGGTCTCGGCGTCGGACTCGCCCGGCTCCCGCTTCCCGCCCGGGAAGTAGAAGACATCCAGACCACGGTCGCGTGTCACCAGCACCCGCCCGTCACGCACCACAACCCAGGCCACCTTCTCCGGAACGACTTCGCGCTTCCCCATGCCCGGACCCTACCCACGCTAGAACAACGCGCTGTACCCGTTGAGCGCCGGCTGCCCGCCGAGATGGGCGTAGAGCACGGTGGAGTCGGGGCCGATCTCCCCGCGCCCGACGAGGTCGATCATCCCGGCCATGGACTTGCCCTCGTACACGGGGTCGGTGACCATCCCCTCGGTGCGGGCGGCGAGACGCATCGCCTCCAGCGTGGTCTCGTCGGGGATGCCGTACACGCCCGCGTGGTACCGCTCGTCCAGCTCTACGTCCTCCTCGGTCAACTCCTTGCGCACGCCGATGAGTTGCCCGGTGCGGTGGGCGATCCGCGCGATCTGCTCCCGGGTGGCGACGGGCTTGGCGGAGGCGTCGATGCCCAGCACGCGCCGGGGCCGGCCGCCCGCCTCCTCCAGCGCCCGGAACCCGGCGACCATGCCGGCCTGGGTGGACCCGGTCACCGAGCAGACCACGACCGTGTCGAAGAAGACGCCCAACTCGCGCTCCTGGTCGACCACTTCGTATGCCCAAGCGGCGAATCCGAGGCCCCCGAGCGGGTGGTCGGAGGCTCCGGCGGGGATGGCGTACGGCTTGCCTCCGCCCTCCTCGACATCCCTGAGCGCCTGCTCCCAGCTCTCCTTGAACCCGATCCCGAACCCGGCCTTCACCAGCCGTACGTCGGCTCCGGCGAGCCGGCTGATCAGGATGTTGCCGACCTTGTCGTAGACGGCGTCCGGCCAGTCCACCCAACTCTCCTGCACCAGCACGCACTTGAGCCCGGCCCGAGCGGCGCAGGCGGCGACCTGACGGGTGTGGTTGGACTGGACGCCGCCGATCGAGACGAGCGTGTCGCAGCCCTTGGCGAGCGCGTCCGCGACGAGGTACTCCAGCTTGCGGGTCTTGTTGCCGCCGTACGCGATCCCGGAGTTGCAGTCCTCGCGCTTGGCCCACAGGGCGGCACCACCGAGGTGCGCGGTGAGGCGCTCCAGGCGGTGGACGGGGGACGGTCCGAAGAGGAGGGGGTAACGGTCGTAGGACGCAAGGGGCATGGGGACCTCCCGGGTGGGTCGCTGTGGGCTCAGTCGCTGTCGGCGAGTTCGGCAAGGCCCCGCCAGATCTCCGCGGTGACCCGGACCGCCTCGTCCACGTCACCGGCCGCGCAGGCCTCGATCAGCCGGTCGTGCAGCCCCGCCGAACGGCAGTTGCCGCCCTCGCCGAAGCGCCGTCGCTCCAGCCGGCGGATGAGCGGGGTGTAGCGGGCGGTGGTGGCGGCTGCCGCGCGGTTGCCACTGACACGGACGAGGACGTCGTGCAGGGCGTCGTCGGCGTGCAGGGCCTCGTCCACGTCACCGGCGGTGACGGCGGCAGCGAACCGTTCGTTGGCCGCGCGCATCGTCTCGATGTCGGCGGCGAACAGGCGGGGCACCGCGACCCGTGTGACCAGTTCGTGCATGGCCCCGACCACGGCGGCGGCGTCCCGCACATCGGCGGCGACGACCTGCGTCACGCGGGTGTAGCTCTGCGGCTTGCTCTCCAGCAGCCCCTCGTCGACCAGCCGCGCGAAGGCCTCCCGCACCGGCGCCCGCGACAGCCCGAGCCGCTCGGCGAGATCGGCGTCCCGCACCACCTCCCCGGGCTCGATCTCGCCGGCCACGATGGCGTCCCGGATGGACGCGTAGGCACGGTCGCGGAGAAGGGTGCGGGCAAGCGGTCGTATGGCCTCCATGGACTGAAATGTTAGATGTCAGCTTCGCTCGCGCACAACCCTCCCCTTGATCTCAGGCATGAGGCCTTCCTTCGACATGTCGGGACAGGCACTCATGCTGGAAATTCATATCGTGACATCCGGAGATGTGGCGTACCCCGCTCTGATGGTGATCGCAGCCATCCTCTACCGCCACAAGAAACTCATCAAAGCGATCAAGAAGCTCATCAAGGCGATCCGAAAGCGGATCGGCGGTCGGAAGTAACCGACCATCCTGAGCGCCCTTTCCGTTAACCATAAGGAGAGGGCGCTCAGTGCCATTCGTCACGGGGCCACAGGACCTGGCTCAAGCATCGCCCCCACCACAAGACCATTGACCACGAACAAACACGAGGGATTCACCGTCACCCCGAACACCCGTCGGACCGCTGACGTCGAAACGTCTTTCACCCGATCCAATGCCACAGATTCGTCGTACCCATGCATCTCACTCTTTGCGGGAGCCACATGACCGACCGTACGCGCCAGCCCTTTTAATTTGAGCGCCTTATATCCAATACGAAGGTTGAGAATCCCAGCAAGGCGGACCAACGCCTAGGCGGCCGATTAATATCGTGGAGATTTCACGAGCGACAGGATCCAGAATTCGCGACTCAACCGCAGGTCTGGGAGCTGCTTCTCGTCGCACCGCTGACCCCACACACCGAAACGCCTGAGACAATCCGTGATGGGATTGCGATGACCCGCCCGGAAAGGGAACCGTACACGGACGATGCTCCCCTGCGGGATCTCACGCACACCGCACCCATGTTCTGCAGCAAACACGCGCATGAACTGCACGGCACCATCCAGAGGGTCACCATGAAATTCGGGCGTGCAAGATGTCATCCCGCCATCACCGAGCATGGCACCGACAAAATATCCGTCGCGAGCTTCCTCCTCTGATCCAAAGCGGCCAGTCGTCAGCGGAAACAGGATTCGATCTCCTGGAACCAGATCACTGGTTCGTTTCCACTCCCAAGCTTGTCGCCCTTTTCGTCGCTGTGTAATCCAACGCTGGTCCAGCGAAGCTTCAATAATGCGACCGGAAACGAACCTGACGCTGCGCACCTCTCTCAGGTCGCCCCCCTGCCAGGCATCGGGGGAACTTGAGACGAGCTCGCCAACCGAATGGTCGCGTGGTCCTTGATTCGCTCCATACCGAACTGGCCTGGAGTCCCATTCCTTACTGAAGGAAAGCACAGGGAGGCGTTGCGCCACTACCTCTTCGATCGCGCGCACCGAGCCATCGGGAAGCCGTACCCGAGACCCCACGGCGATTCCTCCCTGTGCTTGCACTCTCACAACCCCCGCCCACCTCGGCCAACAAGCAGTTCGATGAGGGAACGATATTTCGATGGAGTGGCGAGTTCAGTGCCTTCGGGTGAAGGTCACTAGATCGAGGGACGGAGCGTCAGCGACGCTGCCGCTTCCACGGCCCCGTGATCGCCAGCATGATCCCCGGGGTCTGGATGTTGGCGTACAGGGTCTTTCCGTCGGGCGAGAAGGTGACGCCGGTGAACTCGCTGTACTCGGGCTCCTCTTCGGTGCCCTGGTTCAGTTCGTTGCGGGCGATGGGGTAGGTGCGGCCGCTCTCCGTGGCGCCGAACAGGTGCTGGACGCCCTCGCCGTCCTCGGCGATGACGAGGCCGCCGTAGGGGGAGACGGTGATGTTGTCCGGGCCGTCGAAGGCGCCGTCGACGGAAGGGTCGGGGTTGACTCCGAGGAGGACCTTCAGGGTCAGCGTGCGGCGCTTGGGGTCGTAGAACCAGACCTGGCCGTCGTGCTGGACGGGGCTCTCCTCACGGGCGTACGAGGAGACGACGTACGCGCCGCCGTCGCCCCACCACATGCCCTCGAGCTTGCGGGCGCGGGTGACCTGGCCGTCGGTGAACTGCTTGCGGACGGAGACCGTCCTGGCGTCGCGGTCGGGGACGTCGACCCAGTCGACGCCGTACACCGTGCCGATCTTCGTGGCGCGGGAGAGGTCGTCGACGAACTTGCCGCCGGAGTCGAAGCACTTGAAGGCCTGCAGGACCCCCGCGTCGGCGCCGAGGGTGCGCAGTTTGCCGCGGCCGTGGTGGAAGCCCGTCGGCGGGGTCCAGCGGAAGAGCAGGCCGTTGGGGCCGGAAGCGTCCTCGGTCAGGTAGGCGTGGCCGCGCTTGGGGTCGATGACGACCGCCTCGTGGGCATACCGGCCGAACGCCTTGACGGGCTTGGGGTCGCGGTTGGCGCGGCGGTCCTCGGGGTCGACCTCGAAGATGTAGCCGTGGTCCTTGGTCATGCCGTTCTGGCCGGCCTTGTCCTCGGTCTCCTCGCCGGTGAGCCAGGTGCCCCAAGGGGTGCTGCCGCCCGCGCAGTTGGTGGAGGTGCCGGCGATGCCGACCCACTCGGCGACATGCCCGTGGCGGACCTCGACGACCGTGCAGCCACCGGAGGCGGCGGGGTCGTAGACGAGGCCCTCGGTGAGCGGCACGGGGTGGGGCCAGTTGGCACGCGGGCCCTTGAGCTCGTGGTTGTTGACCAGGAGGGTCGCGCCGCGGGGGCCGCGGAAGGTGGCCGTACCGTCGTGGTTGGAGGGGGTGAACTCGCCCGACTCCAGCTTCGTCCTGCCACTGTAGGTGACGACTTTGTACGTGAACCCGGCGGGCAGCGCGAGCAGGCCCTCGGGGTCGGCGATCAACGGGCCGTAGCCGACTCCGCGGTGGGCGCCTGCGGCCTCCGCGTCCGCGCCCTCGACGTCGGTGGCCGCGAGCGCGTTGGGGGCGGTGGCGAGGGCGCCGACACTGCCCGCCAAGGCGACACCGGCCCCGGTGATCGCGGATTTCGCGGCGAAGTCCCTGCGGGTGAGCGACATGGTGTCTCCTGAGACGGTCGGTAAGCCGTGGAGGGTGGCGGACCTCGGGTCGGCGCTACGCTCCCGCCCACATCTGAACACCGGTTGAACGCCAGGAGACTTCAGTGCAGCAACTTCAATGAATCAACAAAGGGCAGGAAAAGCGCCCCTTTAGGAGCGCGGGGAACGGCGCGACCAGCCACAACTAACCCGCACGCGCAATCCGCCCTCAACCCCCTTGCTGCGACCGCGCCTTGAACGCCGCCTTCCGCGCCTCCTTCGCCACCCGCTTGTCCGGATGCAACCGCCCCATCGCCTCCAGCACATCCGCCGTGGCCGGGTGATCCACCCGCCAGGCCGCCGCGAAGAACCCACCGTGCTGCTGGGCCAGCCCCTCCACCAGCCCCTGCAGCTCCTCGGAGTTCCCCTCCGCGGCCAGCTGCGCGGCGATCGTGTCGACGGTCAGCCAGAACACCAGGTCCTGGGACGGCGCGGGCACGTCCCCGAACCCGCTCTCGGTCAGCCAGACCCGGGCCAGGCCGCCCAGCTCGGGGTCGTCGAGGACCTCCCGCAACGCGGGCTCGGCCACCGCGCCGACCAACGACAGCGCCTGCTGACACCGCAGCCTCCGCAGCGGCGCCCCCGCGTCGCTCCCCCGAGCCGCCGCCAGCAACTCCCGCGCCGCTGCCAGAGGTTCACGCCGGTCCAGCCACTGCTCGGTCTCGGCCTGGGCGGCGGAAGGAGGAAAGCCGGCGGTCCCGTCCAGCAGCGCGTCCGCCCCCTTGTCGGCGAGGTCGCCGACGGCCGGGGCCGGGGTTCCGGCCTCCAGCAGCCGCGAGCGCAGCCCGTACAGTCCGAGCGGGGTCAGCCGGACCATGCCGTACCGGGAGACGTCGGTGTCGTCGACGATCGCGGCGGGCTCCTCGTCGGTGTCGGCCATCAGCGCCTCGTCGACGGGCTGGTACTCGACGATCCCGACCGGCTCCAGCATGCGGAACTGGTCGTCCAGCCGCATCATCGCGTCGGACACCTGCTCCAGGACGTCGTTGGTGGGCTCGCCCATGTCGCTGGGCACGATCATCGACGCGGCCAGGGCGGGCAGGGGTACCGGTCCGTCGCCGGGGCCGTCGGCGCTGACCGTGAGCAGGTAGAGGTTGCCGAGCACGCCGTCGAGGAACTCCTGCTCGGCCTGCGGGTCCCAGTCCAGGGAGGCGAAATCGACCTCGCCGCCCTCGTCCAGGGCGTCGACCAGATCGTCCAGATCCGGCACGCTCGCGTCGGCCAGCGCTGTCTCCAGGGCGGTCAGCCACACGGCGAGCACGTCCTGCGGGGCTCCGGACAGCAGGGCCAGGTCCGCGCCCGCGGTGACCGTGCCCTCCTCCTCGTCGACGATCTCGACGAGCCCGGTGTCGACGGCGATCCGCCAGGCCTCGCTCGCGTGGGCGGCCGCGTCGTCCCCGGTCAGGTGGAGGTGCGCGGCCGCCGCGGGCAGCTGCTCCTCGACGAGTCCGCCCCCGGCGTCGACCCGCGTGTCCTCGCCGGCCCAGCGGGCGAGCCGGGCGGCCCGGGCGAGCAACGGCGTGGACAGGGCGTCCCGCGCCAGCTCCGCTTCGGGGTGCAGCCGCACTGGCGGCAGGGGGGAGCTGTCTGACATCGGCTGGTTCTCCTAGGACGCGTCGTGCCACTCAGCCGCTCAGCGTAGACGGATATCCACCTATGCCGCCCGGTTCATCTCCCCGACAGGGTCCGTACATGGCTGAAACCTTGACAACTGGACTGACCAGGCAGGAGATTGACGCGCGTAGAAATCCGGCGGACATCTGTTCACTGTAGTTTCTACGCGCGTCGCCACCGCCCCACAGGTCGCGGCTCCCCCGTTCCACGTTCACCCTCGTCCCAGGCGCCTACGTTCGTCCCCGGAGGGATCCCGTTGCCGAACAAGAAGTCCGCGCGTCTCGCCGCGCTCACTGTCGCCGCGCTGTCCGCGGCCTCCACCGTCGTCCTCGTCTCGCCCGCCCACGCGGCCGCGATGAGCATCCATGACATCCAGGGTGCGACCCGGATATCCCCGTACGCCGGTCAGAAGGTCACGGATGTGGCCGGAATCGTCACCGGTGTGCGCACCTACGGCTCCTCCAAGGGCTTCTGGATCCAGGATCCGAACCCCGACGCCGACCCGGCCACCAGTGAGGGCGTCTTCGTCTTCACCAGCTCCGCCCCGAAGGTCGCCGTCGGTGACGCCGTGACGGTCACCGGCACGGTCTCGGAGTACGTCCCGGGTGGCACCTCCAGCGGGAACCAGTCGGTTACCGAGATCACCAAGCCGACCGTCACGGTCGTCTCCAGCGGCAACGCGGTCCCCGCCGCCACGGTCATCGACGCGAAGTCGGTGCCGGCCGCGTACGCCCCGGAGGGCGACCCCGCCGCGGGCAACTCGATCAACGGACTGACGCTGCAGCCGAAGAAGTACGCCCTGGACTACTACGAGTCCCTGGAGGGCATGAACGTCAAGGTCGCCGACACCCGCGTGGTCGGCGCGAGCGACCCGTACACCGAGCTGTGGGTGACGGTGAAGCCGCGCGAGAACGCCACCCCGCGGGGCGGCACGCTCTACGGCTCCTACAGCTCGCAGAACACCGGACGGCTGCAGATCCAGTCGCTGGGCGCGACCTCGGCCTTCCCCGTCGCGAACGTCGGTGACGTCCTCACCGGCTCCACCGCGGGCCCGCTGGACTACAACCAGTTCGGTGGCTACACCCTGGTGGCGAACGAGATCGGCACGCTCAAGAGCGCCGGCCTCGCACGGGAGACCACGCAGAAGCAGCGGAACGGGGAGCTCGCGGTCGCGACGTACAACGTCGAGAACCTGGACCCGTCCGACGCCACCTTCGAGGAGCACGCCTCCGCGATCGTGAACAACCTGCAGTCGCCCGACATCGTGTCCCTGGAGGAGATCCAGGACAACAACGGCGCGAAGGACGACGGCACGACCGCCGCCGACGTGACGGTGAACAAGCTGATCGACGCGATCGTGGCGGCGGGCGGCCCGAGGTACGAGTCGCGCTCGATCGACCCGACCAACGACACCGACGGCGGCGAGCCGGGCGGCAACATCCGTCAGGTGTTCCTCTTCAATCCGGAGCGGGTCTCCTTCACGGACCGCGCGGGCGGCGACGCCACCACGGCGGTGGGCGTCACCAAGGTCCACGGCAAGGCGCAGCTGACGGCTTCCCCGGGCCGTGTCGCCCCCGCTGACGACGCCTGGAAGTCCAGCCGCAAGCCGCTGGCCGGTGAGTTCGTCTTCCGGGGCCGCACGGTCTTCGTGATCGCCAACCACCTCAACTCCAAGGGCGGCGACCTCGGTCTGACCTCGGCGACCCAGCCGGTGCCGCGCAGCTCGGAGATCCAGCGCCACCAGCAGGCGACGCTGGTCAACGCCTTCGTCAAGGACATCCTCGACACCCAGAAGAACGCGGACGTCATCGCCCTCGGCGACATCAACGACTTCGAGTTCTCCGACACGGCGAAGATCCTGGAGGGTGACGGCGAGCTGTGGTCGGCGATCAAGTCGCTGCCGAAGAGCGAGCGTTACACCTACGACTACCAGGGCAACCAGCAGGTCCTGGACCAGATCCTGGTCAGCCCGTCGATCCGGCGCGGCTGCGACTTCGAGTACGACAGCGTGCACATCAACTCGGAGTTCCACGACCAGATCAGCGACCACGACCCGCAGGTGCTGCGCTTCAAGCCGTGACACCCCGCGATGTCAGGCCTGGTTGAACACCCCGTTCAGCCAGGCCTGCCACTCGTTCTCGCACTCCTTGATGTCGGCGTCCGCCGAGAAGTCGTGCAGGGAGATGCCGACCGAGTGGCCCCAGTGGTTGCGCCCGAAGACACGGGTGAGCCCCCGGTCGGTGCGCAGCCCGATGAAGTAGGGGTTGCGGAAGTCGACCACGGCGTCGAAGGTGTCCGGGCCGTGGACGGTCACATGTGTGCCGGCGGCCACGTCCTCGCCGACGCCGAGGGCCCGTCCCACGACGGCGAGGGCGTCCGGCGCCTTGGACGCCTCGGGTCCGTCGAAGGTCGCGAAGGCGGCCGGGCGGGGCGCGAAGTGGGTCAGGTACTCGCGCAGGGTGTGCAGATAGAAGTCGGTGTGCTTGGCGGCGCCGTCGTACTGGTTGTCCCAGTCGTCGACGAAGATCCCGCTGTGGACGTACCGCACCCAGGCCCGTCGGCCCTCGTCACGGGGTTCGACGGTGTAGTCGAGCTGGTTGAGGGACTGTTGGGAGATGCCCTCGACGTCCTCGACCCGGTTGGTGTAGCGGTGCGGCGGGTCCCAGGCGGTGACCCTGGACCCGAAGGGGCCCCTGCCGCCGACGCGGGGCTCGGGCGGCTCCATCGGCCACAGATAGCCGCCGGTTCCGGTGGTGATCGCCTCCCACACCTGCTCGGGGGTAGCGTCGACCTCGAACTCGCGGGCGATCTCGAACTCTTGGGACATGATCTACTCCAACTCGGTCTGCTTGAGCGTGGGATGGACGGCCACCACGATCCGGTGGTCACGACCCCCCTCGGCGTCCGGGGCGTCGTACTTGCGGATCAGGCCGGTGACACCAGCCGTCAACTCCTCGATGAACGCGGCCCGTTCGGCGGCCGAGGCGAAGCGCACCTCGCCGTCCAGCGCATAGGTCGCCAGCCGCTTGCGGGCCTTCGTCGCACCGGTGATCAACTGGCCGACGTCCCGCACCAGACGGGCTCCCAGCGCGAGGAGCCAGCGCGCGGAGAGCTGGTCGCGGAAGCGGTCCGGGTCGGGCTGCACGGCGGCGAGGGCGAGCGGTGAGATCACGTACGACGCCGCGGTCGCCCGCATCAGCCGCTCGGTGACATTGCCCTTGCGGCGCTCCCCCGCGAGCTCGACCAGGCCGTGCCGTTCCAGCGCCTTCAGGTGGTAGTTCACCTTCTGCCGGGGCAGCCCGACCTTGCCGGCCAGCATGGCGGCCGACGCGGGGCCGGCCGCCAGCTCGGCGAGCAGCCTCGCCCGTATGGGGTCCAGGGAGACGGCTGCGGCCTCGGGGTCCTCGATCACGGTGACGTCCAGCATGGGTCAACCGTCTCACCGAACACTTTTTTTGTCCAGACGGTTCGAGTGTTCGGCGGGTGCCCTAGTCGGGAATCAGCCCGAGAGCGTGGTCGTAGCGGCTGACCACGCTGCTCTTCAGCCCCGGCCAGGTCTGCACGCGCTCCCACTGGTCCGAGGCCGAGCCGATCCCGTCCCCCCGCGCGGCGAGCGCGTCGAGGTGTGCCTGGGCGCTCTCCCACTCGGCGTAGTTGAGGACGCGGGTGCCGTCGGTGCTGAGGTGGAAGTGGGCGCTGATGCCGCCGGGGTGCGGATTGGGCTCGCTCTCCAGCGCTCCGAGGACGGCGTCCACCCAGGCGCGCTGCCGGTCGGGGTCGGGCCCGTCGAACTCGACGTCGACGATCACGATGCAGCCCGGAACCCGCCGGTCGCCGTCCTGGACGGCGCTGCGGTAGTGCCGGTAGCGGCCGAGGCCCAGCCGCTCGATGCCCGGCACGGCGGTGTCGATCTCGTCCACCCGCTCCTGCCGGTGCGTCTTGACGAAGGCCTCGTAGGCCTGCTCGCTCGTCCACTGCGAGTAGTGCATCAGGGTGGCGGTGTCGTGCCCGCTGTAGAGGTGATAGCCGAGCAGGCCGTCGGCGGGCCAGGGCCGCCGCTCCCAGACGGTGGCGACGGCCTCGACGGTCTGCCGCTGGCGCAGGGGGGTGCCCACCCGCCAGTGACTGAAGAAGGAGGCACCGACGCGAGGGCCGGTCGGGTCGGGGTGAGTATCGGTACGACGTGTCATACCGGCCACCCTCCGACCTCAACCACGATTCAGGTCAAGTCGGCGGTTCGGACGGTGGTTTCGGGAGACCCGCCACGCCATGGACGAGCAGGCCGACGACCAGCCCAGCAGCCCCTCCGAGTTGCCCGCGCGAGCCTGGCGTGCGGTACTGCGGCGCACGGCGAAGGAGTTGCTGGACGACGAACTCGCCGACCGTGCGGCGGCGTTGACGTACTACGGCGTCCTGTCGCTGTTTCCCGCCCTGCTGGTGATGGTCTCCCTGCTGGGCGTGGTGGGACAGCGTGCCACGGACAAGATCCTGGACAACATCGGGGACCTCGCGCCGGGCCCGGCCCGGGACATCCTGCGGGACGCGGTGGTCCAGCTCGGCGACAGCGGCGGCACGGGCAGTGTCCTGGCGATCCTCGGACTGCTGGCCGCCCTGTGGTCGGCCTCCGGGTACGTCGCCGCCTTCATCCGCACGTCCAACGCGGTGTACGACCTTCCCGAGGGCCGCCCGGTGTGGAAGCTGACACCGCTGCGGCTGGCCCTGACCGTGACGCTGATGCTGATGCTGGCGGCGAGCGCGCTGATCGTGGTGTTCACGGGCCCGTTGGCCGAACGGGCGGGCAGGGCGGTGGGGTTCGGCGACGCGGCGATCGCGATCTGGGGCGTGGCCAAGTGGCCGGTGCTGCTGCTCCTGGTCGTCATGATGATCGGGCTGCTGTACTGGGCCGCCCCCAACGTCCGTGGCCGAGGCTTCAGTTGGATCTCCCCCGGCAGTGTCGTCGCCACCCTGGTCTGGCTCGCCGCCTCCGCGGGATTCGCCCTCTACGCCGCCAACTTCGGCTCCTACAACAAGACCTACGGCACCCTCGCCGGCGCCATCGTCTTCCTGGTGTGGCTCTGGCTGACGAACCTGGCGATCCTGCTGGGTCTGGAGTTCGACGCGGAACTGGCCCGGGAGCGGGCGATCGCCTCCGGCGCGGCCGAGCCGACCCAGGAGCCGTACGTGGAGCCCCGGGACACGCGGAAGTGGCCGCCGAGGCTGCGGGCGTCCTGGAGGGCCAGGGGCAAGTGAGCCGACCGGGGCCACCCGGCACGCGCACGCACGGACGTGGGGGGGACCCCAGTCTGGCCGGGGCGGGCCCGGCGGGGGCCCGCCGGTGCGCGGGCAACAGAGT
>NZ_JBHVYZ010000031.1:0-85249 GCF_042880295.1 Streptomyces sp. NPDC058307
CTAATAGGCCGAGGGCTTGTCCTCAGTTGCTCGCGTCCACTGTGTTAGTTCTGAGGCAACGACTGTGCTTTTTCCGGTCGTAACTTCATAGTGTTTCGGTGGTCATAGCGTGAGGGAAACGCCCGGTTACATTTCGAACCCGGAAGCTAAGCCTTACAGCGCCGATGGTACTGCAGGGGGGACCCTGTGGGAGAGTAGGACACCGCCGAACAATTTGTGAGAAAACCCCCGTGCCATTCGGCACGGGGGTTTTCTGCGTTTCACGTGATACCCGGCCGGCATTACTGTGGCCCGTATGAGCTATGTGATCCGGTCCGTCCGCGCCGATGAGTGGTCCGCCGCGAAGGAGCTCCGGCTTGCGGCACTTCAGGATCCGGTCGCGCCCCTCGCCTTCCTGGAGACCTATGAGGAGGCCGTCGCACGGCCCGATTCCTTCTGGCAGGAGCGGACGGCCAAGGGTTCCGAGGGGGCGGAAGGGGCTCAGACGGTCATCGCCGAGGCACCGGACGGGCAGTGGGTCGGGACGGTGACGGTGCTGATGGAGGAGCCCGGGACCACGGACTGGGCAGGGTTTCCGGTCGAGCGGAAGCAGGGGCATCTCGTCGGGGTGTTCGTACGGCCCGAGGAGCGCGGGAGTGGGCTCACCGATGTGCTGTTCGACGCCGCTGTGGAGTGGGCGTGGGCACATGGTGCCGAGCGGGTGCGGCTGATCGTGCACGAGGACAACGGGCGGGCGCAGCGGTTCTATCGCAAGGCCGGGTTCGAGCCCACCGGTGTGGTCGTGCCGCTGGGGTCGGCTCCGGAGGAGTCGGAGCTGGAGTTCGCGCTGGAGCGAGTCTGACGTCAGTGCGGTCGGTCAGGAATCAGCACCTGAGCCCTACGCCGGGAACTCCGCGTCCGGCCATCGGGTGCGTGCCTGTTCGCGGGACCGGAGCAGGGCCAGGGTCGGTAGTCCCCGGTCCGCTCCGGCGGCCAGCAGCTCCGGCAGGTGGGGAAGGGGAGCCACGGCTGCGACGTCGTCCAGGACCAGCGTCAGTGGTGGGTCGAGGCGACCGGAGGATGACCGTTCGGCCATGCGCCGGCCACGCTCGACCACGCTTGAGGTGAGGGCTGTCAGAAGGGGCATCGCACCCGGATGGGTCCTGGGGTCCTCGATGGATTCACCCACCACATAAAGCGTGCCCCCTTCGTCGACGAAGGAATCCAAGGCGAGGGCATCATTTCGGTTGGGAGTGCATGCCTCGCGGATGTTGACCGTGAAGAGGGCCGAGAGGGCTCGGCCGGCCAACTCCTGCGCGATGTCACGGCGTTCCGGGTGCGCGGTGAGAGCGGCCTCGAGTTCGCCCGCGGAGCCCGGAGCGGCCTTGGGGTGGGTGCGAAGGGTCCGCACCGCGTCCTGGATCTGGGTGCCCTGGCACCAGCGGTGGACGTGACGGATGGTGCGGGCCTCTATGGCCGCCGCGTGGAGGTAGCTGCGCAGGAGCGTTTCGGCTACGTCGGCCACGGCCTGGTCGATCTTCGCGGTGGGGCGGACCGGGGCGAGGAGGGCGGCGGCTCTGGCCTTCGCCGTCTCCTTGGTCTCACAGCCTGCGGTGGGGGACCAGTGGAGGCGGGCCGGGGTGTCGCAGAGGTGGGTGGGGTCGTAGACGTGGACCGGACCCAGTTTGGCTCGGGCGTCCTTGGTGTCCTGCCAGACGGCTGGGTTCGAGGTGACGACAAGGGCGGGGCCTTCGGCGTCCCTGATGGCCTGGGTCGCGGTGGGGTGGCGGGTCGCGGGCGGGCCGTAGTGCACCACGCCCTCGGCGCGAGGGGTCTCCCAGCCGCTCACCGGTGCGCCATGCGTCACCGGGTGCGGGTTCCGCTCGGTGGGCCGGCTCACCGTGACCGGCAAAGGCTGCGGCGACGGCAAGGGCTGGGTTTGCGGTTGTGGTTCCGGCGTCGGTCTCGGGATCGCCACCTCGTGAGCCGGTACCTCGTGGACCGGTGTCTCCCGGGCAGGTTCCGGTTCCGGACGTCGTTCCCGTGCCGCCAGTTTCTCCGCTCGCGTCTTCGCGCGGACCGCCCTCCAGCGGGCCAGTGTCCCCATCACGAAGATCGTCAGGACGATGAGGATCAGCAGCTGGCCGATGAACAGGCCCCAGACCAGGCCGTAGCCGGAGAGTTGGCCGGAGGGGGTGTCTGGCCAGGCGCCGGGGATGTCCTGGGGGTGGCCGATGAGGTGGCGCATGGCCGGCGGGGTGCGGGTGAAGGTGACGCCGCTCGGCCAGTCCCCGTGGGCGAACAGCCCCGCGAGGCCCGTCGCCGTCCACACCAGCAGGGTCATGCCGAGGAGGAAGGCGAGTATGCCCACCAACAGCCCGTCAGGGACGCCTCCCTGGCCTCCCTGACCGCCCCGGTGGCGATCGTCCGGTCTCACCACTGCCCGCCCTCCTACGCCACCGTCGACTCGGAGTCGCCCATGTGCTGTTCCACGAAGGCCGCCGCCCGCTCCTCCGCCTCCAGCTCGGCGGCGCGCAGGGCGTCGTCGGCGAGATCGCTGGAGGACTCCGTCATCGCGCGGTCGGTGAAGACCAGCGGGCGTTCGGTCTCGGTGACCAGGTGTTTGACCACCTGGACATTGCCGTTGACGTCCCAGACGGCGATGCCGGGGGTGAGGGACGGGATGATCTCGACCGCCCAGCGCGGCAGGCCCAGGACGCGGCCCGTCGCTCGGGCCTCGTCGGCCTTCTGGGCGTAGATCGTGCGGGTCGAGGCCATCTTCAGGATGGCCGCGGCCTCCTTCGCCGCCGCTCCGTCCACCACGTCGGACAGGTGGTGGACCACCGCCACGAAGGACAGGCCGAGCCGTCGGCCGAACTTCAGCAGCCGCTGGAAGAGCTGGGCCACGAAGGGGCTGGCGATGATGTGCCAGGCCTCCTCGACCAGGAAGATGCGCTTCTTCCGGTCGGGGCGGATCCAGGTGTGTTCCAGCCAGACCCCGACGATCGCCATCAGGATGGGCATGGCGATGGAGTTGCGGTCGATGTGGGACAAATCGAAGACGATCAGCGGCGCGTCCAGGTCGATGCCGACCGTGGTC
Source organism: Streptomyces sp. NPDC058307 (assembly GCF_042880295.1). NCBI lineage: Bacteria > Bacillati > Actinomycetota > Actinomycetes > Kitasatosporales > Streptomycetaceae > Streptomyces > Streptomyces sp. NPDC058307. The sequence continues at coordinate 3,080 of NZ_JBHVYZ010000031.1, forward strand.
GGGCCGTCGAACATGCCCCGCAGGTCACCGTCGACCAGGCGGTCGATGACCAGGGCGACATCGAGGCCCCACGCGCGGACGTCCTCTATGTCGACGTTCATCGCCTCGGCCGACTCGGGCTCGGGGTGCCGTAGCTGCTCCACGATGTCCGTGAGGATCGGCTGGCGTTCGACGATCGTCTCGTTGACGTAGGCGTGCGCGACCTTCAGCGCGAAGCCGGAGCGCTCGTCGAGGCCGTGGCCCATCGCGACCTCGATGATGGTCCGCAGCAGGGCCAGCTGGCCGGTCGTGGTGATCGCCGGGTCGAGCGGGTTGAGCCGGATCCCCATGTCCAGGGCGGCCATCGGGTCCAGGCGGATGGGAGTTATCCCCAGCTCCTGCGCGATGAGGTTCCATTCGCCGACGCCGTCCTCGCCCTGGGCGTCGAGGACGACGACCTGGCGGTCCCGGAAGCGCAACTGGCGCAGCACATACGTCTTCTCGAGGGCGGACTTGCCGTTTCCGGATTCGCCCAGGACCAGCCAGTGCGGTGCCGGGAGCTGCTGGCCGTAGAGCTGGAAGGGGTCGTAGATGTAGCCCTTGCCGGAGTACACCTCGCGGCCGATGATCACGCCGGAGTCGCCGAGGCCGGGCGCGGCGGTCGGGAGGTAGACCGCCTGCGCCTGGCCGGTGGAGGTGCGGACCGGCAGGCGGGTCGTCTCGACCTTTCCGAACAGGAAGGACGTGAAGGCGTCGCTGAGGACGGACAGCGGATCCCGCATGCTTGGTCCCCTACTTTCGGATGCCGGTGGCGAACGGAAGCGTGTTCACGAAGGCGCGATGGTGCTCGCGGTCGCACCACTCCAGTTTCAGATACGACTTTCCGGCCGAGGCCCGGATGGTCCGCTTGTCGCGGGCCAGGGCCTCGGGGTTGCGGGAGGACACGGTGATGTAGCCGACGAGGTTGACGCCGGCCGCGCCGCTCGCGAGGTCCTCGCCGCGCTGGTCCAGGCGGTTGTGGGAGGCGACGTCGCGAGGGTCGACGGTGCGGTTCATCTTGGCGGCGCGGGAGGCCTCGGCCTCGTCGTTGGTCTTTTCGGTCAACATGCGTTCGATGGCTACCTCGGTGGGCTCGAGGTCCATCGTCACGGCGACCGTTCGGATGACGTCCGGGGTGTGGACGAGCAGGGGTGCCAGGAAGTTGACGCCCACCGGGGTCATCGGCCATTCCTTCACCCAGGCCGTGGCATGGCACCAGGGCGCGCGGGTGGACGACTCCCTCGTCTTCGCCTGGAGGTACGTCGGCTCCATCGCGTCCAGCTCGGCCGGCCAGGCGTTGCGCTTGGTCATGGCCTGGATGTGGTCGATGGGGTGGTCCGGGTCGTACATGGAGTGGATCAGGGAGGCGAGCCGGCCCTGGCCGAGGGGCTGGCGTACCCGGATGTCGGCCTCCTGGAGGCGCGAGCAGATGTCGGTCAGCTCGCGGGCCATGACGACCGCGAGGCCGGCGTCCTTGTCCAGCTTGCGGCCGGACTGGGGGCGGGCGGCGCGGGCCATCGCATGGGCCTCGGCGGCCAGTTCACGGGTGTAGTGCATGCAGGCGACGAGATAGGCGCGGTGCTGCTCGCTGCTGGTCGACACCATCGACTGGAGCTGGTCGTACGACGACTGCAGCCACGGCAGGGCCCGGTCGTCCCCGCGCATGGCGACGTCCTTGGCGTGGGCGTCCGGGTCGGCGGGGAGGGTGCGGGCGAGCATCTGGATGCGGGTGACGAAGCCGTCGCCGTTGGCCACGTGCTTGAGGAGGGTGCCGAAGCGGTCGACGAGGGCTTCCTGGTCCTCGGAGTCGCGCAGGCCGACGCCGGGGCCCTCGATCTCGATGGCGGCGGTGACGGTACGGCGGTCCGCGTGGAGCAGTACGGCGATCTCGTCGGGCCCGAACGGGGCGGCGAGCCAGTTGATCCGGCCGATGCCGGGGGGCGGGCCGACCTCGACCTCGCGGCCGTCGACGTGGGTGCCGGCCTCCATCACGGAGGAGCGGTAGGTGGTGCCCTGGCGCAGGGTGCGCTTGTAACTGCGGTTGATCTCGAACCACTTGTAGAAGGTGCGGCGCTTGTAGGGCACGTAGACCGCGGCCAGCGCGAGCAGGGGGAAGCCCATCAGCAGGACGATGCGCAGGGACAGGACCGGGACGAGGAGCCCGCACATCATGCCGAGGAACGCGCCCACGATGATGAGCGCGATCTCGCCCGACTCACGGTTGCGGCCGACGATCGCGTTCGGCCGGGCGCGGCCGATCAGATATGTACGGCGGGGCGTGACCGTATGCGACACGTGGGACTCGGTCGTCAACGCCCGTCACCTCCTGTGCTGTTGCTGCCTGCGTTGCGGTTGCCGGCGTGCGGGGTGTTCACCGCGTTGCCCGCGCGGGGAGCGGGAGCGGCGGAGGGGACAGATCCGCCGCCTCCGTTCGGGGTGCGCGAGCTGTGGGCGGCGACTCCGCCGGACACCGGGTTGCTCGGGCGGGCGCCCGAGCCTCCGGAGGCCTGACCGTTGTTGTCGGCCCGGGAGCTGTGGGTCTTGATGCCCTGGGCGACCAGGGTGGCCGGGGAGCTGATGACCGCGGCGGCCTTGCCCTCGGCGTTCTGCATGATGCGGTTGTTGCGGGAGCCGGCGATCTCGTCGCCGAAGCCGGGGACGAAACGGTAGATCATCGCACTGGCGAAGATGGCGAGCAGGATGATGGCGAGCCCGGAGACGACGGCGGAGAAGGCGTCGGGGCCGTCGTCGGAGGAGAGCGCGCCGGCGAGGCCGAGGACGATGACGATCACCGGTTTGACCAGGATGACGGCGATCATGATGCCGGCCCAGCGGCGGACGTGGCCCCAGAGGTTCTTGTCGACGAGGCCGGCGTAGACGACGGTGCCGAGGAGGGCGCCGACGTAGAGCAGGGCGGCGCGGATGACGAGCTCCAGCCAGAGGACTCCGGCGGCGAGGATGCTGACCAGGGAGACGACGATCAGCATGATGGGGCCGCCGCCGATGTCGTTGCCCTTCTCCAGGGCGCCGGAGAAGGTGCCGAAGAACGTGTCGGTCTGGTCGCCGGTGGCCTTCGCGAGGACCTCTGAGACGCCGTCCGTGGCGGAGACGACGGTGTAGAGGATGAGGGGGGTGAAGGCGGACGCGAGCACGGTCAGCCACAGGAAGCCGATCGCCTCACTGATGGCGGTGGTGAGGGGGACGCCTCGCACCGCGCGCTTGGTGACCGCGAGCAGCCACAGGACGAGGGTGAGGATGGTCGACGCGGCGAAGACGACGGCGTACTGCTGGAGGAACTTCTGGTTGGTGAAGTCGACGTTCGCGGTCTCCTTCACGGCCTCGCTGAGCTTGCCGATGGTCCAGGCAGCGGCTTTGGCGCAGCTTCTGGCGAGGGAGGACATGGGGTCGAGGGTGGAGGTGGGGTCGTCGTTGATCGACCCGCCGCGCTGCTTGCTGTTGCGGTCGCTCTCGCACAGCTGCCGTGCGGCGCCGGGGATCAGGCTGCAGGCATCGTCACTCGTGGAGGGAGACGGTGTGGGTGTCGGAGCCGCGAAGGCCCGGGCCGCCAGGAGCACGGTCGCGGTCTGTACGGCTGTGACCGCAGCGGCGGTCTTGAGTACGTAGCGATTACCGCGCATAGGTGAACCCTCCGTACTCGTCGACGGCCTTGGCCATCTCGTCGGCGCTGGAGGCCGGGTCGTCGCCTGGGACGGGCGTCGGGCCTTCCTTCTGGGACTGCGTGACGACCTTCCAGTCGCCGGCCGCCCACTCGAGCTTCATGGTGATGGTGAACCAGCTGTTGGTGACGGGGTTCGTGGAGTTCTCGCCCGCCATGCCGAGCAGGCCGCTGCACCAGACCTCGACGGTCATGTTGTTCTGGCTGGACTCGGTGACCTTGGTGCCGACGGGATTCGTACGGGACACGAAGGTGTAGCCGGCCGGTGTGGAGCCGTCGTCGTTCAGGCCGACGGCCTTGTTGAAGGCAGGGGTGTAGGCGCTGTCCAGGGTCGACTGGAACTCGGCCACGCGCGAAGGGACGACGATGGCCTGGAGAGTGGCGTCGCGCTGGGTCTTGTCGAACATGCCGGTCGAGCCCAGCGCCACCGCGTAGTTCGCCGCCGCGCTCTGCGCCCCCTGGGCGTCGTGCGCGTACCCCGTGGGGATGGTGCCCGGGGTGGACTGCACCGGCTTGGTGCCGCTGGGGGCTGTGGTGGTGGCGTTCGGCTGGCCGCCCGTGCCCTGCGCGGAGGATGAGGAACCGTCACCTCCGCGGTTCGCGAAGGCGATCGCGGCGATCAGGAGGACGACGACGCCGACCACGGTGACCAGGCTTCTGGAGGACGAGCGGCCGGAGCGGCGGGCGCCGCCGTACACGTCCGTGGTGCCGCCCGGCAGGTGTGTGCGGGTCTGGCCGGTGCCGCCGTAACCGCCGGAGCCCTCCTGGTCGTCTCCGAGACTCATACCGCTTACGCCCCCTCGACGTGGTGCGGAACAGCGCGGGAAAACGCGTAGGAGTACGACGGTAGCCGTGCTGGTTCCCGCGCGGGCGCGGTGTGGTGACTCGGCATCAGAGTCATCGGAGTCATCGAGGAGATCGGAGACATCGGAGACATCGGGGGAACGCAACCTCAGCCGGTGGGCACTGCGGACGGGTGGGGTAGGGGATACCGGGCGCGCCCGGCCGGGCCGGAGGTGCGTCGACCGGACGCGGCGGCTATACGGCCATGCCGTACACGATGGTGAAGAGCGTGCCCAGGGAGCCGATGATGAAGACACCGGTCAGCCCCGCGATGATGAGGCCCTTGCCCTGTTCCGCGCTGAAGGTGTCCCGCAGGGCGGTGGCGCCGATGCGCTGTTTGGCGGCACCCCAGATGGCGATGCCCAGGCAGAGCAGGATGGCGACCGCCATGACGACCTGGATCATCGTCTTCGCCTCGGTCCCCAGCGCCCCGAAGGGGCCCCAGTCCGGCGCGATCCCGCCGATGATGGTGTTGATGTCTCCCTTGTCGGCCGCAAAGAGCATGTAAGTCACCGCCCCTGGTGGGTAGTTCCGTCTCCCCTGCGGGTGCGCAGAGGTCAGGCCTCATTGTCGCCGACAATTCCGCCGTCGTATGTCGACTTGGCGTCATCGGTTGGCGGGTTTCGTACGAATGACTGTCTGGTCACTCTGTGTATCACGGCAGGTAACGCCGGGCAATGAGGCCTGAGCGGAACCTGGCGTGTGGTTCCGTCGTTGACCCCTCTTACGGCCTGCGGCGCTTCTGGCACCGATGTTCTGCGGGTGAAGGCTAACCCGGAGGGCCACCGGCATGACGAACGGGCCGCGGCAGGGGCGGTCGGCGGCCCGTTCGTTGACGGAGAGTCAGCCGGTGAAGGGCATGGCGAACGGGCCGCGACCGGATGTCGCGGCCCGTTGCCGTGGTGCCGCCGAGGGGACCCCACGTCCCCCTCTCGAGGGCGGCGTCCCCGTGACCCGACGGGGAGGACTCGGGAGGTGTCGGTTCAGCCGGTGAAGGCGGCCAGGCCCTGCGGAGTGCCCAGGCCGGTCGGCCCGTCGTAGCCCGACTTGGCGGTGCAGAAGTAGCTCGTCGAGCAGCTGCCGTTGTTGCCCGAGGTCACGTCGTTGAGGGCGGAGGTGTGCGCGTAGGGGAAGGAGGACGGGTAGGAGCCGCTGGACGGCGTACCGGCCAGGGCGTACACCGACGCGATGATCGGGGAGGAGGCGCTGGTGCCGCCGTAGGTGTTCCAGCCGGTGCCGTCGGAGCCGTAGGAGTCGTAGACGGAGACGCCGGTGGCGGGGTCGGCGACGGCGGAGACGTCGGCGATCATGCGCTTGGTGCAGCCGGTGTCGGTCTGCCAGGTGGGCTTGGCGTCGTACGCCGAGCAGCCGGAGCCGGTGCCCTCGGTGGAGCTGGTCTTCCAGACGGTCTCGGTCCAGCCGCGGCTGGTGGAGGAGGTCTTCAGGGCGGTGCCGCCGACCGCGGTGACGTACTTGGAGGCGGCCGGGTATTCGGCGCCGTAGCCCGCGTCGCCGGCGGAGACGGTGATGGCGACGCCGGGGTGGTTGAAGTACGAGGAGTCGTAGGAGGTGTCCGAGGAGGACTCGGAGCCGCCGTAGGAGTTGGAGACGAACTTGGCGCCCAGGGTGACGGCCTCGTTCACCGCCTTGCCCAGGTTGGCCATGGACGACGAACTCGCCTCCACCAGCAGGATCTTCGCGTTCGGGGCGATGGCGGAGACCATGTCGAGGTCGAGGGAGATCTCACCGGCCCAGCCGCTGTCGGCGGTGGGGAGGGAGGTCGTGGAGCCGGTCTGGCTGACCTTCTTGAAGCAGCCGTTGGCCGTGGTGCAGGCCGGCAGGCCGTAGTACGAGCGGTAGGTCGCCAGGTCGGCCGCGGCGTTCGGGTCGTCGTAGGCGTCCACGATGGCGACGGTCTGGCCGGAGCCGTTGTTCGCGGCCGCGGAGGTCAGGCCGTACGCGGACTGGAGGTCGCTCGGGCCGTAGCCGGTGGGTGTGGCGGAGGAGGCGTTCGGCTTGAGCGTCCTGGCGGTCACGCCCTTCAGCGCGGCCTGCTTCTCCATGTACGCGGTGGTGCCGCCGGTGACGCGCAGGGCGTTGCAGGCGGCGTAGCCCTTCTTGGGGGTGGCGTCGCACGCGCTCTCGTACTGCACGTGTGCCTTGGCGACGGCGGTGGCGACGGCCTTGGCGCTCACGTGGTCGGGGGTGGCGGCGGTCGCGTGGACGGCGGTGCCGAGTCCGGCGAACACGAGGGCGGAGGTGGCCACGGCGGTGGAGCCGGCCCGGCGCCATCTGCCGGATATGCGGGGGGAACGGGAGGTACGCAACGTACAGCCTCCTGGGAGTGGTTGCAGAGGCCTGCGGTGGGGGACCACCGGTGAGGTTCCCGGTGGGGGCGGCGACCCGCGAAGACCATCCCCTTGTTGAGTACGTGACAACAAGACAGGCGGTGGAATCCTGACTTCCGCCTTACTCAAGGGCGTTGGGGGATTGCTGATCAATGGCCGGCGGATGGGCGGGGGATGGTCACGGCTTGACCATCTACACGCGTCGCACACAACTCCCGGGTGGCTGGAGGCTGTTAGCGTCTCCGGGTCTCCGGGTCTCCGCGTCTCCGCGTCTCCGGGTCGGTGGGTCAGCGGGGCTCGAGGCCGTGCATCAGGTGGTGGACCAGTTCCGGCACGGTCTCCATGGCGGCCTCGGTGGTGTACATGCCGGTGACGGCGAAGGACGCCAGGCCCTGGAGGGCGGTGCCCACGACGAGGGTGAGCTGCTCGGGGTCGCCGTCGACGATCTCGCCGTGCTGCTGGGCGGCGGCGACGGCCCGTGCCAGGGCGCCCACCGTGCGGTCGACCCCGGCGGCCATCTGTTCGGCGGTGGCGGGGTCGTGCTTGCGGGCGTACATCAGCGCCAGGAGCTCGGCGTTGTCGATGGCGAAGCCCAGATAGGCCCGGGCGAGGACGGTGAGGCGGCCCCGCAGGGCGAGGCCCGGTTCGTCGGCGGCCTCGAGGGCCTCGGCCATGCGGTCGTAGCCGACCAGGGCGAGCGCGTTGAGCAGGGCCTGCTTGTCCTTGAAGTGCCGGCCGGGGGCGGCGTGGCTGACGCCGAGGTCGCGGGCGAGTTCCCGCAGGGAGAGGGAGGCGCTGCCCTTGTCGCGCAGGGTGCGCTCGGCGGCGACGAGGAGGGCGGAGCGCAGGTCTCCGTGGTGGTAGGGGCGGGTCTCGGGCTTCTCGGCTGGCATGGGCGCCATCGTATCCGGATGTAGGCGATGGCAGCATTGTGGACATTGCCATCATTGTTGTCATTGACAGCATTGTTGGCGGCGTCTACATTCGGGTGTATGGCTACGGACAAGCGGCAGAAGTGGAACGCGACCCGGATCCCCGACCAGACCGGCCGCACGGCGGTGGTCACGGGGGCGAACAGCGGGATCGGACTCCGGGCCGCGCAGGCCCTGGCCGAGGCGGGCGCGCACGTCGTGTTCGCCGTACGGGACGCTGAGCGCGGTGAGGCGGCCGCGAGGACCGTGAACGGCAGCACCGAGGTCCGGCGGCTGGATCTGGCGGACCTGTCGTCGGTGCGGGAGTTCGCGGCGGACTGGGACCGTCCGCTGGATCTGCTGATCAACAACGCGGGCGTGATGATGATCCCGCAGCAGCGGACTGCGGACGGCTTCGAGATGCAGTTCGGTACGAACCATCTGGGCCACTTCGCGCTGACGAACCTTCTGTTGCCGTATGTCACCGACCGGGTCGTGACGGTGGCCTCGGGCGCGCACCGCTGGGGCGACCAGCGGATCCAGTTCGACGACCTGAACAGGACGTCGAACTACGACCCGAGGGGCGTCTACGGCCAGTCGAAACTCGCGAACCTGCTGTTCGTGCTGGAACTCCAGCGGCGGTTGACGGAGTCCGGCTCCAAGGTCCGCGCTCTGGCCGCCCACCCCGGCTACTCGGCCACGAACCTCCAGAGCCACGCGGCCAGTCCGGCGGCCCGGGTGTTCATGCAGTTCGGCAACAGGTTCCTGGCGCAGGACGACCGCGCGGGCGCCCTGCCCACGCTGTACGCGGCGACGCAGGAGCTGCCGGGGGCGAGTTACGTCGGACCGGACGGGCTCGGCGAGATGAAGGGTGCGCCGACTCTGGTGGGCCGGAGCACGGCGGCGAGCGACCCTGCCGTGGCCCGGCGCCTGTGGACGGTGTCGGAGGAGCTGACGGGGACGCGTTTTCCCCAGGGTGTGCAGACGCGGGCCACCTGATCGGAAACACGCGCCGGTGACGCAGCCGGCGTTCGCCCAGACGCGTGGCTGAGCCGTTCGCTCGTGCCCCCGACGACGTCAGGACTGCTCGGTCCCGGTCAGGTGTCCGGCATTCGCCCAGAACGCGCACAGCGCGCCTACGAGCTCTTCCGGGGCCTCCTCGGCCATGTGGTGGCCGGAGTCGATCGGGGCGCCCTCCAGGTGGGCGCCCGCCCAGTCGCGCCAGACGGCCAGTACGTCGCCGTAGAGGTCGGTCATGTCGTCCCGCGTGGCCCACAGGACCTGGAGCGGGCGGTCGATGCGCCGGCCGGCCCGCCGGTCGGCGTCGTCGTGGTCGCGGTCGACGCCGAGGCCGGCCCGGTAGTCCTCGCACATGGCGTGCACGGTGGCCGGGTCGTGGATGGCCTGCCGGTAGTCCTCGTACGCCTCGGCGCCCATCGGCTCGGGCTTCGCCGTGTACCAGGCGTCGGGGTCGGCGTTGATGACGCGTTCGGCGGGCTTGTCCGTCTGGCCGAGGAAGAACCAGTGCCACCAGCTCGCGGCGAAGCCGGCGTCGCAGCGGCGCAGGGCCTCCCCGATGGGGACGGCGTCCAGCACGCTGACGGCGGACACCGCCTCGGGGTGGTCCAGGGCGAGGCGGGTCGCCACGTACGCGCCCCGGTCGTGCCCGACGACCGCGAACCGCTCGTGTCCCAGCCGGCGCATCACCGCGAGGCAGTCACCGGCCATCGCCCGTTTGGAGTAGGGACGGTGGTCCGGGTCGGTGGCGGGCTTGTCGGAGCGGCCATAGCCGCGCAGATCGGGGCAGACGACGGTGTGGCCCGTCGCGGCCAGCAGCGGGGCGACACGGTGCCAGGTGGCATGCGTACGGGGATGCCCGTGCAGGAGCAGTACGGCGGGGCCGCTGCCGCCGTGCCGCACGCGCAGCCGGACGCCGTCGTCGCCCTCGCACCGCGTCAGTTCGAATCCGTCGAACACGCCGGCCTCCCGGGTCCCCGCCGTCGAGGCTCGGCTGCCCCGGGGCGCGGGGATCCACACCGTCGACCAGGGCTGTCCCGAAACCTGCGCTTGATGCGTTTCTCATCTTCGTGCGGAATGCTTTCTTCCGTGAAGCGCACGCCACGTCTCGCCCTCCACGCCGCCGCTGTCCTGCTCACCGTCACCTCCGCCTCCGAGGCGGCCGCCGACGACGGGGCGGGGCCCTTCGGGGTGACGACGGTCGCCGCGGCGAACTCGCCGGCCGCCCGCGTGGGACCGCTGTTCAACGGCCGAAAGCACCACTGCACCGCCTCCGTCGTCCGCAGCCCGCACCGGGATCTCCTCGTCACCGCCGCGCACTGTCTCGACGGCGACGACGACCTCGTGTTCGTGCCCGGATACCGGGACGGCGTGGCGCCGTACGGGATGTGGAAGGTGACGAAGCGGTACCTGCCCGAGGGGTGGGCCGAGGGGCAGGACGAGGACAGCGACGTCGCCTTCGCCACGGTGGAGGGGAAGGTCCAGGACCTCGTCGGCGGGAACGGTTTCGCGGTCCGCACCGCCACCGGGGCGACCGCCGTCACCGTCATCGGGTACCCCTCCTCCCGTGACGTGCCGATCAGCTGCACCAACAAGCCGACCGCGCACAGCCGCACGCAGCAGCGAATAGCGTGCCCCGACTTCACGGGGGGTACCAGCGGCAGTCCCTGGGTGAACGGGGACGGACGGGTCGTGGGGGTGGTCGGCGGGCACGAGCAGGGCGGGCTGACGCCCGACGTGTCGTACAGCGTGGTGTTCGGGGCGGAGGCCGCCGCGCTCCACCGGGACGCGGTCCGCTGAACTCTGCGCCCCCGCACGCGATTGCGCCCCCGCAGCGCGATCCTTGCGCCCCCGCACCGCGATCTTTGCGCCGACCCGGCCGAGTACCCCGGCTTCCTCCGGGGAAGCTCCTAGACTGGCGCGGGCGGACTCCCGGTCGGCGAGGGGCGGTTGACGGTGCGTAAGGCGTGGCTCGTTGCGGGCGCCGTTCTCGGGGCGGGGCTCAGCTTCGTGATGCTGCTCGTCGTGGGGGTCTACGTCGTCGCCGGCAACCTGGCGGGCGGGGTCGGCGGGGCCACCAGGGCGCTGGCCGAGGGGGCTGTGCCGACCGCCTATCGGAAACTCGTGCAGGAGTCGGGCAACCTCTGCCCCGCCATCAACCCGGCCCTGCTCGCCGCCCAGCTCTACCAGGAGAGCGGGTTCAACCCGAGGGCCCAGAGCGCCGCGGCGGCGCAGGGAATAGCGCAGTTCATCCCGGGGACCTGGGCCACGCACGGGGTCGACGGGGACGGCGACGGCGACAAGGACGTCTGGGACCCCAACGACGCGATTCCCTCGGCGGCCTCCTACGACTGCTCGCTCGCGTCCTATGTGAAAAACGTCCCGGGGAACATCACCGAGAACATGCTCGCCTCCTACAACGCGGGCGCCTACGCGGTCATCAAGTACGGGGGCGTGCCGCCGTACAAGGAAACCCAGAACTACGTGAAGACCATCCTGACACTGGAGAAGAGCTTCGCGGCGCCCACGACCCGGGTCGACCCTTCCAGGCAGGCCGCCGGTGCCATCTACTACGCGCAGAAGAAGCTCGGGACGCCTTATCTGTGGGGCGGGACCGGTACCGCCGAGCAGGGCGGGCGCTTCGACTGTTCGGGGCTGACACAGGCCTCGTACGCGAGTGTGGGCGTCACGCTGCCGCGCGTCGCGAACGACCAGTACAACGCGGGCCCGCATCCGGCCAGAAGTGAACTGCTGCCGGGGGACCTGGTGTTCTTCTCCAAGGACCTCAGCAATTCGCGCGCCATCCACCATGTCGGGATTTATGTGGGCGGCGGATACATGATCGACGCACCGAGAACAGGTGCTGTGATCCGGTTCGACCCGATCGACAACTCTGAGTACTTCGGCGCCACCCGCGTCACCGAAGATGGCGCGAAAGCGTTGCCCACCACGGTGTGACCGAGCGTGAAACCCACCCCCTGAGCTGCGGCGATGTGTCTCTCTTCGATAACGTCTGCGTGATCATTCAGTGGAGTGTGGAACGTATTAACGGGAGCCGTGCGTTCCTGGGGGCGTAGCCGAGCGCACATGGGTACGCCGGGAAAGACGACGAAGGGGCCGCAGCACCATGGCTGTTCTCGCCGAATCCGGGTCGAACCCCGACGTCGACCTGCTCTACGACATCAACGGCCTGGCCAAGCACGCCCCGCACTGGTTCGACCGGGCCATGGAGTACGTCGGGGAGTACGGCATCCTGCTCGGGATGGTGCTGCTCGTCCTGTGGTGCTGGTGGCTGGGCCGCCGGCGCGCGGGTGAGGACGCCGCCTCCTCGGTGGCCGCGCTGCTGTGGGCGCCGCTCGCCGCCGCGCTGGCCGTGCTGGTGAACGTGCCCATAAGGGGGTTCGTCGAGCGGCCCCGGCCGTTCCGGACCCATGAGGGGCTCGAGGTCCTGGTGGCCGGGAAGACCGACTACTCCTTCGTGAGCGACCACGCGACGATCACCATGGCGATGGCTGTCGCGCTGTTCGTCGCCAACCGGAAGTTCGGGCTCGTCGGGATCGTGCTGGCGCTGCTCGAAGGGTTCTGCCGGGTGTACATGGGGGTGCACTACCCGACGGACGTCATCGGCGGGTTCGCGCTCGGCACGGCGGTGGCTCTGTTGCTGTCGCCGCTCGCGATGGCTCTTCTCACCCCCTTGATGAAGGCCGTCGAGCGCTCGTCGAAGGGGGCGTGGATCGTGCGCGCGCGAGACGGTGGACGGGGTGCCTCGGTGATTTCCGGAGCCCGCCAGGAGACCCCGGCCTCCCAGCGGGACCTGGCCGCGTAGCCGACGAAGACTACGGCTACGGCTACGGCTACAGCGACTGCGGGTAGCTGAAGAAGCCCTGCGGGTCGTACTGCTTCTTCACCTTGGCGAGCTTGGTCACCGCGTCGCCGTAATACGCCTTCCGCCAGTCCTTCAGCGTCGGGTCCGGGTAGTTCTGGTAGGCCGCTCCCGAGGCGTACGGCTTCATCGCGCCGTGGGCTCCCGTCAGCCAGGACTGGGCCGTCGTACCCGTCGTGCCCGACCTCCAGGACGCTATGTACTGGGCCAGCATGCGAGAGCGGCGGTGGACGAAGGCCGTGGCCGTGGGGGAGACGCGGTTGACCGCTCCGCCGAGGGCGGTCAGGGCGATGCTGCCCGAGCCGCCCCGGGCCGAGGCGATCTGCCGCAGCAGCGCCTGGATGCCGGCCGCCGGGAGGGAGCGGTCGAAGAAGTCCGAGCGGGCCGCGTAGGTCTCGCGGCCGAGGGCGCCGTGCGGGTCGCGGTTCGGGGTGGAGCCGGGCAGGTGGCACTTGGCGTCCGTGGAGAAGGACGAGCAGCCCGCGTACGCCTCCATCGCGCTCTCGTAGGAGTGCCGCCGCAGTGAGACGCTGCGGGCCGGTGCGCCGACCCGGTCGGCCAGGCGGTCGAGGGCGTTCTGGAGCTCGCCGTAGGTGCCCAGGGAGAACGCCGCGACGGCCACGGACGGCGAGCCGCCGTTCTCCAGATGGCAGGAGGACCAGATCTCGTCGGGCTGGCCGGGACCCCACTCCTGCCAGGCCCGCACCACGGCGGCGGCCCTGGACCACGGCCAGGTCGCGTACGCGGTCACGCCCTGGGGAGCCGGGTGGGTCCTGAAGTGCAGTTCGCTCACCACGCCGAAGTTGCCGTTGCCCGCGCCGCGCAGCGCCCAGAAGAGGTCCTTGTCGGTGGACGCGTCGGCGGTAAGTTCCCTGCCGTCGGCCGTGATCAGCGTCGCCCGGGTGAGGCTGTCGCAGGTCAGGCCGTAGGCCCGGGAGGCCACGCCGTGGCCGCCGCCCAGCACCAGGCCGGAGATGCCGACGGTCGGGCAGGAGCCCCCCGGGATCGTCACGCCCTTCGCGGTCAGGGCCCGGTAGACGTCGATCAGCTTGGCGCCGGCGCCGACCACGGCGGTGCCGCCCGAGGCGCGGACGCGGTTCAGCCGGGAGACATCGACGATCAGCCGGTTGTCTCCCGAGGACCAGCCGGCGTAGGAGTGGCCGCCGTTGCGGATCGCCACCCGGACGCCGTGGGCGCGGGCGTAGGCGAGCGTGGTGCGGATGTCGTCGGTGTGCGCCACGTACGCCACCGCCGCGGGCTTCAGCGAGTCGAAGCGGGTGTTGTAGAGCTGCCGGGCGGTCGCCCAGTCCGCGTCGCCGGGGCGGACCAGGGTGCCGTCCAGGTCGCGGCCGAGGGCGGTCCAGTTCGCGGCGGTCACGGCCGCCGTGGCGGGCGTACGGGCGGAGAGGGAGCGGCCGACGGTGCTGGGTGCGGTGCCGGCGCTGTTGCTCGTGCCGCTGTCGCAGGCGGCCGTGCCGATCGCCGCGATCGCAGCCGCGCCGGCCCCGATGAACGTACGCCGTTCCATGTGTCCGTGCCTTTCGTCGGCCGCGTCGGCCTCGTGGGCTTCCGTGGAACGAGACGAGGCTGTGCGGGTGAGGGTTCCCTTACGGGTTCCGGAATCACACCGTGCCCTCGACGTAAGCGTTCCGTGACCTCACCGCACCTTCTGCAGGGGTTCACTCCCCGTTCACTTCCGGCCATGAACGCCTTCACCTGATCTGCCTAATTTCGGTCTTACGCGATGTGTGGTGCGCCGTGAAAGCGCATCCGCATCTCCCAGACTTCGCGCACGCCGCCGGATTCAGGACGGCGGCACCCGGAAGGAACTCAAGTGAAGCTTCAGCGCATGAACCGGCGGGCCCTCGCCTTCGGTGCTCTCGCCGTCTCCGGCGCCCTGGCCCTCACGGCGTGCGGCTCCGACGACACCAGCGGCGGCGGCAGCGGCAACGCGTCCGCCACCGCGGCCGCGGGCAACATCAAGTGCGACGGCGCCAAGGGCCAGCTGCTCGCCGACGGCTCCTCCGCGCAGAAGAACGCGATCGACGCCTGGGTCAAGCAGTTCACGCAGGCCTGTGGCGTGCAGATCAACTACAAGGGCAGCGGCTCCGGCGCCGGCATCACCGCCTTCACCAACGGCCAGGTCGCCTTCGCCGGTTCCGACTCGGCGCTGAAGCCGGAAGAGGTCACCGCCTCCAAGAAGGTCTGCTCCGGCGGCCAGGCCATCGACCTCCCGATGGTCGGCGGCCCGATCGCGCTCGGCTACAACGTCCCGGGCGTGGACAAGCTCACGCTGGACGCCCCGACGCTCGCGAAGATCTTCAACAACAAGATCTCCAAGTGGAACGACGCGGCGATCAAGAAGCTGAACCCCGACGCCAAGCTTCCCGACCTCAAGATCCAGGCGTTCCACCGCTCCGAGGACTCCGGTACCACGGACAACTTCACCAAGTACCTGATCGCCACCGCCAAGAGCGACTGGCCCTACTCGGGCGGCAAGGCCTGGCAGGCCGAGGGCGGCCAGTCGGCGTCCGGCTCCTCCGGCATCGCCCAGCAGGTCAAGCAGACCTCCGGCGCGATCGGCTACATGGAGCTGTCGTACGCCAAGGACGGCATCAACCCGGTCAGCATCGACACCGGTGCCTCCGCCCCGGTCGAGGCCAGCGTGGACAACGCCACCAAGGCCATCGCCGACGCCAAGGTCGTCGGCACCGGCTCCGACCTGGCGCTCCAGCTGAACTACGCCACCAAGGCCGAGGGCGCCTACCCGATCACCCTGGTGACGTACGAGATCGCCTGCGACAAGGGCAACAAGGCCGACACCCTGGCCGCCACCAAGGCGTTCCTGCGCTACATCGCCTCCGAGGACGGCCAGAAGGTTCTCGCGGACAACGACTACGCGCCGATTCCCGACGACATCATCGCCAAGGTCCGCACCACCATCGAGGGCCTGAGCTGACCTGAGCGTGTGGTCGGACCGGGGCCCGCATCCAGGGACCCGGTCCGGCCACACCGTCCGGTGCACCGCCGCCAGGAGCCGCACATCGCACGCGGCTCCGCAGACCGGAGAACCCGATGGACACCACACAGATAACCGACACACCTCCACCCGCCCCCCAGCCGACCGAGGCCGAGCACAAGCGCGCGGCCCGTGGCGCCACCCGGCCCGGTGACCGGATCTTCCTCGGTCTCTCCCGCGGGTCGGGCATCCTGCTGCTGGCGATCATGGCCGCGATCGCCGTCTTCCTCACCTACCGCGCCTCGATCGCGATCGGCAAGGACGACGCGAACTTCCTCACCACCTTCGAGTGGAACACCGGTCTGATCCCGCCGAAGTTCGGCATCGCCGTCCTCGCCTTCGGCACGGTCGTCTCCTCGATCATCGCCATGGTCATCGCGGTCCCGATCGCGGTCGCCATCGCCCTGTTCCTCACCCACTACGCCCCACGCAGGCTGAGCGGTCCCATCGCCTACGTGATCGACCTGCTCGCCGCCGTGCCGTCCATCGTCTACGGCCTCTGGGGCGCCCTGATCCTCGTCCCGCACATGAACGGCCTCTACGGCTGGCTCGACGACTACCTCGGCTGGACCGGCATCTTCGACTGGCAGGGCGGCGCGCCCCGCTCGATGCTCACCGTCGGCATCCTGCTCGCGATCATGATCCTGCCGATCATCACCAACGTGAGCCGCGAGGTCTTCCGCCAGGCCCCGCAGATGATCGAGGAGGCGGCCCTCGCCCTCGGCGCCACCCGCTGGGAGGTCATCCGCATGGCGGTGATCCCCTTCGGCCGCTCCGGCGTGATCTCCGCGTCGATGCTCGGCCTCGGGCGCGCGCTCGGCGAGACGATGGCCGTGGCCACCGTGCTCTCCCCGACCTTCACCATCCAGGCCAGTCTGCTCGACCCGGGCGGCGGCACCTTCGCCCAGAACATCGCCAGCAAGTTCAGTGAGGCCAGCGACCTCGGCCGGGACGCCCTCATCGCCTCCGGTCTGGTGCTGTTCGTCATCACCCTGCTGGTCAACGGCGCGGCCCGCATGATCATCGCCCGCCGCAAGGAGTACTCGGGGGCCAACGCATGAGCAACGCCGTCATCGCCGACAAGCCCCGCAGCACGCTGCGCGGCGCCCGCCTCCCCAGGTGGAGCCCATACGCCATCGCCGCCGGCTCGGTCGCCCTCGGCCTCGGCATCAGCGCGGCCGCCGGCCTGAACAGCAGCATCCAGTGGGCCCTGATGGCCGCGGTCCTGTTCATCCTCGGCTCGTACGTCATCGCGTCCCGCGTCGAGGGGCGCCGGCAGGCCAAGGACCGGGTCGCGACCGCCCTCGTGTGGGTCGCCTTCCTGCTCGCCCTGGTCCCGCTGGTCTCCCTGGTCTGGACGACCGTCGTGCGCGGTGTGAAGGTCCTCGACGTCTACTTCCTGACCCACTCGATGGGCCTGGTCTCCGACACCGAGCCGGGCGGCGGCATCTACCACGCCATCCTCGGCAGCCTGGAGCAGGTCGGCCTCGCCACCGTCATCGCGGCGCCGGTCGGTGTGCTCACCGCGATCTACCTCGTCGAGTACGGGCGGGGCAGCCTCGCCAGGGCCGTCACGTTCTTCGTCGACGTGATGACCGGTATCCCCTCGATCGTCGCGGGCCTGTTCATCCTGTCGATCATGCTGATGTTCGACATGCAGCCCTTCGGCTTCGCCGGCTCGCTCGCGCTGGCCATCCTGATGATGCCGGTGGTGGTCCGCTCCACGGAGGAGATGCTCAAGCTCGTCCCGAACGAGCTGCGCGAGGCGTCCCTGGCGCTCGGTGTCCCGAAGTGGCGCACCATCCTGAAGGTGGTCCTGCCGACCTCGATCGGCGGCATCACGACCGGCATCATGCTGGCGGTCGCCCGTATCGCGGGCGAGACCGCGCCGGTGCTGCTGCTGGTGTGGGGCAACTCGCTCATCAACACCAACCCCTTCGAGGGTGCGCAGCAGTCGTTGCCGCTGTTCATTTACCAGCAGTACGCGAACAGCGCGGGTTCCGGTGCGGCGTACGACCGAGCGTGGGCGGCGGCGCTGACGCTGATCGCCTTCGTGATGATCCTCAACCTGGTGGCTCGCGGCATCGCCCGCTGGAAGGCACCGAAGACCGGTCGCTGACGCGGCCTCCCAGCGACTGATCTGGAAGTGAAGTAGTCATGGCCAAGCGAATCGACGTCAGCGGGCTCACCGCCTACTACGGCTCCCACAAGGCGATCGAAGACATCTCGATGACGGTCGAGCCGCGCTCGGTGACGGCCTTCATCGGCCCCTCCGGCTGCGGCAAGTCGACCTTCCTGCGCACGCTCAACCGGATGCACGAGGTCACCTCGGGCGGCCGGGTCGAGGGCAAGGTGCTCCTCGACGACGAGGACCTGTACGGCCAGGGCATCGACCCGGTGTCCGTCCGCCGTGAGGTGGGCATGGTCTTCCAGCGCCCGAACCCCTTCCCCACCATGTCGATCTTCGACAACGTGGCGGCGGGCCTGCGCCTGAACGGCTCGTACAAGAAGAGCGAACTGTCGGACGTCGTCGAGAAGTCCCTCAAGGGCGCGAACCTCTGGAACGAGGTCAAGGACCGTCTGAACAAGCCCGGTTCGGGTCTCTCCGGCGGTCAGCAGCAGCGTCTGTGCATCGCCCGCGCGATCGCGGTGGAGCCCAAGGTGCTGCTGATGGACGAGCCCTGCTCGGCCCTGGACCCGATCTCCACGCTCGCCATCGAGGACCTCATCGGCGAGCTGAAGGAGCGCTTCACGATCGTCATCGTGACGCACAACATGCAGCAGGCGGCGCGGGTCTCGGACCGTACGGCCTTCTTCAACCTGGCCGCGGTCGGGCAGCCCGGCAGGCTGATCGAGATCGACGAGACCGAGCGGATCTTCTCCAACCCGTCGGTCCAGGCCACGGAGGACTACATCTCCGGCCGCTTCGGCTGAGCCGGAGCCGCCGTACCAAGACCCCTCGCGGTGCTGCATGGCGGTGCCACCGCGAGGACACGAAGGGCCCGCCCCCGGAATCCGGGGGCGGGCCCTCTCTCGGTGTACGGCCCCTACAGGAACGCCAGGTTCACGATGCCGTAGGCGCAGGCGGCCACGATCGCCGCGGCCGGCATGGTGATGAACCAGCCGAGGACGATGTTCTTGGCGACGCCCCAGCGGACCGCGTTGACCCGCTTGGTGGCGCCGACACCCATGATCGCCGAGGTGATGACATGGGTCGTCGAGACCGGCGCCTTGAACAGGTAGGCGGTGGTGAACATGATCGCCGCACCCGTCGTCTCGGCGGCGAAGCCCTGCGGCGGATCGAGCTCGATGATCTTGCGGCCCAGGGTGCGCATGATGCGCCAGCCGCCCGCGTAGGTGCCCAGCGACAGCATCAGAGCGCAGGCGATCTTCACCCAGACCGGGATCGGGTCGCTGTACGTCTCGTGGCCCGAGATGACCAGGGCCATCACCACGACACCCATGGTCTTCTGGGCGTCCTGGAGGCCGTGTCCGAGGGCCATGCCGGCCGCGGACACGGTCTGCGCGATCCGGAAACCCCGCTTCGCCTTGTGCGGGTTGGCGCGCCGGAAGATCCACAGAATCGCCGTCATCACCAGGTAACCGACGACCAGGCCGACGACCGGCGAGATGAACATCGGGATGACGACCTTGTCGAGCACCCCGCTCCAGATCACCTCGGTGCCGCCCGCCAGTGCGGCCCCCACCATGCCGCCGAACAGCGCGTGCGAGGACGAGGAGGGCAGCCCGAAGTACCAGGTGACCAGGTTCCACACGATCGCGCCGACCAGTGCCGAGAAGAGGATGGCCATCCCCCGCGAGCCCGTCGGCGTCTCGATCAGGCCCTCACTGACGGTCTTGGCGACCCCGGAGCCGAGAAAGGCTCCCGCCAGGTTCATGACCGCCGCCATCGCCAGCGCCGCACGCGGCGTGAGAGCCCGCGTGGACACCGAGGTCGCGATCGCGTTCGCCGAGTCGTGGAAGCCGTTGGTGTACGTGAAGAAGAGCGCGACCAGGATGGTCACGACCAGAGCGAAGGTGTCCATGGAAGGGCTCAGGACTCCTTGACGGCGATGGTCTCCACCGTGTTCGCCACGTGCTCGAACGCGTCCGCGGCCTCTTCGAGGACGTCCACGATCTGCTTGAGCTTGAGGACCTCGATGGCCTCGTACTTGCCGTTGAACAGCATGGCGAGCAGCTTGCGGTGGATCTGGTCGGCCTGGTTCTCCAGCCGGTTGACCTCGATCCAGTACTCGGTGAGGTTGTCCATGGTCCGCAGGTTCGGCATGGCCTCGGCGGTGAGCTCGGCGGCCCGCGCGAGCACCTCGACCTGCTGCTCGACGCCCTTGGGGAGATCCTCGACGTTGTAGAGGACGACCAGGTCGACGGCCTCCTCCATGAAGTCCATGATGTCGTCGAGGGAGGAAGCCAGGTTGTAGATGTCCTCGCGGTCGAACGGCGTGATGAACGAGGAGTTCAACTGGTGGAAGATCGCGTGCGTGGCGTCGTCACCGGCGTGTTCCGCGGCCCGCATACGCTCTGCGATCTCGGCCCGGCCGGCGGTGTCCGCGCCGAGCAGTTCCATCAGGAGCTTCGAGCCCGTGACGATGTTGTCCGCGGAGGCGGCGAACATGTCGTAGAAGCTCGTCTCCCTGGGGGTCAGACGAAAGCGCACAAGGGGTCCTCGGGGTGCATCGGTTTCGGTCAGGGTGATGCTAAGTGCATCATCCGGCCACGGCTAATGGGCCGTCCCCCAGTGTCGCCCATCGGGCACAGTGGTTGGCACGGGGGCCGTCCGCAGGTCCTGTACCCGGGAAACTTCGGTACGATATACCCAGGAGGGGTATAGGAATGCCCCTGGTTGTGAGGACGCGATGACGACGACCGACACCGGCGCCACGGCGCCCTCCGAGGCAGTGGCCGAAAACGTCACGCACGGCTACCACAAGCAGAAGGACGAGCACCTCAAGCGCCTGCGCCGGATCGAGGGCCAGATCCGGGGTCTGCAGCGGATGGTCGACGAGGACGTCTACTGCATCGACATACTCACGCAGGTGTCCGCCTCCACCAAGGCCCTGCAGTCCTTCGCCCTGCAGCTCCTGGAGGAACACCTGCGGCACTGCGTGGCGGACGCGGCCGTCAGGGGCGGCGCGGAGATCGACGCGAAGGTCGAGGAGGCCACGAAGGCGATCGGCCGTCTGCTGCGGACCTGATCCGGCCTCCTCCTACGAAAGGACGGGCGCCCCCGGCTCACCTGCCGGGGGCGCTCGCGCGTTCTTCGGCCACTCTCAGCACCTCGTCGATGCTCTCCAGGCTGAGCCGGTCGTCCGCGGCCGAGGCCGCGATGATCAGCTCTCCGCACAGCTCGATCTCGGCGAGGGCCACGTGGTCCTGAACCGCCGTACCGCCGACCGGAGCCACGCGCATCACCTCTTCTCTGCCGTTACCGACTTCCTAGAGTAGGGAGCGGCCTACACACCGCGCATGGCACGGACGGGCTAGTCCTTGACGCCCGGCACGGCCGCTCACCCCTCGGCGATCCTGCCGGCGTAGATGTCCCGGGCGGCCGGCAGACGTACGTCCGTGGCGATCCCGAAGTCGTACAGCAGGGTCGTCGAGGCGACCGCCACGGTGCCGTGCCGCTGTCCGTTGACGAAGCTGAAGCGGTGGCGGACCTTGCGGATACGGCCCTGGTCGTCGAGGTAGACGTCGAAGGGCACCGCCGCCGTGGCGAACCCTTTCGCCGCCGCTGCCAGGACCCCCTTGTCGGCGCTCGACGCGCCCTTGGACGCGGCCACCAGGTCCGCCGTGCCCCGGTAGTGCCGCACCTCGGTCCCGGCGAGCTCGGTGGCGCCCACGTACGTCGCCGTCCTGGTCCCGCGCAGCACCTCGGCGGCCACCATCGGATCGGTGGCCCCGCCGGTGACGAGGTTGCCGTCGGTCAGGGTCGCGGTGTCGACGCGCACCCACTTGTCGGCGGGCACACCCGCGCCCCGGTTCTTCATGAACAGGGCGCCCAGGGCGAGGAGTTCGGTGATCGGCCGGTGCTCGCTGGTGCCGGCCGGGTCCTGCGGCAGCATCACCTTCAGCCGGCCTAGGCGCTCACGGTAGTCGTACACGCCCTCGCCGCGGATGGTGACCAGGGTGCCGCCGGTGGCCATCTCCATGGACGTACGGGCCTTGGAACTGCCCGCGTCCACCAGGGCGTCGGCGGCCCGGCGCAGGGTGCCGACCGGGTCGGCCGCGCGCGCGTCGTCCAGGGCGGCGCCGCTTCCCGAGCAACTCGTGGCGCAGGCGCAGGCCATGAGCACCGCCGCGACGACGACCGACCCGCCGGCCCGCCTCTGCTGCCGCTCCGTCATCGCCGTCTACCCCCAGCCGATACGTCCGTCAAGGACCCGTGTCGTTTCGCCTAACGACGGCCGGGTGGGGCCCGTCACGCGTACACCGGCCCTTTACCCGGGGTGGGTAACGTTGTCGGCGTGGCGCAGCAGGACAGGATCCCCCCACCTCCCTCCGACCGACCGGCCCACCACACGCAGATGGTCGAACAAGGCCGTTTCTGCCTGGCCCGGTGCACCTGCGGCTGGCGCGGACCGGCGCGCAGAGCCCGCAGCCAGGCACGGGCGGACGCGGCGGGACACGCGGAGGGCTGAGGCCTACGCGTCGTGCTCGGTCACGCGCACCAGGAGCTCGTCGACCAGGGTCCGGTCCTGGAGCTGGGTGAGCCGGTTCCTGGCGGCCGCCGGGGAGAGCCACAGGACGCGGTCGACCTCGTCGTTCGGGGTGAAGGCGCCGGTGACGGCCTCGGCCGCCCAGTAACGGACCTCCTTGGGGCGGCCGCCCGCGTAGTACTTCACGGTGGACAGCGGGGCGCCCGGCAGGGCCCGGTGACCCGTCTCCTCCCCGACCTCGCGCAGGGCGCCGGCGAGGGCGTCCTCGCCGCGCTTCAGCTTGCCCTTCGGGTGCGACCAGTCGTCGTACTTCGGCCTGTGGACCAGGCAGACCTCGAGCCCGCCGTCGACCGGGGAGCGGCGCCACAGGACGCAGCCGGCTGCCTGGACGGGGGCCTGCGGGGTGTCGGTGTCGGTCACGGGAGTCGCCGCCTTCTTGTCGCCGCCTTCTTCAGGTACCGACCGTCTGCTTCTGCCAGCACTGCTGGAACGCGAACCGGGCCGCCTCCACCTCGTGGCGCTGGTCGGCGTGCAGGACACCCAGGGCGTAGGCGGTGGCCGGGGCTATGCGGGGGGTGCGGGCCGCGGCGGCGGCGTCGGCGGCCGCCTCCGCGGCGTCCCGGTGGCGGTCCAGGGCCTGGCCCGCGGTCAGGAGCCGTACCTCCACCGTGGGGTTGTGGCCGTCGAGGACCTCCCTCGCGTAGCGGTGCAGGCGCAGGAGAAGACGGACCTGGTGCCAGGGGGCGTCCTGGGGGTGCGGGGAGGAGGGGTCCGGAGAGAGACCGTGGACGAGGGCCTCGGCGTTGTAGGGGCTGCCCGCGGTGATCAGGGGGAGGGCGGTCACCGCGGCTTCGAGACGTTCCTGGGCCGCGGTGGCCAGCGGGTGCAGGTCGGTGGTGACGGCCGTTCTCGTCAGCGGGACCTCGCTCGCCAGTACGGCGATGCTGTCGGCGACCGCGTGGAAGCGGGAGGAGCCGAGGGCCTGGAGGGCGGTGGTGTGGGCCCGGGTACGGGCGAGGGTGAGCCGGCGGTCCAGGAGGGCGCCCGCTTTCGCCGCGCCCACCGTCAAGGTGCCGCGGTCCGGGGCGGGCAGGGCCGCGGGGGGTGCAGCGGTGCCCACGGCCGCACCCGTCGGTTGTGCCGGGAACACCGCCCCCGAGAGCCTGTGCAGCGCCAGCAACAGCCGCTCCAGCCGGGACTCGTACGCGTGCTCCATGCCCAGGGTCCCGGACAGCCAGGCCAGTTCGGGGCGCAGGGACTCCGACCAGTCGGGGTCCAGGAGGGGGCGGAAGGTGTGGAGGCAGGCGCTGATGCGGCGGACCGAGCGGCGCAGGGCACGGGCCGCGTCGACCGGGTCCTGCGCGCCCGCCGCCGTAGCGCCCGC
Source organism: Streptomyces sp. NPDC058307 (assembly GCF_042880295.1). NCBI lineage: Bacteria > Bacillati > Actinomycetota > Actinomycetes > Kitasatosporales > Streptomycetaceae > Streptomyces > Streptomyces sp. NPDC058307. Next base: position 26,853 of record NZ_JBHVYZ010000031.1, read on the forward strand.
CGCCGTACCGCCCGGGTCGCGGTACCGGCGCAGGGCGCGGAGGAACTCGGTGGCCTGGGAGCGCAGATGGCCCGCGAGCGCCTCTCCGGTGGGGCCCGGCGGCCCGACGTGCCCGGACCGGGGATCCGTCGGGTCAAGGTGTTGCTGTGCCACGCCGGCGCCTCCGGGCGTCTATGAGCATCTCCTGGACGTTGCGCAGGGGTTGGCCGTCCGCGTCCGTGGCGTGCCGGGTCCACTCGCCGTCCGGGCCGAGGTGCCAGGACGCGGTGGTGTCGGACATCCCGGTCTCCAACAGGCGGTTCAGGGCTGCCCGGTGGGCCGGGTCGGTGACCCGGACCAGTGCCTCTATCCGGCGGTCGAGGTTGCGGTGCATCATGTCGGCGCTGCCGAACCACACCTCGGGTTCGCCGCCGTTGCCGAAGGCGAACACCCGGGAGTGCTCGAGGAACCGGCCGAGGATCGAGCGGACCCGGATGTTCTCGGACATGCCCGCGACGCCCGGGCGGATCGCGCAGATGCCGCGCACCCAGACGTCGACCGGCACGCCCGCCTGGGACGCGCGGTAGAGCGAGTCGATGAGCGCCTCGTCCACCAGCGAGTTGACCTTGATGCGGATGAAGGCCGGACGTCCTGCGCGGTGGTGCTGGACTTCCTTGTTCACGCGGGAGATGAGGCCGTCGCGCAGGGACTTGGGGGCCACGAGGAGGCGGCGGTAGGTCTCGCGGCGGGAGTAGCCGGACAGCCGGTTGAACAGGTCGGACAGGTCGGCGCCCACCTGCGGGTCGGCGGTGAGCAGGCCGAGGTCCTCGTAGAGCCGCGCGGTCTTCGGGTGGTAGTTGCCGGTGCCGACGTGGCTGTAGCGCCGTAGCGTGTCGCCCTCCTGACGGACCACCAGGGACAGCTTGCAGTGGGTCTTCAGGCCGACGAGGCCGTAGACGACATGGCAGCCCGCCTCCTCCAGCTTGCGCGCCCACTTGATGTTGGCGTGCTCGTCGAAGCGGGCCTTGATCTCGACCAGGACGAGGACCTGCTTGCCGGCCTCGGCGGCGTCGATGAGGGCGTCGACGATCGGGGAGTCGCCCGAAGTGCGGTACAGGGTCTGCTTGATGGCCAGGACGTCCGGGTCGTCGGCCGCCTGCTGGAGGAAGGCCTGCACGGACGTGGAGAAGCTGTCATAGGGGTGGTGCAGCAGGACGTCACGGATGCGCAGGGCGGCGAAGATGTCCGGCGCGGACGCGGACTCGACCTCCGCCAGGTCGCGGTGGACGCCCGCGACGAACTTGCGGTACTTCAGCTCGGGGCGGTCCAGGCCGGCTATGCGGAAGAGGCCGGTGAGGTCGAGGGGGCCGGGCAGCGGGTAGACCTCCGCCTCGGAGATCTTCAGCTCGCGCACGAGGAGGTCGAGCACATCGCGGTCGATGGACTCCTCGACCTCCAGACGGACCGGCGGACCGAAGCGGCGCCGCATGAGTTCCCGCTCCAGGGCCTGCAGGAGGTTCTCGGCGTCGTCCTCCTCGACCTCCAGGTCCTCGTTGCGGGTGACCCGGAAGGTGTGGTGCTCCAGCACCTCCATGCCCGGGAACAGCTCCTCCAGATGGGCGCCGATGACGTCCTCGATGGGGACGTAGCGGCCGGGGGAGGACTCCAGGAAGCGGGACAGCAGCGGTGGGACCTTGACCCGGGCGAAGTGGCGGTTGCCGTTGACCGGGTTGCGCACGATGACGGCCAGGTTCAGGGAGAGGCCGGAGATGTACGGGAAGGGGTGCGCCGGGTCGACCGCGAGGGGGGTCAGGACCGGGAAGATCTGGTGCCGGAAGAGCGTGAAGAGCCGAGCCTGCTCCTTCTCCTGCAACTCGCTCCAGCGGACCAGGTGGATGCCCTCCTCCGCGAGAGTGGGGGCGACGTCCTCGTGGTAGCAGGCGGCGTGCCGGGCCATCAGCTCGCGGGAGCGGGCCCAGATCATCTCCAGCACCTCGCGCGGCTGGAGGCCGGAGGCGGAGCGGGTGGCGACGCCGGTGGCGATACGGCGCTTGAGTCCGGCGACCCGGACCATGAAGAACTCGTCCAGGTTGCTGGCGAAGATCGCGAGGAAGTTCGCGCGCTCCAGCAGGGGGGTGTTCGGGTCCTCGGCGAGTTCCAGGACCCGCTCGTTGAACGCGAGCCAGCTGCGCTCCCGGTCGAGGAAACGGCCCTGCGGGAGCTGGGCGGCACCGTCGACCGGGATCTCCTCGTACGCGTCGAGATCGGCGTCGAGGTCGGGCTCCAGATCGGAGACGGTGGCCGACACGGTGTGCGGTCGGTGCGCGGCTATGGAGCCCACGGAGGGCTGCATGTGCTGGACCTCTGCCTGGGCGTTCGACTGGCTCATGGCCCCATTCTTCCGCGCCAGGAGCGAAACGGGCGCGTCGGAGGCGGCGAGCGGGAGCACGGCGGCGACCGGGGCGTCCCCGTTCCCTGCGGATCCCTCGGGCGGCGGCGAAGGCTCTGGCACAGCGGGCTTCATTCAGTGAGCCTCGCAAGCCTGTCTGAACCGACGGTTACGGCGACATGGCGTTCGGGATATCGGGGGAGGGCTCGCGGGGGTCTGCGGATGGGGGGCGGGGGTTTCTCACGGGGGTGGGGTGTGGGGCGGAGGGGGGTGAGGGGGTGCCAGCTGGTGCGGGGTGCGGGGTGCGGGGTGCGGGGTGCGGAAGGCGGTCGTGGTCGTGGTCGCGGTCGTGAGCGTCTGAGGCTGGGCGCCCCAGGCCCCGGCCTCCAGGCTCCAGGCCCCGGGCCCCGGGCCCCAGGCCCCGGGTCTCGGCGGGGGCGTGGTGGCGTAGGGGCAGTGCGGTCGTGTTCAGCCCGTCGCCGCCCGTCTGCGCAGGAGAGCGAACGCGAGGGTGACCGTGAGTGCGGTGAGGGTGAGCAGGATCCCGGTCTCCAGGAGCTGGCGGGGCCAGTAGTCGGGGGACGGCAGGTACTCGCGGGTGAAGCGGACGACGTCGTGCTCGGCGAGGCAGGCCTTGTTCGTGTAACACCTCGGGTCGCCGATCTCGGTGCCGCTGGAGGTGACCGCGTGGCTGCGGGAGGACAGCTCCGGCTGCTGGTAGCGGCCCTGGAAGGGCCAGTGGTTGCCGCGGAAGGAGTAGACCAGGAAGTACGCGAAGCCGCTGAGCGTGAGCGCGGGCAGGGTGCGGCGGACGGCGAGGCCGATCAGGGAGCCGAGGGCGAGTCCCAGCAGGGGCGCGGCGACGGTGGCAGGGCCGAGGGAGAAGTAGAGGGAGCGGGGGCCGATGCCGGCGATCAGCAGGTTGCCGTGGGCCGACCACAGCTGCCGGTACAGCAGGGTGAGCAGACCGGTGCCGACGACGATGAAGGCGGCCGGCACCGCGAGCTTGGCGGTGAGCCAGCGGGCCGGGGAGACCGACTGGGTCCAGGCGAGCTGTGCGGTCCCGCTCTCCAGCTCGCGGGCGATCAGCGGGCCGCCGGCGAACAGGGCCACGGCGAAGGAGGCCAGGGTGATCAGGGTGTCCGGGTCGTAGAAGAGGTCGTTGTACGCGCCAGAGGTGAAGTAGAAGCGCGTGTCCTGCGTGTACGCGGTCTCCATGACCCCGCCGCCGTAGCCGTACCTCTCCAGCTGCCGTGCGGTGGCGTCGGCGCCGGGCCCGGTCAGCCACAGCAGCAGGCCGGCGGTGAACGCCACGAAGGCGAGCCAGATCCACAGGGCGGTGCGGTGCAGGCGCAGCACGGTGCGGACCAGGCCGCCGGGTGCCGTCCTCGACGCGGAGACGGAGGCGGAGGATGTCTCGTCCAGGGTCGCGGTGCTCATGCCGTCACCGCCTCGGCGGGCGCCGTGGTGCCCGGGGTGAGCAGCGCGGGGGCCTCGGGGGCGCGGAGGTGGGCGAGCAGCAGTTCCTCCAGGGAGGGCTCCTCGGTCGCCCAGCCCTCGCCGACCGGGCCGTCGCGCCGGATCAGGGCGGTCAGACCGCGGCCCGCCGTACGGGACTCGATCACCGTGTGCGGGGCCAGGTCTGCCGGGGTGCCGCGGCCGGTGACCACGGTGTGCGCGGCGAGCAGGTCGTCGATGCCGCCGCCGAGCCGGACCCGGCCGCCGCCCAGGAGCAGCAGGTGGTCGCAGGCGTCGGCGAGCTCGGCGACGATGTGCGAGGACATCAGCACGGTGGTGCCGTGCTCGGCGGCGTCCGCCATCAGGGTTCCCATCAGTTCGTGCCGGGCGAGCGGGTCGAGGTCGGCCAACGGCTCGTCGAGCAGCATCAGCTCGGGTCGCTTGCCGAGCGCGAGGGCCAGCGCGACCCGGGTGCGCTGGCCGCCGGAGAGTCCGCGGATGCGGGACTTCGGGTCGAGGCCGCCCTGCTCGACGATCCGGGCGGCGCCGGCGGCGTCCCAGCCGGCCGGGTTGAGCCCGGCGCCCATGCGCAGGGTCTCGGCGATGGTCAGCTGGGGGTAGAGCGGCTTGTTCTGGGCGAGGTAGGCGATCCGGTCGCGGGCCTCTCCGGGCGCCACACCGAGGACGGTGAGCGTGCCGGAGGTGGGCCGCAGCAGACCGGCGGCCAGGGCGAGGAGGGTGGACTTGCCGGCGCCGTTGGGGCCGACCAGCGCGCTGATGCGGCCCGTGGGCAGCCGGAAGGAGCAGCCGTCGAGGGCCGGGGCCCGCCTGCCGTACCGCTTGCCCAGGCCGGACGCCTCCAGGGCGACGGCCGGGGTGGTCCTGGTGGAACTCACTGGTCCCCCTTCGGGAAGTGCTCGTCCAGTACGGCGGTGAAGAGCGCGTCGACGTCCTCGCGCCCGAGTCCGGCCGCCCGGGCCCGCCCGGCCCAGTCGCCGAGTTCGGCGCGCAGGGGGGTGTCGGCGGCCTGGACACCGGCGCCGAGCGTCCTGCGGACGAAGGTGCCGAGACCGCGGCGGGCCTCGACCAGGCCCTCGCGTTCCAGTTCGCGGTACGCCTTGAGCACGGTGTTCGGGTTGATGGCGGTGGCTTCCACGACCTCGCGGGCGGTGGGGAGCCGGTCGCCGGGTTCGAGGAGGCCCAGCCGCAGGGCTTGTTTGGTCTGCTGGACGATCTGTACGTAGGTGGCGACGCCGGAGCGCCGGTCGATGCGGTACTCGACCACGCGGACGACCACCCTTTCACTATTTGAGTAGTGAAAGGCTGGTTGAAGGGGGTGGTGAAAGTCAAGCGGGGATTCTTCGCAGCGGGGTGAACCGGTCGGCGGGGGTCGTCCGATGAAGGGGCGTGAGGGAAACGAGAAGCGACGGGGATCTGCTGCGGGCCATCGCAGCGGACGGCGACCGGCGCGCCTTCGAGGAGCTGTACCGGCGGTACGCGCCCTGGCTGCTGGCCCGGCTGCGCGGCCGGAGCGCCGACGCGGGCCTGGTCGACGACGTCGTACAGGAGACGTTCCTCGCGGTGTGGCGGGGGACCGCGCGCTACCGCGAGGAAGGCGATGTGGCCGGGTGGCTGTGGCGGATCGGCTCGCGGCGGCTGATCGACGCGCTGCGCGGTGACGGGGCGCGGGGGCGGCTCAGGCAGGCCCTGTCCCGGCTGCGGCACCGGGACGAGGTGTCCGCGGAGGAACGCGTGCTCGCGGGGGTGGAGCACGGGGACCTCGCGGGCGCCCTCGTCCGGCTGTCACCGGAGCTGCGGGCGGTTTTGCAGGCCACGGTCATCGACGGCCTGACCACCCGCGAGGCCGCCGTCCTGCTGGGCATCCCGCCCGGCACGGTCAAGACCCGCGCGATGCGGGCCCGCAAGCAGCTGAGGGAGGCCCTCGCATGACCAACCGCGCACGACCGCAGGGCCCGGCACGGGAACGCACTCGAGGAGGTGGGGCGGCATGACCTGGCATGTGGCCGAAGAAGATCTGCGGGCGTATGCCCAGGGCGAGTTGGCCGCCCCCCTGCTGTGGTCCGCCGACACCCATCTCGCCGCCTGCGCCGAGTGCCGGGGGCTGCTCGCCGGGGTCAGCGACCCGGTGGCGCTGGACGCCGGGTGGGAGCGGCTGGACGCCGAGCTGGACGCGCCCCGGCCGGGGTGGTTCGAGTCGCTGCTGACGCGGGTCGGGATCGCCGACCACACCGCGCGGCTGCTCGCGGCCACGCCGGTGCTCAGGCGCTCCTGGCTGGCGGCCGTGGTGTTCCTGCTGCTGGCGACCGTCGGCGCGGTGCGTACCACCGAGTCGCCGACCCTGTTCCTCGCCCTCGCCCCGCTGCTGCCGCTCGCCGGCGTGGCGCTGTCCTACGGCCCGGTGCTCGACCCGACCTACGAGATGACGGTCGTCGCGCCCACCCACGGCTTCCGGCTGCTGATGATCCGCACGCTCGCCGTGCTGGTCGCGGGCCTCGGTCTCAACGGGCTCGCCACCCTCGCCCTGCCCGGCTACGGCCTGCGCGCCCTGGCCTGGCTGCTGCCCGCGCTCGCCCTCACCGCGACCGGCCTCGCGCTCACCCCGAGGCTCGGCCCGGTCCTCGCACCCTCCCTGGTTGGCGGCGCCTGGGTCGCCGCACTCCTCGCCGCGCAGGCCGCGCAGCAGACGGCCGCCGACCCCCTCGCGCCCTTCACCGCGGCCGGGCAGGGCGTGGCCGGGGCGGTGGCCGGGCTCGGCGCCGGGCTGCTCTTCCTCCTCCGTGACCGCTTCGACCTCTTCAACGGGAGCGCCGAATGACCGCCACCGTCTCCGCCTCCGGGCTCCGTCTCCGCTACGGCGGCACCCGCGCCCTCGACGACGTGTCGCTGCGGCTGACGCCGGGGGTGACCGGGCTGCTCGGGCCCAACGGAGCCGGGAAGACCACCCTGTTGCGGGTGCTCGCCACCGCTGTGCCGGCCGACCGGGGCTCCTTCACCGTGCTCGGCCATGACCCGGGCAGCTCGCGCGGACGTCAGCAGGTCCGCCGTTCGCTCGGCTATCTGCCGCAGGCCCCGGGGTTCCACCCGGACTTCAGTGCCTTCGAGTTCGTCGACTACGTGGCGATCCTCAAGGAGCTCACCGACCGCACCGCACGCCACCGCGAGGTGCGGCGGGTACTGGAGGAGGTCGACCTCGGGGACGTACGCCGACAGCGCATCAAACGGCTGTCCGGCGGGATGCGGCAGCGGGTCGCGCTGGCCGCCGCCCTCGTCGGCGACCCCGGCTTCCTCGTCCTCGACGAGCCGACCGTCGGCCTCGACCCCGAACAGCGCATGCGGTTCAGGGAGTTGATCGCCCAGGCGGGAGAGGGGCGGACCGTGCTCCTGTCCACCCACCAGACCGAGGACGTGGCGATGCTCTGCCACCGGGTGCTCGTCATGGCCCGCGGCCGCATCCTCTTCGAGGGCACCCCCGCCGAACTGACCGCCCGCGCGGCCGGCCGCGTGTGGAGCAGCACGGAACGCGCCCCGGATGCCAAGGCGGGCTGGCGCACCGGCACCGGCTCCTTCCGCAACGTCGGCGACCCGCCCGCCGGTGCCGAACTCCTCGAACCCACCCTGGAGGACGGCTACCTGCTCACCCTCGACGACGTGGACGCCGAGGTGGCGGCCGCGTGAGCCTGGCGACGCAGACGGTGGCCGAGCCCGCCGCCGTACACGAGGACGATCCGCGCCGACGAGCCTGGGCCGCCGTGTTCGCCCTCGCCCGCTTCGAGGCACGCGACCTGCTGCGGTACGTCCTGGTGCTGGCGACCCTCGTGCTGTACGTCGGATACACGGTCTGGACGCTGTTCCACGAGAAGGACGGCATGGAGGCCTTCCCGGTGCTCCAGGACGCCGACCGCGACACCCAGAACGGGCCCCTGCTCCTGGGCATCGCCCTGTTCGTGTGCGTCAACCGCTGCACCCTGCGCTCCCGCAGGCGCGGTACCGACCGGCAGTTCGACGTGCTGGTCATGGAGCCGTGGCGGCGGACGGTCGCGCATGTGCTGTCGGTGGTGCCCTTCGCCGCCGTCACCGCGCTCGTCGTGCTCGGCGAGTTCACCCGGCAGGCCCTCAGGCCCGGCGCGGTGGGCCACGGCTCACCCGCCGAACTGGCCGTCGGCCCCCTGTACGTGCTGCTGTGCGGCGCGCTCGGGGTGCTGCTCGCCCGGCTGGTCCCGTCCACGTTCGCGGCACCGGTCGGCATCGTCGCACTCTTCGTCGCCAGCGTGTTCCTCTCCGCGGGCACCAGCGGCGCGGAGTGGACGCGGTGGCTGTCCCCGATCGTGGGCGAGACCAGCGGCAACACGGTTCTCCCGTCGGACCTCGTCGGCCGCCCGGCGGCCTGGCACGCGCTGTACCTGACAGGGCTGATCCTGCTGCCCGCCCTGTGCGCGGTCCTGGTGAGCGGCGGCCGGGCGCTGCCGCTGAAGGCGGCCACGGCGGGCGCGCTCGCGCTGACGCTGGCCGGCGCGGTGGGCCAGTCCGGGGGCGTGTCACCGGAGTTGGCCGCCGCCCGCGAACGGGCCTCGGTCTCCCCGCAACGCGACCAGACCTGCGTCGAGCACGGCACCTCGACGTACTGCGCCTTCCCCGAGTGGACCGGCCGCGCGGGCACCTGGGCGGGGGTCGTGGACCGCGTCCAGTCCCTGGCCGGCGGTACGGCCGCCCGGCAGCCCCTTCTCGTACGGCAGCGGGTCGAGGCCCGGTACGGCCTGGGCGGCGACACGGCGCTCGATCCGCTCACCACCCCGCACCAGGTCACCGTCGGCACGCGGTGGGGCGGAAACCGGGTCCCCGAGTTCGCGGTCGCCGTCGGCTATGTGCTGGTCGCCGGTGACGAGGCGAAGGGCGGCGAGCTGTGCGACGGACGGGTGGTCACCGCGATGTGGCTGGCCCTGGGCGGGGACTCCCACCCGATGACCTCCTTCACGAACGTCCGCCTCGACGACAGCGTCACCGGGGCGGCGTATGTCCTCGCCCCGACCAGCGGGCTGTCCATGACGGCCGAACAGACCGATGTCGTACGGGAGTTGCTCCAGCGTCCCCGGAGCGAGGTGACGGCTTCCGTCAAGCGGCACTGGAGCGAGCTGACCGCGTCCGGGGTCTCGACGGCCCAGGTGGCGCGAGTGCTGGGGACCGAGGTGCCGAAGGGGGCGAAGGACTGTGCGCAGGGGTGACGGGGGTTCCCGCGGGGCGCTGGTGGCGGCCGTGGCACGCACCCTGCCGTGGCGCGCTGTCGGCGCCGGGGCGGTCGTAGGGCTGCTGGTCGTCGCGCTGCCACGGCTGGTGTCAGGGCCGCCCGACGCGTGGCTCGGCCTCACCCTTCTGCGGGCCGCAGCCCTCGTCTTCGCCCTGGGCCTGGCCTTCCTCCAGGACGACCCGGCCCGCCGGCTCACCACCCCCGTCCCCACCCGGCGTTGGGTCCGCACCGGGCTGCGGGTCGCGCTGGTCGCCCCGGTCGCCGCGCTGTGGTGGACGGCCGTACTGGTCCTCGTACCGGAGCAGGCGCGCCCCCCGGTCGGCGCGATCACCCTGGAGGCGGCGAGTACGGCCGCCCTCGCGCTGGCCGCCGCGGCGGTGGCGGTCCGCCTCACCGACGAACCCGAACCCGGCCCCTCGGTGGCGTCCGGCGTCCTGACCCTCGCCCTCCTCGCCCCCCTTCTGCTCCCCGCCCGCTGGGATCTGTTCGTTCCGGCGGAGGACCCCCACTGGGAGGCGGCGCATGTGCGGTGGGCGGTGGTGCTGGTGGCCGCGGCGGCGGTGTTGATGGCCTGTGGCCCGGAGCCCCTGCGGAGAAGGGTGTTGAGGAACCGACCGCAGCCGGGGCTCGCCCTGGAGCGGGGTTCCCCCGATTCACCGGGGTCGCAGTCGTCGATCTAAGATCGCTTTGCTCATGCGATGCAGCCGCAGTTCGCCATGCCTGGCATGCGCTGAAGTCGTGTCAGATCAAGGCGGCCGGGGGTGCGGAGCCGGATGGGCGGGGAGCCGTCGACAGGGACGGCGGAACTGCGGGCGCAGATGGGCGCGTTCCAGCATGGTGAAGGGGACCCGCAGGCGCTGGTCGAGGCCGTGCGCGGCGCGGAGCTGCTGCTCCCGCTGCTCGGCGAGGGCGCCGTGTGGAGTGGGGAACTGGACGACATCCGCTGGCTGTTCGCGTTCACCGGCACCCGCGAGATGCACACCTTCCTGCAGCAGAAGTGGGAGGCCGCCGAGCCCGGCGAACTGCCCGCCGAACTGGCCCGGTACGCACGCTACGTCGCCGTGAACGGTGAGGAGCTGCTGCACGAGCTGCTTCCCGCCTGGGTGGGGCGGGACCGGGTCCCGATGGGGATCGTGGTGGACGTGTCCTCCCCATCGCGCGCCTTCCTGCCACCGGTGTCCGGGATCGTGCCGGACGGGATCGCGCTCGACAAGCAGTCCGTCACCGATGGGGAGGTTGCCGCGTGGTGAGCGGTGGTGGTTACGGGGTCGACCCGCAGATCCTGAAGCAGGTGTCCAAAGGCATCAACGACGCGTTGGACGAGCTGAAGAAGATCACGGACGCGACCGGGGCGACCACGGGTCAGGGCTTCTCCGATCTGTCCGTGCCCCCCAACGCGATGGGCCACTCCGCCGCCTCGCAGAGGCTGGACGACTTCGCCGAGCGCTGGGGCTGGGAGGTCCAGGCGCTCCTGGACGAGGGCAACGAGGTGGCCGGGACGCTGGATCTGAACGCCGGCTACTACCACGAGGCGGAGGAGTACGGCATGGGCGTCCTCAAGGACGTCGCGCTGTCCGCGACCGCCGACCCGACGCTGACCTCGCAGGACGCGGAGAAGATGTCCTGGAGCCAGGTGGGGGACAAGGCCGGGGACACCTACCGCCCCGACTACTCCATGGCCGGTTTCGAGGACGCTTCCGAGGAGAGCCGGAAGAACCTCTCCGCCACCTGGACCGACGTCACTGAGACCGGCTATGCCGGCGGTGAGATCGGTGTGGTGAAGGCCGCCGGTTCCATGGCCTTCGGCGGTGACGACGACGGACAGGGCTCCGGCGTCGCGGCGAAGGGCAAGTGATGGGCTTCCTCGACGATCTGGACGGCGCCACCCAGGGCCTGCGCGACACCTTCGCCGACGGGGTGCAGACCGTCACCCACGGCACGTCGGAGCTGCTCGACGCGGCCGGCGCACACGGCTGGGCGGACAAGGCCGACGGAGCCGGCTCCTGGATGGCCGACCAACTGGGTGCCCGCACCCGCGAGCTGGAGCTGGACGAGACCGACGACCCGGCCCTGCTGGTGCACGGCGACGCGAGCGCGATCCGTGAGTCGGCGGCGCAGTTGAGGAAGCTGGGCGCGGCCTTCGAACGGACCGGCCAGGCGCTGCGGAAGATGGACCCCGAGGACTGGCAGGGACAGGCCGCCGACCGCTTTCGCGAGAAGGTGCGGACCCATCCCAGGCGCTGGCTGAAGGCCGCCGACTCGTTCGAGGACGCGGCCGCCGCGATGGACCAGTACGCCCACACCGTCGAGTGGGCGAGCAAGCAGGCCCGCGAGGCGGTCGAACAGTGGAAGCAGGCCCGGCAGCGGACCGAGGCCGCCTCGGAGCAGTACCGGCGCGAGGTCGACGACTACACCCGGCGGGCCCTCGCGTTTCAGGTGGCGGGCCTGTCCGGCACCGAGGACGGGCAGCGGCCTCCGCAGGAGCCGGGCCCGTTCCAGGACCCCGGGGCCGAGGGACGCAAGTCGGCGGAGCACCTGCTCAAGGCGGCTCGCAGCGAGCGCGACAGTTCGGGCGCCCAGCTGGCCGAGAAGCTCGCCCGCGGCACCGACCAGGCCCCCACCGAGCCCGAGGGCCTGGACCGCCTCAAGCGCGAACTCGGCAACACGTTGAAGAACCAGCTGGTCGGGGCCGAGCACAAGCTGGGCGGCGTCCTCAAGACCGGCACCTCGATGCTGCGCCTGGCCCGCACGGTCAACCCCATGGACCCCTACAACCTGACCCACCCGGCCGACTACACCACCAACCTCACCGGCGTCGCCCGCGGCCTGGTGCACACCGCCAACCACCCCACCGAACTGGTCAAGGGCCTTGTCGGCGAGGGCTGGAGCACCGACCGCAACCAGGCCATGGGCGCCTTCGCGACCAACTTCATCGGCGGCGGGGGTGCCGCGGGCAAGATCGGCGCCAGGTCCGTCGCCCACAGCGTGGAGGGCGCGGTCGCCAAGGACACCACCAAGACCGTCGGCCAGAGCCTCACCGACACCGCCGCCGGAGCCGTCAAGCACGTCGACGACGCCTCCGAGGCGGTCGGGAAGCTGGACCCGGACGATCCGCGCAGCCTTCCCGCGGCCGTCGAGAAGAACATCGACATCGACGGCATGAGGCACCAGCCGGTGTGGCGCGAGAGCCACGAACCGCTGTACCGCAACGACAACCGTCATCCCACGGAGATCTTCGAGCAGGGCTTCCACCCCTGGGACTCGTCCAACAACGACCTGTTCGGCTATGTGGAGGGCAACCACAAGTCGGCCTTCGTGGGCACCACCACGGATCCGGACGCGAACTGGGTGAAGGACTACCGGTACGAGATCGACGCTCCCGGCGGGATCGACGTCAACCAGACGCTGCCGAACAACAAGTACGCCGATACCGACAAGGAGATCGCCTTCGCCGGCGGCATCGACCGCAAGCACATCAAGGGAGCCTGGGAGATCTCTCGTGACGGGACCAAGGGAGAATGGATACCGAACCCCCACTACGAGCCGCACGTCCCCCGAACTCCCACCGCTCCCAGCCCTGAACCACCGCCCGCAAGCCGACTGCCCCAAGGATGGACCCGATGAGTCCCCTTCCCGACCACTTCGAGGTCCTCGCCTACAACGGCGCCTGGCAGACCGACGCGGTGCTGCGCTGGGAAGGCGACGACCGCGACCACGACTACACCGTGACCGCCGAAGGCCCCTGGGGGCGGTTCTCCGGCAGGGCGGGTGACTGCTTCGAGGCGCTCATCCGCGTCCGCGAGCAGCTCGAACCCCTGGGGTGGTTCCTGGGTGTCAACGGTTCCCGACGCGACACCTGGCCTTCCGGGATGTGCCGTGGCATGGGCGGCTTCCTCGTGTACCACCTCACCCCCTTCGTACGTCTCACCAGCGCCGACCGCATCGAGACGTTCCTCCCCGCACCCCGCGAGACGCTGGCCACCATCGCCGACCAGATCGCCTTCGAGAAGTACTGGCAGTCCACGTGACCCCTCCGCCCGGCTCCGCGCCCGCCGTCCCTCCGGTCACCCCGGCCCTGCGCGCCCAGGCCGCCCGGCAGCGCGGCGGCTACGTGTACGCGATCGACCCGTACTTCGACCCCGCCGGCGCGGTTCCCCCGTACGGCATCGTCGGCGGCTGGTCCGTCGACCACTCCGGGCAGCTCGTCTCCTTCACGCACAACCCGAAGTACCGCCCCTCGCCGGTCGCGCTGGAGTTCCCCGCTCCGCTCACCGCCCTGGACGCCGCAGTGCAGCGAGCGGTCACCGGCTACGGCAGCGAGGCGGAACTGCTCGCGGCCTTCCGCGACGCCACGCTCATCCTGTTCGCCCAGGAGGGGCAGGACGGGCTCTACACGGTGGCCGAGGACGACGGCAGCCGCTACATCCCGGCCTTCACCCACCCCGACCACACCCCCGACACGTGGTACCAGTGGCGGCAGACCACCGGCGACCTCCTCGCGGCCGCCGGTCTCCCGGTCCGGCTCAACCCAGGGCACCGCATCAGCCTGACCATCCCGGCCCAGGCCGGGAACGGAGCCGGTGCGCAGAACGCAGGCCCCGGCTCGTCGTCTGCCACACCGTCGCCCCCCACCTCGTCCCCCGACCTCCCCGAGGCCCCCGTAGGTGCGCCGCTGCTCGCCGCCGGCCTGCTCGCGGCGCTCGGCCGCCGACGCCGTACGGCCCTGTGGGAGTCCGCGATGAGCGCCGAGGGCCACCGCACCCCGGAGCCTCCCCAGCCGACGGGTGCCGCCGCCGACACCCGGGACGCGCTGGTCGTCGACGCCGACCCACAGGCCGTACGCGATCTCGACCGTGCCCTGCGGGGACTGGCGGCCGCTCTGACCGCGCAATCCCGCAGCCTGCCGTCCGTCCGCGCCGCCTGGCTCACCGACAGCGAGCTCACCCTTCAGCTCGCTCAGCCGGCGCAGCAGCCCCCGGCGCCCTGGCGGCCCGGCCAGAACGACACGTTCTGGCGTGTCCACCTGGCCGACGTCCCGGCACACGAGACGGACACGGACGCTGCCGCCCCCTACCCCGGCCTGGTCAGTCTCGGCACCCGCGGCCGTGCGCGGCTGCTGCTGAACCTCGAAGCCCTGCCCGGACTCGTCTCGCTGACGGGCGCTCAGGCGGACCGGACGGCGGTCCTCGCATCGATCGCCGCGGAACTCGCCACCAGCGCCTGGGCGGACCGGATGACCCTCACCCTCGTGGGCCACGGCGCGGAACTCGCCGAGCTGGCCCCCGCCCGGGTCCGCCAGGTCGACGACATCGGCGAACTGCTGGAAGGCATGGCGGCCGAGACCGGCCGGCGACGCGATGCCCTCGCCATGGCGGGCCACGACTCGGTGCTCACCGGGCGCACCGGCCTGTCCCGGGACACCTCATGGGAACCCCACCTGGTTCTGTTCGCCGCCCGGCCGAGCGAGGACCAGGCAGCGAAACTCGCCGAACTCGCCGCGGACTCCGGCCGACTGGGCATCGGCTACCTGGCCGCCACCGGGGACAAGGGCCTGCCGGACACCTCCTGGGAACTCGAAGCCACCTCCGACGGACGCCTCCTCGCGCCACCGCTCGGTCTGGACCTCCGGGCACAGCGGCTACCGCAGGACCAGTACGAGGCCGTGGTCCGGCTCTTCGCCGACGCCGTGTCCGACGCCGACCGCGCCCCGGACCCCGGTCCCCCGCCGTTCCGGGTCGACCTCACCCCCAGTGGACAACCCGCGGTGTACGCACGGCTGGTCGGCACCTACGAGATCATCGGTCTCGACACATCCGACGCCGAGCACGGCCCGCTGCTCCACGAGGCCCTGGCCATGCTCCTGCTCCACCGCGAGGGAGTGCATCCGCGGGTTCTGGCGTCCGGCCTGTGGCCCCGCGGCGTGACCGATGACGTCCGGGACGCCTTCATCGCACACCTGCGGACCTGGCTGGGAACCGATCCCGACGGCAGCCCGCGGCTCGGCATCGGTACCACCGGGCGGCTGACCCTCGCGCCCTCCGTCGTCTGCGACCTCGACGTGCTGCGCACGCTCCACCACGAGGCCACCGCGGGCAGCGGACCGGGTGACGCACGCATACGGGAACGCCTGCTCGACGACGCCCTGGCCCTGGTTCGCGGCCCCCTTCTCACCGACCGCCCGGAGGGCCGCTACACCTGGCTCTCCCACGAGACCATCGAGGTCCAGCTACCCCTGCTGGTGGCAGACGTCGCACTGGCTCTGTCCGCCCACCACCTGGAGGCCGGCAACCCGGCACCGGCGCTCGACGCCCTCAACACGGCCTTGGCCCACGCACCGACGGACGAGCGCCTCCGGAACGAACTCCTACGCACCGAGGCCCTCCTCGACGAGCTCCAGCCGTTCTGGCGTGACGCCCGGTAGTGCTTCACGTCTCCGTGCGGTACATCAGGTCCGTCTCGTACGTCGTGAAACCGAGCCGTTCGTAGACCGAGACCGCCGCCTTGTTGTCGGCGTCGACGTACAGCATCGCGGTCGGCAGGCCCTGCGCGGCGAGGTGGCGCAGGCCGATCGTCGTGAGGGCCTTGCCGAGGCCGCCGCCCTGGGTGCCGGGGCGGACGCCGAGGACGTAGACCTCGCCGAGCTGTTCCGCCGCGTGGACCTTGGTCCAGTGGAAGCCGATCAGTTCGCCGTCCCGGAAGGCCAGGAAGAAGCCCTCGGGGTCGAACCAGGGCTGTGACGTGCGGTCGTCGAGGTCGCGCTGGGTCAGGGAGCCCTGCTCGGGGTGGTGGGCGAACGCGGCCGCGTTCACCGCGAGCCAGGCGGTGTCGTCCTCGCCGGGGACGAAGGCACGGACCGTCACGCCCGCCGGGAGCACCGGGTCGGGCAGCTCCAGGCCGGTCAGGGGGCGCCGCATCTGCCGTAGCTCACGGAAGAGGGTGAGTCCCAGGACCTGGGCGAGGTGGCGGGCGGCGCTGTGGCCGCCGTGGGCCCACACCCGCAGCCGCTTGCCGGAGGCGGCGAGGAGTGCCGTGCCCAGGGCGCGGCCGTGGCCGTGGCCGCGGTGGTCGGGGTGGACGACCAGCTCCGCCGCCGGTGCCTCCACCGGGTCGGTGTCCTCCAGCTGGGCGTAGCCGGCCAGTTCGGCGCCGACGTACAGGAGCAGATGGGACACGCCCTCGCGGGCGCCGCCCCGCAGCTGCAACCTGCCCTGCTCGGACACCGCTTGCCGGCCGTCGGCCTGCGCGGCCTCGGCGAGGAGCCCGAGGACCGCCTCGGTCTGCTGCGGCGAGAGCACCGAAAGAGTGTCGATAGAGCGGGAGATGCCGGGGCGTGCGATGTCGTCGCTGGTCATGGCTACGAGGGTAAGGGCAGGTCCGGGCAAAGCGGCGGCAAAGAAGCAACCGGGATGTAACCATGAAACCCCTGTCGCGCTACGCGCGTTGACCCTAGGCTGCGCCGGACGGGGGCCACTCTCACATCCGGATCACAGGGGGGCGTATGCCAGCCATATCCCAGTCGCAGCAGGCTCAAGCCGTCCGTCGCAGACGCCGTACCTACCGTCTGCTCGCCGCGGCCGCCGGTCTCGCCACCGTCGGCGCCCTTGCCGCCGCGATGCCCGCGGGCGCGCACGACAACAAGCACGGCAAGCCGCTGCCGAGCCGCTACCAGGACGTACAGCTGCTGTCCTTCAACGACCTGCACGGCAACCTGGAGCCGCCGTCCGGTTCCTCCGGCCGGGTCACCGAGCTCCAGGCGGACGGGACGACGAAGACGATCGACGCGGGGGGCGTCGAGTACCTCGCGACCCATCTGCGCGAGGCCCGCAAGGGCAACGCCTACTCCGTCACCGCGGCCGGCGGTGACATGGTCGGCGCGTCACCCCTGATCTCGGGTCTGTTCCACGACGAGCCCACCATCGAGGCGCTGAACAAGCTCGACCTGGATGTGACGAGCGTCGGCAACCACGAGTTCGACGAGGGCGCCAAGGAACTGGCCCGGCTGCAGAACGGCGGCTGTCACCCCACCGCCGGCTGCTACACCGACAAGAAGTTCAAGGGCGCCGACTTCCCCTACCTCGCAGCGAACGTCCTGGACGAGAAGACCGGCAGGCCGATCCTCAAGCCCTACTGGGTGTGGAAGAAGAACGGCGTCAAGGTCGGCTTCATCGGCGTCACCCTGGAGGACACCCCGGGTGTCGTCTCCGCCGAGGGCGTCAAGGGCCTGAAGTTCAAGGACGAGGTCGAGACGATCAACAAGTACGCGCGCGTGCTCCAGAAGCAGGGCGTGAAGTCGATCGTGGCGCTCATCCACGAGGGCGGGCAGCCGGCCTCGGGCTCGTACAACTACAACTGCGACTCCCCGGGCGCCGGTGACGGCATCTCCGGTCCGATCGTCGACATCGCCAAGAACATCTCGCCCTCGGTGGACGCGCTGGTCACCGGCCACACGCACGCCGCGTACGTCTGCACGATCCCCGACCCGTCGGGCAAGCCCCGCATGGTCACCTCGGCCGCCTCCTTCGGCCGCCTCTACACGGACACGACGCTGACGTACGACCGCTTCACCGGCGACATCGCGCGTACGGCCGTGAAGTCGGCGAACCACGTGGTCACCCGGACCGTCGCCAAGGCGCCCGACATGACCGAGCTGATCGGCAGGTGGAACACCCTCGCGGCGCCCATCGGCAACCGTGCGATCGGCTACATCTCCGCCGATGTCCCGAGCACCGGCACGGAGTCCCCGATGGGTGACCTGATCGCCGACGCGCAGCTCGCGTCCGGCAAGAAGCTCGACCCGGAGACCGACCTCGCGCTGATGAACCCGGGCGGGGTGCGGGCGGGCCTGACCTACGCGGCCAAGGGGACCGAGGGCGACGGCGTGGTGACGTACGCCGAGGGCTTCACCGTGCAGCCCTTCTCCAACACCGTGAACCTCCAGGACTTCACCGGCGCACAGCTGGTCAAGGTGCTCCAGGAGCAGGTGAGCGGCTCGAACACGGCCTCGCCGAAGATCCTGCAGCCGTCGGCGAACCTCACCTACACGCTGGACCTGACGAAGACCGGCGCGGACCGGATCGTCGTGGACTCCGTGAAGCTGAACGGGGCGGCCATCGACCCGGCGGCCACCTACCGCGTCGCGACCAACAGCTTCCTCGCGGGCGGCGGCGACGGCTTCACCACGCTGGGCCAGGGCACGGGTGACCTCGTCGGCGGCGACGACCTCGCCGCGCTCGTGGACTACCTGACCGCCAACTCCTCGGCGACCAGCCCGATCGCACCGCCGGCCACGAACCGGATCGCGGTCGTTCAGTAACTCTTGAACCGGGTCGCACAGACCCGGAGCGAAAAGCCAAGGCCCCGCCGATCACGGCGGGGCCTTTTCATTGGCCCATAAATTCTGTGTCAGCCTTTCGATTCTCAGGTGATGCACATCCTTTCTTATTGAGGTCTAAGGCGGAATGGCCTTTTCTCCCGCGGGAATGCCGTAGTGTTTTCCATGTCGAGATCGAACGACGCAAACGCAAAGGGAAACACAAGAAGCACGCGCCGAAGCGCCGCCCGGTCGCCCGCAAGGGCTGACACAGGATTCACCGAAGTAAATCAAATTCATTCACAGGTGAGGATTCAGACATGAGCTTCCACAAGATCGCCCCCGTCAAGAAGGCCCCCAAGCCCGCTCCGGCCCCCAAGAAGAAGGCGCCGAAGAAGCACACGCCGAAGCGTCGCCCGGTCGCGCACAAGGGCTGAGCCGGCACGCCACGAGGCGGGGTCACCGGTCAGCGAGCGCGTCTCGCACCGGGGCCCCGCCTCGGCCGTCTCCGCCCCCTCGCGACCGCCGCACACGAAAGGGAGTCGTCATGAGGGAAGTCCGCGAGGCCTTCCACCGTTTCTGGCCGCTGACCCGCGGCGACCGCAAGTGGCTCGCGGCGATCGTCGCGTGCGTGGTGGTGTCCGCACTCGCCGAGACCGCCGCGATCCTGCTGTTCGCGGAACTCACCGACACCGCCCTGAAGGCCGGTTCGCTCTCCGCTTTCTGGGGCCCGGCCGGCGCCTGGCTCGCCGTGGCCGCGCTCGGCGCCCTCGTCGGCTACTTCGGCAACTCGCTCGCGACCTGGACCGCGGAGAGATTCGTGCTGCGGCTGCGCGCGAAGGTCTTCCGGCACATCCAGGACCTGCCCCCGCACTTTTTCCAGAAGCACCGCCAGGGCGACCTGGTCGAACGCCTCACCGGTGACGTCGAGGCCATCGAGCAGATGGTCGTGTCCGGAGTCGTCGGCACGGTCGCCGCCGCCTTCTCGGCCGTCTTCTACTCCGCGGCCGCCCTGTACCTGCGCTGGGACCTCGCCCTCGCCACCTTCGTCCTCGCGCCCCTGTTCCTGGTCGCCGCCCGCCGCTTCTCCGGCCGGATCAGGGAGGCCTCGCAGGACGAGCGGGACGCGGACGGCGCGATCACCTCCGTCGTGCAGGAGTCGCTCGGCAACGTCGTGCTGACCCAGGCGTACAACCGCCGCCGCGACGAGGAGCGGCGCCTGGACCGCGAGGCCCGCGCCTGGATGAAGGCGTCGGTGCGCGGGGCCCGGCTGAGCGAGATGTACGAGCAGTTCGTCGAGGTCGTGGAGACGCTCTGCGTGCTCGCCGTGATCGGCATGGGCGTCTGGGAGATCTCGGCCGGTCGTATGACGCTGGGTCAACTCCTCGCCTTCGCCGCCTTCATCGGCTATCTGTACCCGCCCGTCCGCAACCTCGGCCAGCTGGGCCTGACCCTCACGGCGGCCACCGCGGGCGCCCGGCGCCTGAACGAGATCCTGGACGCGAAACCGTCGGTCGGCGACCCGGCCGAACCCGTCCCCGCCTGGCCGGTCCACGGCTGGGTCGGCTTCCACGGCGTGCGCTTCCGCTACCCCGACGCCCCCAGCGACTCCCTCACCGGCGTGTCCTTCACCGCCGCCCCCGGCGAACTGGTGATCATCACGGGCCCGAGCGGCGCCGGCAAGTCCACCCTGTCCAAGCTCCTCACCCGCTTCTACGACCCTGCCGCGGGCGTGATCACCCTGGACGGAGTCCCGCTCACCCACATGGGCCTGGAGTTCCTGCGCGAGCAGATCGCCCTGCTCCCGCAGGAGACGCTGATCCTCAACGGCACGATCCGCGAGAACATCGGAACGGGCCGGCCGGGCGCGAGCGACGCGGAGATCGAACAGGCGGCCCGGTCGGCGGCCGCCCACGACTTCATCTCCGCGCTCCCCGAGGGCTACGACACCGAGATCGCCCCTGGCACAGCCGCCCTGTCCGGCGGCCAGCTCAAGCGGATCACCATCGCCCGCGCGATGCTCCGGGCCGCGCCCGTCCTCATCCTCGACGAACCCACCGCCGGCCTCGACTCGGTCGCCGCGCGCCAGGTCGTTCAGCCCCTGCGCCGCCTGATGTCCGGCCGCACGACCATCATGATCACCCACGATCTGAGCCTGGCCCCGGACGCGGACCGCATCCTGGTCGTGGACGGCGGCCGCCTGGTGGAAGCGGGCACCCACGCGGAACTGGTCGCCCGCCAAGGCCTCTACGCCCGCCTGCTGGGCCCGCTCCCGGAGGACACGATGATCCTGCGGAAGCTGCCCGACGACACGACGACCCTGCGCCGCTGAACCGACTCCGCCCCCGTCAGCCCCGCTTGGGCCCCGTGATCGCCTCACCGATCACGAAGCCCTTGGCGGGGCCTTCGCCGATCGTGACATCGGTGCCGTAGGGGACACGGTGGATGTCCTCCCAGTCGGCCTTCTCGGGGCGGGGGCCGGTGAAGAGGGTGACGGCACCCTGACCGTCGTAGTCGTCGATGAGGACGTACACGGGGATGCCGGCGCGGGCGTACTCGCGGCGCTTCTTGAGGCGGTCGCGCTTCTGGTTGCGCTTGCCGGGGGAGACGACTTCGACGACCACGTGGAGCACCTTGGCCTCTACGCCTACGCCGTCCTCGTCCGTGTAGGGCTCCAGGTCTTCCGGGGCGACGAAGACGTCCGGGATCCAGGTCCGGCGTTTGTGGATGACGTTGGTGTCCTGGTGACAGGCGTACTCGCTGCCGTCCAGGAACTTGTCCAGCGCCCGGCGCAGACGATTGGCGATCTGTGCATGGGGCACACGACCGGTCGGTGACACCTCGATGGCTCCCTCGATGATCTCGGCGCGGTAGCCCTCGGGGAGTTCCAGGGCCTTCCATGCCTGCCACAGGACCTCGTCCAGGTCGGGTCCGTTCAAGGATTCGGGCTGAGCCTCGGACATGGTCTTAGGCCTCTCATGCGCGAGAGCGGTCAAGGGGGCACCTCCTCATCAAGTGTGGGCTGGGCGTGCGCGGGGCACAAGCAACGCGATCACCGTAGGCAGCGCTGTAGGGCTGACCAGCGGAAACAACCCCAGTTCACCCGTTCGAGGGAGATTCACCCGGCACGTCCTCAGAACGGCTCCGCCGCCCCCACGATCCGCTCCGGCAGATACGGCGAGCTCACCCTGATCTCCCAGCCCCGCCGCCGCGCGTGGCAGACGAGGGCCAGGATGTCGAGGCTGAGGGCGGCGTCGGGGTCGGAGGGGCGGTCGGCGACGGCGTAGTGGTCGCGGTGGGCCGTCAGGGCGTCCAGGAGGGCCAGGTTGAAGCTCTCCTCGTCGCCCTCGACGAGCTGGGAGAAGAGCACCACGGGCGGCGGCAGGAACCCCTGGTCGCGAGCCTTGCCCGCGTCCCGCAGGGCCTGGTCCGTGGTGGGCTCGGGGTCCTCGCCGCGCAGGTAGGCGTGCAGGGCCCGGCGGTAGGAGGCCGACACGGAACGGTCCGGGCCGACGCGCTCCGGCCCCGCCAGGACCAGTGGCGCCAGATGCTCCCGCCGGCCCGTGACCAGCGCGAGGTGCACCGCCCGGTGCCAGGCCCCCGGCCCGGCGTCCTCGTCCCGGCAGGCGGGGTACGTCACGGTCCTGCCGTCGATCGTCACCGGCACGTCGGTTCCGGGCTCCGCCAGCGTCGTACGGAACAGCGCGGCGCCCAGCTCCGCGGCCAGCCGCAGGTTCTCCAGCTGGGCGTCGCTCGCGTCGGGCGTGTGCGCGGCGCGGGTCCGGAACAGGAGCTCCTGGTAGGTGACGGCGTAGGCCAGCTCGAAGGTGGTGAGCGACTTGCCCGGCACCGGGGTGACGGCGTCCCGGGTGTACCGCTCGAACTGCTCCTCGCTGTCCGGATCCAGCGGACGCGGCTCCAGGCACCGCCCGAACTCCACCACCCCGGCCGCCAGTTCGGCCACCGCGTCCGGGCGGCGGTCCCGGCCGTAGGGCCCCACCCGCGGCGGTGTGGCCTTGAACCCGGTGACCAGCGCGTCCGGCAGATAGTCGCTGTCGACGGCCGGCGGCCAGCCCTCGTCCCGGTACGCCAGCGCCGTCAGGGCGATCGGCAGGAGCGGGAGGAGGCTGCCCGGGCGCGCACCGGGACCGGGCGTGCGGGTCAGCGGCTTCAGCAGCCGTACGACCGCCTCGCCGAACCCCTCCCGGTCGCCCGAGGTCAGTGCGCGCAGCGCCTGCAGCCCGATGCCGTACGGCTGGTCGGTGAGGTGCTCGCCGGTCTCCGACTCCCGTGCCCGGACCCGGTCGAGCGCCGCGTCGAGCGCGGTGAGCTTCCGCTCGCGGGAGGGCGGGCAGTCGGCGTCGTCGTCGGCGGTGTCGCCGATGACGTACGCCATGAAGCCGTTGACCAGCTCGGCGTCGGGGTGTCCGGAACGGCCCTTCAGCGGGGCCTCGCGGGCGAAGTGGAAGGCCTCGCCGTGCCATTGGGTCTTCTCGACGAGGATCGCCAGGCAGAACGCGTCCAGCCACCTCGCGGCGGTGACCGGCTCCGGGGTGCCCCCGGGCTCGCGGTCGTAGACCAGGCCCCAGTTCGGGTAGGTGAGGAACACCTCGAAGTGGTCGCGCGGGAAGTACGCCGCGTACGCCACCGCGCCTGCGGCCGCCTCGGCGGCGTCCTCCAGGACCGCCTTCGCCTCGGGGGAGTGGAGATCGGGGGTCTCCACCGAGAGCGCGCCGAGGTACTCGACGAACTCCTGGGCGATCAGCCACCACTCCCACGCCGTCACCGGGCCGGCCTTGGACAAGGAGTGGACCTGCGAACCGATCCTGTTCGCGAAGTCCTTCCGCACCGCCGAAACGGCCGCCTCGCCGACCCGATGCCTTTCGATACGCACCATTGTTCCGCTCCCCCGTCAGTCCCTCTTCAGCTGCACAACCAGCCTAGAACGAGGCACTGACACAGCAGCGGAGCAGATCAGGCCGCGCTCGGCGTCCAGTCGCCCAGCCAGTCCGCGACCTCCTGGCCGGTCGCCTGGGCGTCGGTCAGCTGCGGCCGGTCGGAGGACGCGGCACCCGAGCCCGCGCCGGTGTTCTTGTACTCCGCGAACCGGTCGTCCTTCCAGGAGAAGCCGCTCATGTCGGTCCACGGCGTGGTCCTGATCGCCGCGCTCAACGACGTGTTGCGGACCGTGGTCTGCGGGTCGAGGCTCGCGTCACCGCCCGCGTGCCAGGGGCGGCCCAGGTAGAAGCTCGCGGACGAGACGTCCCCGTTCACCGTCGAGTTGGCGATGAGGATGCCCTTGCGGTTCGAGGCGGTGCTGGGCGCGGTGACGTAACCGGCCGAGGTGCCGTTCCAGCGCTTCTTCAGCGTGATGACGGACTTGTCGATCACCGCGGTGGCGCGGCCGAAGATGAAGTCGACGTTGCCGACGACATAGGAGTTCTTCATGTAGACGCGGCCCAGCTTGTCCTTGGCCGCGGTGTCCACCAGCAGGGTGTCCTGGTCGCCGCTGACGACGACCCCGTCGAGGAACACCTTGTCGGCGGCGGTGCGCAGGGCGACGGCCTGCTGGGCGATGCTCTGGTTGGCCTTCTCGTCGAAGTCGTTGGAGATCGACAGATTGCGGGCCTGGAAGTCGTCGGCCTCCACGGCGACGGTGGCGCTGCCGCCGGTGCCGTAGGTGCCCGAGCCGTCGGGCTTGGGCGTGCCAGAGGCGTTGTTGTAGACGATCACCGTGTCGTTGCGGCTGGATCCCGTGCCCTGGATGGTCACGTGCGGCTTGTTGGACGGCACCTTGACCAGTTCGCGGTACGTCCCCGGCTTCACGGAGATCACCACGCGGGAGGGGTTGTTGGCGGGTACGGCGTTCACCGCGGCCTGCACGGTCGAGTACTGCCCGCTGCCGTCCTTGGCGACGGTGAGGGTGGTGGCCGCCGCAGCTTTGGTGGTCGTGGTGGTGGCCGTCGTACCGATCGAACTACGCGGTCCGGCGCCCGACTTGAGCAGGGCGGGTACGTCGGCGGTCTTGTCGAGCGTGTAGGCGTAGTACGTCTTCGGGTCGAAGGCGGTTCCCCCGCTCTCGTTCCTGCCGCTCGTGCCCACGAAGGTGTTGCCCTTCTGGACGATGCTCGCGGTGGCGTCCTTGATGACGGGGTTCTTGAAGCCCTGGAAGAAGGAGTTCTCCAGGACCATCCTGGTCGCGCCGCGCGAGTAGTTGCCGTAGGAGGAGTTGATGTCCGTCCCGGCCACGTCCTCCAGGAAGTTGTTGTAGAGGTGTGCGTGGGCGGCGTTGTCGGTGGACGGGTTGCGCTGCTCCGTCTCGCGGATCCAGTTGTGGTGGATGGTGATGTCGGTGACGACGTTCTCCGTCCAGCCGATGCCGAACGCCTTGTTGTCCTGGCTGAGTTTGTTCCAGGACACCGTCACATAGGTGCTGTCCTTGCGGACGTCGATGAGTCCGTCGGCCATGTGCCGCAGGTCGTTGTGGTCGATCCACACGTGGTGGGCGCCGTCCATCTGGATGGCGTCGAAGTCGTGTTCCTTGTCGTTCCAGACACCCTGGTAGGCGTCCCGGATCGTCAGGTTCCTGATGATCACGTTGTGGACGCCGGAGCCGAGGAAGAAGCCGCCGCCGACGATCTGCCCGGAGGTCCCGGCCCCGACGATGGTCTTGTTGCTCTGGACCTTGATCTCTTTCCCGACCGGGTCCATGGTGATCGTCGCCGCGACGACGATGACGTACGGCTCGCTCGCGGTCGCGTACTTCTCCAGGTCGGCGAGCGTCTTCACGGTCACGATCTGACCGTCCCGCCCGCCGTACGTCCCGTTCTGGCCGAGGGCGTTGACCGAGGCGAAGCCGTCCGCGGTGGCGGTGGCCCAGGCGGGGGCGGCGGTGGTGGCGGCGGAGGCCTGGGGCTGGGCGCCCGGGAGCAGACCGTAGGCCAGGCCTCCGGCGGCCGTCAGGATGAGCGGAACACCGAGGGCGAGAGCGGTGGTTCGGCGTCGGCGATGCTGGGCCATGGGGGGCATCCGTTCCGTGCGGGGATGGGGACCGCAGAGCAGTCGCCGCCCCCGCACGGAAGGTTGCCGCGTGAACGCGCCTACTTGGCGCAGGACTTCGGGTCGAGGTTCTCCTGCCACTTGTCCTCACGGCCGTCCGGCTGGCCGTTGGGCAGGAGCTTGTCGGAGATGCCGTCGATGTAGTAGCCGTACGAGTAGATCGTCTTCCAACTCGCGTCCCGGCCACGCCAGTTGTGGGTGGTGACCTCTCCGTCGCCCTTGTTCCACTGGTAGTCCTCGACGTAGAACACCGGGTTCACGCGGACCACCCGCTGGTACGGCGTCCAGGTGGTCGCCACCTGGGTGCACGGCGGTATCGACTTCTCGCTGCGCCGCTCGAAGGACGAGGACTTCTCCCAGCCCCACTCGTAGCCGGCGCTGCCGCCCACGGTGCCGGAGAAGATGCTCTTGGCCAGCGAGAGGCTGATGTTGGCGCCGACGCTCTTCTTGGCGAAGGTCTTGGTGCTGTACCCGCTGACGAAGGTCACCTTGTCCTCGGTCGTGCCGTGGTTGCCGGTCCACTCGGAGGTGCGGACGGGCTCGCCCTTCACGGACCAGGTCGAGGCCTGCGCGTACCCGCACCAGCCGCGGAACAGCTCCCACGGCCCGGCGGGCATCCACAGCCCGAACACGTCCCGCAGGTACTCGTCGCGGGTCTTGAACTCGCCGGTGTCGACGTTGAGCGCGCCGTAGACGCCGGTCAGGCTGGTCTCCTGGCTGCACAGCCGGTCCAGCATGACGTCGGTGTTCCCGGGGTCCACGCCCCGGACGTTCTGGGCACCGCCGGGACCGGCGGCCTGCGCGGTGCCCGAGCCTGCCAGCAGCGCGGTGACGGCGAGGGCCGCGGACGCGGCGGCGAGGGCGCTCTTCTTCAGAGTCGATCTACGAAACAGACGCATGGGGGGTTCTTCACTCCTGAGTGCTGAGGACAGATGCGTGGGGCACCTGTGCGACACCTCAGGAAGCTGGCAGAGAACCCGTGAGTAGGGTCGGGAACGCGTGAGACTTGACAGGACATCGACAGCTTGGCGGTCACTGCGCGGCGGCGGGAGCCTCCGGTGGCGGAGTCGGCGCCCCCGGCAGTCGTACGGTCGCGACGGTGCCGCCACCCTCGGCGTGGCCCAGGGTGACCTCGCCGCCGGACTCCTGGATCGTGCGGGCCACGATGGACAGGCCGAGGCCGGAGCCGGGCAGCGCGCGGGCGCCGGGGGAGCGCCAGAAGCGGTCGAAGACGTAGGGGAGTTCGTCGGCGGGGATGCCGGGACCGTGGTCCCGGACGGTCAGCACACCGTCGCTGAGCCGCACCTCGACGGTGCCGGCGGCGGGGCTGAACTTCACCGCGTTGTCGAGGATGTTGACCACGGCGCGCTCCAGCGCGGACGGTTCGGCTCGCGTGTACCAGGGCTCCAGCGAGGCGTCGATGGTCAGCTCCGGGCCCCGCAGCCGCGCCCGGCGCAGGGCGGACTCGACGGTGTCCTCCAGGGACACCACCTGGACCCGCTCCCCGCGCTGGCCCTCCGACCGCGACAGCTCCTGCAAGTCTCCTATCAGGGCGGCCAGTTCGGTCATCTGTGCCTTCACCGAGGCGAGCAGCGCCTTGCGGTCGGCCTCGGGGAGGGGACGGCCGGTCTCCTCGCTGCGGGTGAGGAGTTCGATGTTGGTGCGCAGGGAGGTGAGCGGGGTGCGCAGCTCGTGCCCCGCGTCGGCGATGAGCTGCTGCTGGAGTTCGCGCGAGCTGGCGAGGGAGCTCGTCATCGAGTTGAAGGAGCGGGAGAGGCGGGCGACCTCGTCCTCGGCGTCCTCCTCGACGGGGATGCGGATGCCCAGGTCCTCGGTCCTGGCCACGTGCTCGACGGCCTCGGTGAGCTTGTCGACGGGCCGCAGCCCTGCCCGGGCCACGAAGAGGCCGGCGGCACCGGCACCGAGGACTCCGACGCCGGAGACGAGGAGGAGGATCAGGGCGAGGTCGTTGAGCGTCTTCTCGGTGCTGTTCAGCGGGAGGCCGACGAGAATGGCAGCCTTGGAGATGGCCCCCGTCTGGTTGTCCCTGACCCTGGATCCCGACAGCGCGAGGACACGGACACTGTTGCCGTCCGCGTCGGTGCTGTCGTGGAAGACCCCTTGACCGTCCTGCCCGTTCTTGATCAGGTCCCTGTCGGTCTGGGTGACCTTGACCGCGCCGAGGGAGTACGGGAAGACACAGGTCTTGCCGCTCTCCGTGACCACCTGGAAGTAGGTGTTGCGAGGGGCGTCGGTGTTCTGCGGGGAGGTCTGTGTGGTGCAGTCGGCGACCGCGGCCTTGGCCTGACCTTCGAGCACCGGCCCCCGCACTGACGTCTGGAGATCGCTGTCCACCTGGTCGTACAGCTTCCCCTGCACGATGAACCAGCACGTCACCGACACCGCCGCCACCGCGAACGCCACCGCCGCCGCCACCAGCAGCGCCAGCCGGGACCGGATCGGCAGGGACCGGTAGCGCCGTACGAGCCTCTTCACTCCGCGCCGCCCTGCCGCAGGACGTACCCCACGCCCCGCACGGTGTGCACGAGCCGCGGCTCGCCGCCCGCCTCCGTCTTGCGGCGCAGGTACATCACGTAGACGTCCAGCGAGTTGGAGGACGGCTCGAAGTCGAAGCCCCACACCGCCTTCAGGATCTGCTCCCGGGTCAGCACCTGGCGTGGATGTGCCATGAACATCTCCAGCAGGGTGAACTCGGTCCGGGTCAGCTCCACCGGCCGCCCCGCCCGGGTCACCTCACGCGTCGCGAGATCCATCCGCAGGTCGGCGAAGGTGAGCGCCTCGTCGTCCGCGGCGGAGGCCGCCCCGGCCGCTGCCGCGTAGGAGCTGCGCCGCAGCAGCGCACGGACCCGGGCGAACAGTTCGTCCAGCTCGAACGGCTTGACCAGGTAGTCGTCGGCGCCCGCGTCGAGCCCGGTGACCCGGTCGCCGACCGTGTCGCGGGCCGTCAGCATCAGGATGGGGGTCGTGTCGCCGGCGCCCCGGATGCGGCGGGCGGTCGTGAGCCCGTCCATGCGGGGCATCTGGATGTCGAGGACGACCAGGTCGGGCCGGTACGCGGTCGCCTTGTCGAGCGCGTCGGCGCCGTCCACGGCGACCTCGGTGTCGTAGCCCTCGAAGGCGAGGCTGCGCTGGAGTGCTTCGCGCACCGCCGGCTCGTCGTCGACGATCAGGATGCGCTGGGGGTCACGGTCGCCTTCGGCGGGGCTCATGGCTGGGATTCCTCGGGTGCGGTGGGGAGAACGGGCAACTGAAGGTAGTGAACGCTTTCAGCCTCGCACGATTCCCCGGTGGCGCTGCGGGACGTGTTCTCTCAAGGGTCAGCCGCGTACGGTACGGCGGCGGCCGCGGGCGGCGCTCACCCCGCGGCGGGCCACCGCCGTGGACGCCACCGCCGTGGACGCCACCTCGGGCGCCCGGGGCGCCGGGACGTGCACTGCGTACGCCACCTCGAGGGCCAGGGCGAACCCGGCCGGGTCGGTACCGGCCACCGTGTGCGGAACCTGCTTGATCATGGCGTACTCCTCGGGAGGGTCGAAGGGGGTCAGCTGTCCGCGCCGCCGGCCCGCAGCGTGGCCAGGTCGGACTTGACGGTGTTGATCGGGATGGAGAAGCCGAGACCCGCGCTGCCTGCCGTGGACGAGTCCGAAGTGGCCGAGTACATCGCCGAGTTGATGCCGATGATGTTGCCGTTCATGTCGATCAGGGCGCCGCCGGAGTTGCCCGGGTTCAAGGACGCGTCCGTCTGGATCGCCTTGTACGTCGTCGTGGACGAGCCGGTGTCGCCGTTGAACTGCCGGCCGCCGAACTCGAACGGCCACTGGCCGCTGCCGCCGTTCTGGCCCTGGTTCTGGCTCTGGCCCTCGTCGGTCGCGACGGTCACGTCCCGGTTGAGGGCGGAGACGATGCCGCTGGTCACCGTGCCGGTCAGGCCCTCGGGGGAGCCGATCGCCACGACCTCGTCGCCGACCTGGACGCCGTCGGAGTTGCCGAGGGTGGCCGGGCGCAGGCCGGAGGCGTTCTCCAGCTTGATGAGGGCGAGGTCCTTCTTGCTGTCGGTGCCGACGACCTTCGCGGTGTAGGTCTTGCCGTCGCTGGTGCTCACCTTGACGGAGGTGGCGCCGGAGATGACGTGGTTGTTGGTGATGATCTCGCCGTCGCTGGTGATGATCACGCCGGAGCCGGTGGACTGCCCGGCGTTCGAGGTGGCGTTGATCTCGACGATGCTCGGGCTGACCGCCTTGGCGACGCCGGAGACCGTGCCCTTGGCGGAGGACGGCACCACGTTGGTGCTGGTGCTGCTGGAGGCGACCGTGTCGTTGCCGGTCAGCTCCTGGATGCCGTAGGCGGTGCCGCCGCCTATCGCCGCGG
Source organism: Streptomyces sp. NPDC058307 (assembly GCF_042880295.1). Classification (NCBI taxonomy): domain Bacteria; kingdom Bacillati; phylum Actinomycetota; class Actinomycetes; order Kitasatosporales; family Streptomycetaceae; genus Streptomyces; species Streptomyces sp. NPDC058307. Next base: position 56,700 of record NZ_JBHVYZ010000031.1, read on the forward strand.
CGACGATCGCCACGGCGGCGAGGAGGGCGAGGGTGCCGCGGGTGCGCCGCTTCGGAGCGGGAGCGGGTGCTCCCGGCTCCGCGGGGGTCGCGGTGAGGAGAGCGGTTCCGCCGCCGTTGCCGTCACCGCCGTACGAACCGGCACCCCCGGAGGCGAAGGCGGCGGGCCGATCCTGCGGGCCGCCCGGCCACACGGTCGTCGGTTCGACGACCGGCTGCTGCTGGACCGGCGGCGCCACGGGCTGCGGGTGCGCCGCGGGCGGCTGGGCCGGCGGGGGCGGCCACTCGGGGTTCACGGGCGACGAAGCGTGCTGCTGCTGGGCGCCCTGGTGGGGGTTCTCGTACTGCTCGTACTCGCCGTCGCGGCGGAAGCTCTCGGTCATGACACACAGCTTGTCCCGCGACCATGAGAGCTTCCTGAGTGCTCCCTGAGAAGCCCGGCAGAACCTCGTATGCCCGATATAAAGCCGCTGCTGGCCTCCGGCCAGGCTTTCTCAGACGGTCTTCAGAAAGCTCACTCGCAGCCGCAGGACCGCCGCACGACCAGCTTCGACGGGAACACCTTCAGCCGCTCACGGCGGGAACCGGCGACCCGCAGCCCGTCGTCCAGCACCAGATCCACCGCCGCCCGGGCCATCGCCGAGCGGTCCGACGCGATGGTCGTCATCGGCGGATCCGCGAGCGCGGCTTCCTTGATGTCGTCGAACCCGATGACCGCCAGCTCGCCCGGCACGTCGATGCGCAGCTCGCGCGCGGCCCGCAGCAGGCCGATCGCCTGGTCGTCGGTGGAGCAGAAGATGGCCGGCGGCCGATCGGGCCCGGACAGCACCCCGAGCGCCACCTGATAGGCGTCGTAGCGGTTGTACGGCGCCTCGAAGAGCCGTCCCTCGGTCGGGAGCCCGGCCTCGTCCATGGCCTGCCGCCAGCCCTCGACGTGGTCGGAGACCGGGTCGCCGACGGCGGGGGTGTCGGCCGTTCCGCCCATACAGGCGACGTAGGGATAGCCGTGGCCCAGCAGATGCTCGACGGCGGTCTTCGCGCCGGTGAGGTCGTCGAGGACGACGGCGACGTCGTCGATCGCCTCCGGCCGCTCGTGCAGCAGCACGACCCGCGCGTCCCAGGCGTCGATCTCGGCGGCGGCGTTGTCGTTCAGCGCGTGCGAGACGAGGATCAGGCCGGAGACCCGCATCCCGAGGAACGCCCGCAGATAGTGGACCTCGCGCTCACCGATGTAGTCGGAGTTCCCGACGAGCACCATTTTCCCGCGCTCGGAGGCGGCCTGTTCGACCGCGTGCGCCATCTCGGCGAAGAACGGCTGGCGCGCGTCCGGCACGATCAGGCCTATGAGGTCGGTGCGCCGGGACGCCATCGCCTGGGCCACCCGGTCGGGCCGGTACGCCAGCTCCTTGATCGCGGCGAGGACACGCTCGCGCGTGGCCGGGGCGACCGGCCTTGGTCCGTTGTTGATGACATAGCTGACGACGGCGGTGGACGTCCCCGCCAGTCGCGCCACGTCATCCCTGGTTACCTTGGCCACGCGCGGAGTCTACGCGGATGGACCCGCTCTGGGCAGGGCGTGAAGGAGGTACCCGTGCTCCCGCGGTGGGGCGTGCGGGGGTGCGTCGGTTCCGGAGCCATGCCCATCCGCGGGACCCGCTACGCCTCTACGTCCTCGAGGGCGGCACTCTCGTCCGCATCCTCCGGCTTTGCCCGGTCCGCCTTGGCCTTCGCCTCGTCGGTGACCCGGTCGCCCTTCTCGGGAGTAACGAATCGATAACCGACGTTGCGGACGGTCCCGATCAGCGACTCGTGCTCGGGGCCGAGCTTCGCGCGCAGCCGTCGTACGTGCACGTCGACCGTTCGGGTGCCGCCGAAGTAGTCGTAGCCCCAGACCTCCTGCAGCAGCTGAGCGCGCGTGAAGACGCGGCCCGGGTGCTGGGCGAGGTACTTCAGGAGCTCGAACTCCTTGAAGGTGAGGTCGAGGACCCGGCCCTTGAGCTTCGCGGAGTAGGTCGCCTCGTCGACCGACAGGTCGCCGTTGCGGATCTCCATGGGGGAGTCGTCGTTGACGATCTGCTGGCGGCCCATGGCGAGGCGCAGCCGCGCCTCGACCTCGGCCGGACCGGCGGTGTCGAGGAGCACGTCGTCGATGCCCCAGTCGGCGGTGACGGCCGCGAGGCCGCCCTCGGTCACGACGAGGATGAGCGGACAGCCGGGCCCGGTGGAGCGCAGCAGTTGGCACAGGCTGCGGACCTGGGGCAGATCACGGCGTCCGTCGATGAGGATGACGTCGGCACCCGGGGTGTCGACGAGTGCGGGGCCCTCCGCCGGAGCCACACGCACGTTGTGCAGGAGCAGGCCGAGGGCGGGCAGCACCTCCGTCGACGGCTGGAGGGCATTGGTCAGGAGCAGCAGAGAACTCATATGTCTGGTTCCTCCTCGGTCCCGCGAGGTCATGGCCTTCGTATACAGGGGTATCCGAAAGCACAAAAGGACCCGGGGGCTGCGTTGCCCGAGTCCTCTTCCGACGAGAATAGCCCACATGAGCATTCATCCGGCAGGTCGTGTGGTGCGTTCCACGGAGAGTCCGCACTCTGAGACGCGCAGACATGTACCTATACGGACGTTTCTGCACACCGACGACGGCGTGACGATCGATTCCGTATACGATCCGCCCGCCTTCGTATACGACTCCTCCCGGCCACCCGCGCGTGACCTGGTGTTCGTCGTCGCGCACGGCTTCACCGGCGATGTGGATCGCCCGCATGTTCGCCGGGTGGTGAACACGTTCACCCGGTACGGCGCCGTGGTCACCTTCTCCTTCCGCGGCCACGGAGCCTCCGGCGGGCGCTCGACGGTCGGCGACCGCGAGGTGCTGGATCTGGCCGCGGCGGTGTCCTGGGCGCGCGGACTCGGACACACGCGTGTGGCGACCGTCGGCTTCTCGATGGGCGGCTCGGTGGTGCTGCGGCACGCGGCGCTGTACCGGCAGGAGGCCGGCGACCGCACCGACGCGCACGCGGACGCGGTGGTCTCGGTCAGCGCGCCGGCCCGCTGGTACTACCGCGGCACGGCCCCCATGCGAAGACTCCACTGGCTCGTGACCCGTCCCGAGGGCCGCCTGGTGAGCCGCTACGGATTCCGTACCCGCATCCACCACCGCGACTGGGACCCCGTCCCCCTTTCCCCGGTCGAGGCGGTCCCGAGGGTCGCCCCCACCCCGCTCCTGATCGTCCACGGCGACCGCGACGGCTACTTCCCCCTCGACCACCCACGGATGCTCGCGGAGGCCGCCGGCGACCACGGTGAGCTGTGGATCGAGCCCATGGGCCACGCCGAGCACGCGGTCGGCGACGAGCTGCTTGGCCGCATCGGGGACTGGGCTGTCACAGCGGCCGGATAGCCTGGCGGCATACACCACCGATCGATTGAGGAAGCGGATGCCAAAGGTCACGGTGCGCTACTGGGCCGCCGCGAAGGCCGCGGCCGGGACCGCCGAGGAGCCGTTCGACGCGGCCACGCTCGCCGAGGCGCTGGACGCGGCACGCGAGCGACACCCCGGCGAACTCGTGCGCGTCCTGCGGCGATGCTCGTTCCTCGTCGACGGTGACCCCGTGGGCACCCGCGGACATGAGACGGTACGGCTGGCCGACGGCGGCACGGTCGAGGTGCTCCCGCCGTTCGCAGGAGGGTGACGATGACGAACCAGCCGTACGAGGGCTACGACCAGTACCCGCAGCAGGGGTGGCCGGGCCAGCAGGGGTACGACGACGAGGCCCAGGCAGCCCAGCAGTACACCCAGCAGTGGCAGGGCCAGACCTGGGACACCCAGGTGCACCGGCCGGTCCAGGCCGCGGGGGAGACGGCGTATCTGCCGCAACAGGGCTACGAGGGCGAGCCCCAGGGGTACGGCCCCGGCAACGGGCCCGCGCAGGGCGGCCCCGCCCCGGCGGCTCCGGGGGCGGGTCCGTACGGCTCCGCCGCGGCTTCAGGCCCGGCGTACGGCTCCGGGCAGGCTTCTGCGGACCCCGCAGGTCACGCTCCCACCCCGGGGCACCGCGCGTCCGGTCCCGCCCCGGCGGCTCCGGGGGCCGGTGCGTACGGCTCCGCCCCGCCTCCTCCCGGCTCCGCCGGCCACGCTCCCGTCCCGGGGCACCCCGCGTCCGGTCCCGCCGGCTACGGCCCCGCCACCGTCGCCGGCAACGCGCGCATCACCGACGCCCAGCGGGCCCGCCTCGAGGGCCGGTCCCCGGTCATCGAGCCCGGCATCCAGCCCGCCGCGCTCACCGCGCTGCTCGGCCTGCTGCTCTCCGGCGCGGCGGCCGTCGGGTCGTACGCCCTCCTCGTGCCCCTCGTCGTCCTCCAGGCCGTCACCGCGGCCGGCTGGTTCCGGCTGAACGGCATGTGGCCAGCCCGGCAGGGCATCGCGCTGGCGTTCCTCGGCGCGCTGGTGGCGGACGCGGCCCTGCTGACCGCCGGCCGGGAGAACGCGCCCGCGGCGATCCTCGGCACCCTCGGCGTCTGGGTCCTGCTCAGCCTGGTGATGCAGCTCCGCTCGCACGCCGACCCCGACGAGCGGATGTACGGCCTGATGGCGACCGTCGCCTCGGCGGCCCTGGCGATCCTGGCGACCGGCCACCTCGCGGCGGACCCGGACGCGGTGACGGTCGGCGCGGCCGCGGTGGCCGTGGCGGTCCTGGCCCGCGCGCTGCCCCTGCCGACCCCGGCCTCCGTGGTCGTCTCCCTGCTCGCCGCGGCGGGCGCGGGCATCGCGGTCGGCGGGATGACGGGCCTCGGCGCGAAGGGTGCCTTCCTCGGCGCGGGCGCCGCGGTGTGCGCGCTGATCGGCCACCGGGTCGCGAGCTACGACTACCCGTCCCGCTTCGTGCACTTCACGGCAGGCGTGGCCCTCCCCCTGGCCGCGTCGGCCCCGGCGGTGTACGTACTGGGCCGGGCGATCGGCTAAATCACCGGGGGCACCTGGGCCCACAGGCAGAAGGGGTGCCCGGCCGGGTCGAACATCACGCCGACGTCGTCAGGCGCTGACGGGGATATCGGGCAGCTCGACGCCGAGGGGCTCAGTGACGCAGTGACCGAGTTCGTGGCGAGCGGCGTCGGCGGCACCTGCTCGGTGCCGGGCACATTCCAGCCCGCCCGGCGCTTGAGGGCGAGGCCGTTCAGGCCGACGGGGGTCTGGGGCGCAGCCCCAGCCACGGGCACGTCGGGGCCGCCAGGCCTCCTGTCGGGTCAGCCCCGCCGCTTCTTCCCGTCCAGCTCGTCCCACCAGTCGTCGGACTTGGGGTCGCCGGAAGGGTCGTCCCACCAGCGGTCGTCGGGGCCGCGCCGGTTGGCGACCATCGCGGCGAGCGGCGGGATCACCATGGCGACCACACACATCCCCACGGCCACCGGCACCGACCAGAGCCGCACGACTCCCCAGGCCAGGACGAACAGCCCGATGCAGGTGCCCATCATGGCGAAATAAGCGTGCCGTCGTCGCGCCAACATACGTCCAGCGTAGGCCCGGGAAGGCCGGAGGGCCGTACCCCGTGCGACGGGGTACGGCCCTCCGGGCGATCAGCAGGTCGGCTGCCTCAGACGGCGATCGCGACCTCGGCCAGGCCACCCTGCTGGGCGACGACCGTACGGTCGGCGGTGCCGCCCGGAACCAGGGCGCGAACGGTCCAGGTGCCCTCGGCCGCGTAGAAGCGGAACTGGCCCGTCGCGGAGGTCGGGACCTCCGCCGTGAACTCGCCGGTCGAGTCCAGGAGGCGGACGTAACCCACCACAGGCTCGCCGTCACGCGTCACCTGGCCCTGGATCGTGGTCTCACCGGGCTTGATCGTCGAGGCGTCCGGGCCGCCGGCCTTCGCTCCACACATGTCGTTCTCCAAAAGAGGGGTCTGACCGGAAGGAAGGCCGGTCGGGATGATGCGGACTGGGTCTTACTTGTTGGCGCCGAGCTCGATCGGAACGCCGACCAGGGAGCCGTACTCGGTCCAGGAGCCGTCGTAGTTCTTGACGTTCTCGACACCGAGCAGCTCGTGCAGCACGAACCAGGTCAGGGCCGAGCGCTCACCGATGCGGCAGTACGCGATGGTGTCCTTGGCGAGGTCGACCTGCTCCTCGGCGTAGAGCTCCTTGAGCTCCTCGTCCGACTTGAAGGTGCCGTCGTCGTTGGCGTTCTTCGACCACGGGATGTTGCGCGCGGACGGGACGTGGCCCGGACGCTGCGACTGCTCCTGCGGCAGGTGCGCGGGGGCGAGCAGCTTGCCGCTGAACTCGTCGGGCGACCGGACGTCGACCAGGTTCTGCGAGCCGATCGCGGCGACGACGTCGTCACGGAAGGCGCGGATGGCCTTGTTCTGCGGCTTGGCCTTGTACTCGGTCGTCGGGCGCTCGGGCACGTCCTCGACCAGCTCGCGGGCGTCGAGCTCCCACTTCTTGCGGCCGCCGTCGAGAAGCTTGACGTTATCGTGGCCGTACAGCTTGAAGTACCAGTAGGCGTAGGACGCGAACCAGTTGTTGTTGCCGCCGTAGAGGATCACCAGGGTGTCGTTGGCGATGCCCTTCGCGGACAGGAGCTTCTCGAAGCCCTCCTGGTCGACGAAGTCGCGGCGGACCGGGTCCTGCAGGTCCTTGGTCCAGTCGATGCGGATCGCGTTGCGGATGTGGTTCTTCTCGTAGGCGGACGTGTCTTCGTCCACCTCCACGATCGCGATGTTCGGGTCGTCGAGGTTGGCCTCGACCCAGTCGGCGTCGACCAGGACGTCACTGCGGCTCATGCTCGTTCTCCTCCGGGGCAGTTGCGGCGGGGCGTGCGGAAGGGTGCGCGGGGCGCACGGATGCCCTGGGACGCCAGGGCGAGGGGACGCGGAGGTCGGTGCCGTCCGCTCAGAAGGGGCGACAGAGCATGGCGGCGACGCGGCACAGGTCTACTGCCCGCCGCTTCGTGAGATCCGCCTGTCGCTTCATGTTGCCGATCGTAGGGACGGACATACCGGCATGTCACCGGTGTGTCGCATGTTGAGATGCGATCGTCCGGCATGTGGGACCAGGAAGCCGCCCGGGCCGTGCTCCCACGGTTCCCGGGCGGCTCCGGCCGTCATCGCCCCTACGGTGCCTCTACGGTACGGACGCCATCGTCTCGCCTGTCGGACGCGCGGCGCCCGGGGTGCGGCGTACGGCCGTACGGCCCGACGCTCGTCCTACCCGGCGAGCTTGACGTCCGAACCCTTCACCGCGATCTCCACACCGTTCGCACCCGCTTCGACCTTGTCGAGCTTGATTCCGCCCGGCAGACCCTCGATCTTCTGGTCGAAGTCGGCGATCGAACGGACGTCGGAGTCGGCGAGGGTGATGTTGCCGAAGCTGGGGATCGAGTCGGCGTGCACCCGGACGGTGTCCCCGTTGACGACGGAGACGGTGCTGAGCACGGAGACGGGCTTCTCCAGGGCGCTCACCTTGATGTCGACCTTGATCTTGCCGTTCTCGCCGTCGGAGAGGCCGACGACCTTGGCGGTGACACCCAGCGGAAGCCGGGCCTCCTCGGACCCCGCCGCCTTCAGCAGCTGGTCGTAGGCGATGGTCGCGGTGCCGGCGGCGGTGGAGGCGGTGGCGGAGCTGTAGTCGCCGGAGAACGCGACGCCCTTCATGGCGGCGTTCAGGTCGTCGATGCGGATCGTGCCCCCGCTGGTGCCGGTGTCCGCGTCGTAGTCCTTCATCCCGACCTCGACGTCGTCGAGCTCACCGCCGGCCACCTGGGTCAGGAACGGGAACCCCTTGATGTCCACGCTCGGCGTCGTGGTCAGCCCCTCCTGCGTCTTCAGCCGGTCCGCGACCTCGCCCTCCGCGAAGTGGACCGCCAGACGGTCGGCGGCGACGAACAGCCCGCCGAGAATCACGGCGATGATCAGAAGTATTCGCAGGGCGCGCATGCGGTCGGATCCCCCAGAGCGGCGGTGGTGTCGACGGACGGGTGGCCGTCGAGCGTGAGACTAACCCCGCCGGGTAAGGTGCCCGCCGGATTGTCGATCACCTGTGACAGGCCCCACCCGGCGGCTGCTCAATACCGGTCTCCGCTCAATAGACGAGCGCCTGCGTCCCGTCGGCGAGTGCCTCCTGGACGAACACCTGCGCGCCCGCGATCCGTACGCCCTCGATGACGTCCTTCTCCGTGATGTCCCGGCGGGCGGCGCACTGGGTGCACAGGGTGAGCCGCCCGCCCGCGAGAATCGAGTCCAGCAGGTCGGGCAGCGGCGCTGCGTGCGGCAGCTCGAACTCCGCGGCCCGCCCCGGCAGCGCGAACCACGCCGACTCCCCCGTCAGCCACAGCGACACGTCCACCCCGCTGGCCACGGCCACGGCCGCGACGGTGAACGCCTGCGAGCACCGCTCGGGGGCGTCGGCCCCGGCGGTCACCTTGATCACGAGCTTCTTCGCCATGTCCGAATCGTAATCAGCCCGGCCAGGGGAAGCGGCGCGAGCGGAGGCCGCGACGGTCGAGGAGGTCCGCCCGGTCCAGCCGGTCCGTCCCGTTCCTCCGGTCCAGCCGGTTCCTCCGTCCGGGGGCCGACCGCCGCGCCGCCGTGGGCGGACCACGCCACTGATCGCCGGCGCCGCCGAGGCCCGTCCACGCCGAGGCCTTCCCGGATCCGGCCGCCGTCGCGGGAATCACCCGCACCGCCTTCACCGAACCGAGGCCGTGCGGCGCCGAGCAGGTGCGGCAGGCCTGTCTCTCCGGTGACCCTCCAGTCCCAGCTCCCGGGCCGGGTCCCGTAGGGGAACCTCGCACCGTCCCCCGGGTCCCGGCCGCGTAAGCTGGGGCCCGGCCCGTGTACATGCACCGCACCCCGCTCATCCGAGGAGCACCCTGTGGAGATCTTCTTCGAAGCCCTGCTGGTCCTGGTCTGCGTCGGCGTTCTCGCCTTCTCGTACCTGACCGTGAAGAAGCTGTACCAGGGCCAGCGCTGATCCCCCTCTAGGAACCGCCACTCATGATCGAGATCCCGTCCGACCTCCACAAGGGCCTCGTCCCGCTCGCCTTCCTGCTCGGCAACTGGGCCGGCGCGGGCGTGCACGACTTCCCGGGCTCGGAGAAGTGCAACTTCGGCCAGGAGGTGACCTTCGGCCATGACGGCCGGGACTTCCTGGAGTACGAGTCCCACACCTGGGTGCTGGACAACGACGGCAACAAGGTCCGCCCGCTGGAGTCCGAGCACGGCTTCTGGCGCATCGACGCCGACCGCAAGGTCGAGGTGACGATGGTCCGCGACGACGGCGTCGTCGAGATCTGGTACGGCGAGATGGCCGCCCAGAAGCCGCAGATCGACCTGGTGACCGACGCCGTCGCGCGTACGGCCGCCTCGGGCCCGTACAGCGCCGGCAAGCGCCTGTACGGCTACGTCAAGAGCGACCTCATGTGGGTCGGCGAGAAGCAGACGCCCGAGGTCGAGCTGCGCCCCTACATGTCGGCCCACCTGAAGAAGGTCGTCACCCCGGAGGAGGTCGAGCGCTGGGCCAAGGCCCTCCCCGACGACCTGCCGGACGACGGGATCGCCTTCTTCAAGTAGTCCCGAGAAGTAGGTCCCGCGCCGAGAGGTCATAGACTTTCGGGTGTGGTGAGCACCGACTGGAAGAGTGACCTGAGGCAGCGCGGCTACCGGCTGACGCCGCAGCGCCAGCTTGTCCTCGAAGCCGTGGACACCCTGGAGCACGCGACCCCCGACGACATCCTCACGGAAGTGAAGAAGACGGCGTCGGGGGTCAACATTTCCACGGTCTACCGGACCCTGGAGCTCCTGGAGGAGCTCGGCCTTGTCAGCCATGCCCATCTGGGGCACGGGGCGCCGACGTACCACCTCGCCGACCGCCACCACCACATCCACCTGGTCTGCCGCGACTGCCAGAACGTCATCGAGGCGGACATCAAGGTGGCCGCCGACTTCACCGCGAAGCTCCGGCAGGAGTTCGGCTTCGAGACGGACATGAAGCACTTCGCGATCTTCGGCCGCTGCAAGGACTGCTCGCTCAAGGCTTCAACTACCGAGTCGTAGGCTTGGTCGTATGAAGAGCCCTCTGCTGTCCCTGCCCGGAGCCGTCCCCGCCGAGGGTGTGGACGAAGACGTCGCCGCGCACTACGGCGACCTGTTCCGTGAGCAGCGCGCCCTCGCCGACGGCACCGGATTCGTCGACCTCTCGCACCGCGGGGTCGTGTCCGTCACCGGCGAGGACCGCCTCAGCTGGCTGCACCTGCTGCTCACCCAGCACGTCAGCGACCTGCCCACGGGCCAGGCCACCGAGGCACTGATCCTCTCCGCGCACGGGCACATCGAGCACGCGCTGTACCTCGTCGACGACGGCACGACCGTGTGGGCGCACGTCGAACCCGGCACCCAGGACGCGCTGATCGCGTACCTGGAGTCGATGAAGTTCTTCAACCGGGTCGACGTCGCCGACCGCACCGACGAGTTCGCGATCGTCCACCTGCCCGCCGGTTCCATCGCCGAGGTGCCGGACGGGGTCGTCGTACGCGAGACGTCGTACGGCCGCGATCTGTTCCTGCCGCGCGGGGACCTGGAGTCGTACGCCGAGAAGGCCGGCCCCGCGGCCGGTCTGTTCGCCTACGAGGCGCTGCGCGTCGAGCAGCACCGCCCCCGCCTCGGCTTCGAGACCGACCACCGCACCATCCCGCACGAGCTGGGCTGGATCGGCACCGCCGTGCACCTGCAGAAGGGCTGCTACCGGGGGCAGGAGACCGTCGCCCGTGTCCAGAACCTCGGCAAGCCGCCGCGGCGCCTGGTCTTCCTGCATCTGGACGGCAGCGAGGTGCACCTGCCGCCCGCGGGCGCCGACATCCGGCTCGCGGACGAGGGGCCCGACGGCCGCAAGATCGGTTTCGTGACGACGTCCGTACGGCATCACGAGCTCGGTCCGGTCGCGCTCGCCCTGGTCAAGCGGAACGTCCCGCTGGACGCGCGGCTGGTCGTCGACGCGACGGCCGCGGCCCAGGAAGTCGTCGTGGAGCCGTAGGACCTTTCTGCGCGGCTTCACATCTCCAGCAGGACCGTGAACGGGCCGTCGTTCGTCAGGGACACCCGCATCCGCGCGCCGAAGCGGCCGGTGGCCACCGTCGCGCCCAGGGCGCGGAGCTGGGCGACGACCTCGTCGACGAGCGGCTCGGCGATGTCGCCGGGGGCGGCGGCGTTCCAGGTGGGGCGGCGGCCCTTGCGGGCGTCGCCGTACAGGGTGAACTGGCTGATCACCAGCAGCGGGGCGTCGATGTCGCTGCACGACTTCTCGTCGTGCAGCATCCGCACCGACCAGAGTTTGCGGGCGAGTTGGGCCGCCTTCTCCTTGGTGTCCTCGTGGGTGACCCCGACCAGGACGCACAGTCCCTCGCCGCTGATCTCCCCGACCGTCTCACCGTCGACGACGACGCTCGCGCCGTCCACCCTCTGCACCACTGCACGCATGTGCCCATCATGCCGGTCGCGCGGGAAGGGTCCGTGTTCGGGTTTGTTTTTGATCCTTAACCCCCCATCTGGGGCCGTTCGGGGGCACTCGGTCACATAGCGGCCACTTGGGGTGGCACGATGCTTCCACACGCCGGTCGAGGGGACGGTAGAGGCGCATGAGCACACCGAGTACCGGGCGGCTGGACAGTCGACGGCCGCCCACACAACGAACGGACAGCCCGCTGCTGCCCCCGGAGCCACCCGACCAGGAACTCGCCACGCTGAGCCTGCCCGAACTGCGCAGCCTGCGCCGGGACGCCCAGCGCGACGAGGCCGACCTCAGCTATGTCCGACGGCTGCTGCAGGGCCGTATCGACATCCTCCGCGCGGAACTGCTGCGCCGGTCCCCGACGGGCTCGGTGCTCGAACGGCTCCCGGAGGCCTCCGTGGTCGACCGGCTCCCGGAGATCCTCACCGACGCCCCGGCCCGCCACCGCTCCTCGGCCCGCCACGTCAGGCTGGGCACCCCGCACAGCGAGGAGTACCGGCTGCTGGCCGCCGAGATGCTCGCCGAGGTCGAGCTCTCGGACCTCTCCGCGCGGACCGACCTGGAACTGAGCACCGCGATGGGCCGCCTCGTGCGCTACGAACAGCGGGTGTCGGTGCGCCGGCAGCGCTTGCAGCGGACGGCGGACGAGTGCAGCGGGGAGATCGCGCGGCGGTACCGGGAGGGGGAGGCGCAGGTGGAGGACCTGCTGACGTAGGGGTACTCGACGGGGGAGCGCGCGGCCGTCCGGATGCGGAAACCGACGCGACACCCCCACCCCGCCCGCCTACCGTGGCCCCATGAGCGCCCCAGCCGACATCGACGTCCGTCCGGTCACCGAGGCCGAGTACTCCGAGTGGCTGCGTGCCGTGCGGGCCGGGTTTCTGCGGGAGCCCGTGGTGACGGCGGCCGAACTGGAGGCCCGTGGGCGGCAGTTCGAGCCCGGGAGGGTCATCGGGGCTTTCGACGGGGATCGTTGCGTGGCGACCTTCCGTTCCTTCGCGCAGGAGGTGACGGCGGTCGGGGGCCGGCTCGTGGCCGCCGACGCGATAACCGCCGTCACTGTGACCGCCACCCACCGCCGACGCGGCCTCCTGACCCGCATGATGACCCAGGACCTCGCCGCCGCGAAGGAGCGCGGAGACGTCCTGGCCACGCTGATCGCCGCCGAGTACCGGATCTACGGCCGCTACGGCTTCGGCCCCGCCACCTCGGCCTCCGAGTGGACGATCGACGTCCCGCGCGCCGGTCTCGACCCCCGTGGCCCGGATCTGGACGGCGGCCGTATCGACCTGGTGGACCCCGACGACGTACGCAAGCTCGGTCCCGAACTGCACGACCGGATGCGCCGGGCCACGCCGGGGGCGATCAGCCGGGACGACTGGTGGTGGCAGTTGAACACGGGTGCGGTGCGCCCCGACCCGGAATGGACCGAGCCGTTCTTCGCGGTGTACCGGGCGCCGGATGGCACGGCCGAGGGGCTGATGGCGTACGAGGTCGACGACAAGTGGGCCGACACCATGCAGCCGTCGAACACGGCGAGCGTGCGGGGCCTGATCGCCTCGACCCCGGCCGCCGAGCGCGCGCTGTGGCACCACCTGTGCTCGATCGACTGGGTCATGCGGGTCAAGAGCGGCTGGCGGGCCCCCGACGACCTGCTCCCGCACCTGCTGCCGAACCCCCGGGCGGCCCGGACCAGCATGCAGGCGGACTGGATGTGGGTGCGGATCCTGGATGTCGTACGGGCCCTGGAGGCGCGGACGTACGAGGGGGAGGGGGAGCTGGTGCTGGAGGTACTGGACGGGTCCGGGATCGCCGGTGGCCGCTACCGGCTGGAGGCCTCGCCCGCCGGGGCCACCTGTACGGCGACGACACGGAGCGCGGATCTCACCCTCGACGTAGGGGAGTTGGCGACGCTGTGGCTCGGAGACGAGTCGGCGGTGCGGCTCGCGGCGCTGGGGCGGGTGCGGGAAGAACGAGCGGGCGCCGGCCGGGGGGCCGACGCCCTGCTGCGCACGTCCAGGCGGCCTTGGTGCCCGGACATGTTCTGACGCTCCCTTCCGAGGGGACGGGTGGGCGGTGTTCTTGGTAGTGCCTGGTGGTGCCTGGTGGTGCTCTCGCATCCGTAGCGAGCTGTTCAGTTGTGGCTGTTCAGTTGTGGCGGTTCAGTTGTGACTGTGCGGGTGGGTGCAGCTGTCGCTGCTGTTCAGTTGTCGGTGTTCAGTTGTGGCTGTGCAGACCGACCGGGCTCCCGGCTCCCCTCCAGGGGGGAGCCCGGTCAGCCGGATCCTGGGCCCCGCGGGGCGGGAGGACGTCATCCGGACTGGGCGAGCAGCATCACGAGGATGACCGCTCCGATGCCACCGATCGCGATGTTCTTGGACTTGACGCCGATCGTCAGGGCGACGAACGCGACGATGCCCATCGCGCCCCACTTCCACTGGACGAGTGCCTCGAAGCCGACGGCGAGAGCGGCGAGGGCGAGGGCGATGAACGGCATGACGGTCCCCCTTCGGGACGATGGTCCCCGTCGACCACCGAGGTGGCCAACCTTGTGAAGCTTTGACCATGTTTCTCAAGGTTGACCAAGTTGGCGACCAACTTCACTGTACTTATCTCCGCTTGGAAGCGGCTCATAACCACCTCGCAGTGAACTGCCCAAAGATGGCGGGAAGTTGTAGTGTTTGGTCGTGGACCCCGAACACGCCTCCGTCAATGGGCGGAAGAGGTCGCAGCGGCCACAGACGTCACATCACGAGGTGGCCGACGAGCTCCGCGCCCGGATCAGGTCCGGCACGCTGCGGGCAGGTCAGCGCATGCCCACACAGGCACGGCTGGCCGACGAGTTCGGGGTCGAGCGGGGGGTCGTACGGCAGGCGCTGTACCTGCTGCAGACGGAACATCTGCTCACCAACGTCTCCAAGGGAAGCCCGGCGACCGTCGCCCCCGACCTGGGGCTCAGCAGGGCGGGCACCGGTCCGGGAGCCGCTCCACAGCCCACGATGGTCACGCTCGGCCCCCGGATCGCCGCCGCCTTCGCGGCCCCGCACGTCGAGATAGACGCCCTGTGCCTGACGTCGGTGTCCCTGAACCTCGCCGTCGGCGAGGGGCTGCGACAGATCCACGCCGGACGACTGAATCCGGCCAAGATCGACGTCCGCGTCCTGCTCCCGGGCCGGGACATCGACCTCGCCTTCCCGGTGCCGGTCGGGGGCCGCCGTGACGACAACCCGGTCCACGAGCGCTGGCTGGCCCATCGCAACGCCCAGGTGCAGGTCCTCCAGCACAACCTCCTGGCCCTGCGCGCCACGCACGGCATAGACGTGCACGTCTCCTTCCGCGCCCTGCCCTTCACGCCGCCGGTGAAGCTGTACCTGCTGAACGGCATGGAGGCGCTCTTCGCGTACTACACGCTGACCCGCCGCAAGGAGGAGATCGACGACGAGCACCTGGAGCTGTACGACTCCGAGGGCACCCAGTCGATGCTGTTCGCCTTCGAACAGGGCGCCGGCCTGCGGGACACGACCTTCGTGGAGCAGTCCCACCTGTGGTTCAACGCACTGTGGGAGACGATCAGTTCGGAGCTGGTGCTCACGATCTGAGGTCTCCCACAGGGGTGGATCCGGTTGCGCTCGGGTCATAGCGCCGGTCCCGCGACCAGCAGAGCGAGCACCACGGCCCCGACCGAACTGATGGCGGGGTTCTTGGCCTTGAGACCGATGGTGAGCAGGAGCATCCCGATGATGCCGCTGGCACCGTACTTCCACTGCAAGGTCTGCTCGACGCCGACGACGAAGACGGCGGAGAGGAGGGCGAGGGCCGGCATGGTGGTTCCCCCTTCGGGCATCGGGCTGGGCGGGGCGGGCGGTGATGCGGAGGCAAAACTTCCACCAACTTAATGAAGTTGGCAGCCAACTCTACCTATGTTGTCCCCACTTGGTTGGGGTTGATAAACAACTTCGGAACAACTCCCCGTAGATGGATTGGAGTTGTACCGTTTGGTCGTGACTCAGGAGAACGTGGCAGTGAACGGCAGCAGAAGGCTCTCGCCCCAGGAAATCGCCGACATCCTGCGTGAGCGCATCCGCACGGGTGACCTCAAGGCCGGCGACCGCCTCCCCACCCAGGCCGAGCTCGCGGAGGAGTTCGGGGTGGAACGGGGCGCGGTCCGCCAGGCGCTGCGCGCGCTGCAGGAGGACGGGCTGCTCAGCAATGTGAGCAAGGGGAGCCCGCCGCGGGTCGCCGAGGTGCCGGTCGCCCAGGGCGGCCCGCAGCCGACGATGGTGGCCCTGGCGCCCCGACTGGCCGAGGCGTTCGCCGGCCCGCACGTCCGAATCGACGCGGCCTGCCTCACGGCGGAGTCGCTGATGGTGGCCTTGAGCGAGCCGGTCCGCCTCATTCACGAGGGCCGGATCCACCCCGAGTCCATCGACGTCCGCATCCTGCTGCCCTCCCGCGACATCAACCTGGCCTTCCCGGTCCCGGTCGAGGCCCCCGACGACGACAACCCGGTCCACCAGCGCTGGCTGGAGATGCGCAACGCCCAGGGTCACGTCCTGCGCCACAACCTCCGGTCGTTGCGGTCCTCCCACGGGATCGACGTCAAGGTCGGATTCCGGGCGCTGCCGTTCACTCCGCCGGTGAAGCTGTACCTGCTCAACGGCGTGGAGGCGTTGATCGCGTACTACATGGTGGCGCGCCGGGAGGAGGCCACCGACACCGGAACGCTCGACATGTACGACGTCCTCGGCACGGAGTCCCTCCTCTTCTCCTTCACGAAGAGCGCCGGCGAACGGGACGCCGCGTTCGTCGTCCAATCTCAGAAGTGGTTCGACGCCCTCTGGGAAACCATCACGACGGACCTGACACTCTCTTAGTGACCTCTGATACGACGCAGACTGAACTGGTGACCGAAGAGATCGAAACGCTGCGAGAGCTGGCCGCACGTGCACGTGTCGTGCTCTGGGACTTCGACGGGCCCATATGCCGTCTGTTCGCCGGGCACGCGGCGGACAAGGTGGCGGACGACCTGGTGGACTGGCTGGAGAGCCGTGGTCTGCACGGCCTGCTCACGGAGGGCGAGCGGCGATCCCTGGACCCGCATGTCGTGCTGCGCGCCGTCGACCGCAGGCACCCCGGAAGCGACCTGGTTGCCGAGTTGGAGGAACGTTTGACCCAGGAGGAGCTGCGGGCCACGGCGTCCGCGATGCCCACGCCGTTCGCCGATCCGCTGATCCGTACCTGGAAGGCTGTGGGGTCCCGTCTGGCGATCGCCACCAACAACTCACCCCGGGTGGTCCGCGAGTATCTGGCGACTCGCGGTCTCATTTCCTGTTTCGCCCCCCATATCTACGGCCGCACACAGGAGCTCGACCACCTCAAGCCCGACCCGCACTGTCTGAACCGTGCTCTGAGTGCCATGGGGTCGGCTCCGGCGGCAGCGCTCATGATCGGAGACACCCCGTCGGACCTGTTTGCGGCCAACGAGGCCGGCGTCTCCTTCCTCGGCTACGCGCGTAACGAGTACAAGCAGAAGATGCTCAGGGATGCGGGTGCCACAACGATCGTCGACTCGCTCGAGCCCCTCCTGGAAGCAGTCCGCATTCAGGCCTGAGTCATCAGCAGCGGGCAGAACTCCCAGCACCCCGAGTTGCGACCGGGAAATTGGCTGACTGATCTGAAAGTGGTCTCCCTGCCGTTTCTGATCCCTAAACCGGCGGGCCTCCAAAGGGGGGCGGTTGGCCGGTAACTGGTTTGTCGCTGGCCGGGTGGCCGTACGGTCGGCATGTGGATACACAGCAGACGACCGGTGACGGCGGGGGCAGAGAGTTCCAGCGGGTGGCCGACGAGTTGCGTGGGCGGATGACCGACGGAACGTATCCGATGGGCTCGTTCCTGCCCTCGCAGCGCGACCTCGCCGAGGAGTTCGGGGTCTCCCGGGACACCGTTTCTCGGGTCATGCGGGAGTTGGTCAACGAGGGCTGGGTCGAGACCCGACAGGGCAGTGGTTCGCGGGTGATCAAGACCCAGCGCATTCAGTCCTCTACGCCGAAGGCCAGCAGGTCGCGTCACGGCACGACCCTGGGACCGCTCATAAGCGAAGCCTTCGAACAGCCTGAAGTCACGCTGGACGTCTCCACTTTGACGTCGGAGTCCCTCGACGCGCACATTCGTCTACAGGCGGAACGCATCCGGGGCGGCTACATCGCCCCGCAGCGCATCGTCCTGCGCATGCTCCTGCCCGACGCGACACTGCCCTTGCCGTATCCGCAGGTCAAGCACGACAGGAACGACTCCCGTCTGCGGGAGCGGCTGCGGCGTATCGCCGAGGTGCACACGGCATCACTCGAGGAGTCGCTGAGGGCCCTGCAGACCGAGGAGTTCGTTCCCTCTGTCGATGTACGCATTCATCGCACACCGTTGACCCCCACCTTCAAGCTCTACTTGTTCAACGGAGTCGAAGCGCTGCACGGCCCGTACGAAGTGATCGAGCGAAAGATCGTTCTGGACTCGGACGAGGAGATCACCGCGTTGGACGTTCTCGGCCTCGGAGCCACTCTCACGCACCATGTGAAGGACGAGGACCCGAACTCTCCGGGCACCGTCTTCGTGGACAGCATGCAGAAGTGGTTCGACTCGGTGTGGAACCTGCTCTCCGAATGATCGAAGAGCGACGTCGTCGAGCCCGGCCCGGAGAGCAGGGCGCAGCCCTGGTGAACGCCCTCGGCCCGTAACAAACCTGCTGTAGCATGCCCGCACTGACTGAGCAATCGCTCGGCTTCGTTCGTATCAATAGGCCAAGAGCCGACCTCGAACGACCTCGCCCCACCTCACGCAGATGAGTGGCAATCCACTCGTTGTGGCCCCCTTTGCGCCGTGCTGTCGCGCGCGGCGCCTACCTCCGTGCTAACCGTTTGTCATATCCTTCCGCCTCGTCGTACCGGAGCAGCCAGTGGGCGCACCTCGTAATCCTCGTCTCTCTGCCGGGGAGCGCGCCACGCTTGACACCACCTGCGGGGAGTTCATCGGGCAGGCCGCGAAGAGCGGTCGGGCAAGCAGCGGCCATCACAATCAGAACTATGTGTTGCCGCTGACGAAGCCGATGGCACAGCTCCTCGAACTCTCGGTCGGTACCTCCGTGACGGTACGCATCCGGCGCACCGAGGTGTTGCCGGTGGTGATCCGGACCTGGCAGAACGAGGCTGAGATCCTTGATGCCATCAAAGAAGTGCTTCCGCATGTGCCGAAGTGCCTCGCCAGATGGGACCACATCGCCATCCACAGCTATGTGGAAGGTGCGCCGCTGTCCAGCATCTGTGCGAACGGAAAACCCGTAGACACCCTGCTGATCAGGGAGCTGGCGGATCTCTTCGCCCAGATGGCCCAGGTAAGGCGGGGCGTTCTGCCGCCGCTGCCGCCGCTCTGGCCTCGGAACCACACTGACAGCCAGGCATTTCTGCATACCTTGGTGCACCTGGCGGACCAGCAGATCCGAAAGCCCAACGGCGCGGCCTTCGGCGGACTGTTCGCGGCGCTCGGCATCCCCGAGGACGCCCTGCTGCGGCTGGCCGAGCGAGTTCCCGCCATGGCCCGTCGGCCGTACAGCCTCCTCCACGCGGACCTGCACCGCGACAACTTGATCGTGTACGACCGGGTCTCGCCTCTCACCTGCGTCGACTGGGAGCTGGCGACTTACGGAGATCCGCTGCACGACCTCGCGATCCATCTCGTGCGCATGCAGTACCCCGCTCACCAGTGGGACGAGGTGATCGATGCCTGGGCGGAGGCCATGCAGGAGGCACGTCCCGCCGCCGTGAGCGGTCTTGCCAGAGATCTTCGGCATTACCTCGCCTTCGAACGCGCCCAGTCGGTGTACCCGGACGTGATGCGGGC
Source organism: Streptomyces sp. NPDC058307 (assembly GCF_042880295.1). Taxonomy (NCBI): domain Bacteria; kingdom Bacillati; phylum Actinomycetota; class Actinomycetes; order Kitasatosporales; family Streptomycetaceae; genus Streptomyces; species Streptomyces sp. NPDC058307. Next base: position 76,094 of record NZ_JBHVYZ010000031.1, read on the forward strand.
GGCGCGGTCTCTGGAGGAGTCGTCCACGAGTACGCGTCTGGAAGCGGCCACCGCGGAGGTGCGCCGGGCTCTGGAGGCGGCGGCAGAACCGTTGCAGCTTCGGAAGGTGCCCGGCGAGGGAGAGATCGAAAGGACTCTCTACCGCTGGCTTGCCTCCCGAAGTGACCGGGTTCGTGGTGGCCGGGGGCGTATCGCGAGGGTCGTCTGGCAGGCGGACCGCCGTCTGGCCGAGCATCCGGACTTTCCCGTGCATGCTGTGCGAGAGGCCCTGGTCGCAGAGGGAGCAGCAGCTGCTGGTCGAGTGTTCAAAGGGACTGCGCATCTCAACACTGTGGTGTGGTCGTCAGACATAGATGCTCCTGTGGTGGTTCGGCGGAAACTGCCCGATGTATGCCGTCGGGAGACCGGATTCCTCAGTGAGCATGCGGTGCTCCGGGCCATCGAAAAGGCGAAAGTGGCCGTCGCGGCCCCGAAGGTCCTGGCGCTGGGCGAGAGCTACCTCAATGATCCCTTCGCCATCCACACCTACGTCGGACCTCGCGATATCGACGACCAGCCCCCCAGTCATCCGGTGCACGGTTTGATGCCTCATGAGGCCGATGGGCTTGTCGACCAGCTCTGTGCCCTGACCAGAGTGGACTACAAACAGCTCGATCCGGCCTCCGGCAAAGGTGCTTTCAACGATTGGCTGAAAAGCCAATTGGTGCAGCTGGTAGGTGACTTGCCCAAGGAGTCACGGCAACTCGCCCGTCTGCTGGGGCTGCCTGACGCCAGCCGTCTCGAACAGATTCTTGCGCGCTACGAGGTGAGCCATCGGCAGCCCGCTCTGCTGCACGGTGACCTGAACCCGTGGAACCTGGTGCGACGCGACGACAAGCTCGCGGTGACCATCATCGACTGGGAGATGGCACTCGTCGGCGACCCGCTCTACGACCTGGTCCGTCACATGCACCTGACGCCGACCCGCAAAGAGGTACGGGACCGGATGTTCCGGCGTTGGGAGCTGGCGTTGCCGGATTGGTACACCCGCAACTGGCGCACGGACTGGCGGGTGTACCGGACGTTGGAGATCGTGCGATCCGCCTACGTCGACCTCGACCGGATCGTGACCGGCGCGAGCCTGGACGCTCCGAACGTGAAGCGGGCGGTCGATTCCTATGCGGTGACTCTCGCGGTCGCCACAGGGGCACTCGGCCTCCCGGTTCGCTCGACGCCGTATCTGGCCCGAGCGCTTGCGTAAAGGTCCAGGACGGCGTCGATTCCGTGACCTCCACGGGTATATGACGTTCCATCGGGTACGTCAGTGCCGACGAGGGGACGGGCATGGCGGAGCGCAACGGTGGATCGTCGGACGCTGGGTTCGGAGCGCGGCTGAGGCGCTATCAGGAGCGCTTCGAACCCCTGGTGACACGAACTCTGTTGGTGTGCATCTTCGTCACAGGCCTGACCGCACAGTTCGTCAAGCCGGTCGGTGACGCACTGGAGGGCAAGGCGTTCCTCGGAGGCGCTCTGCTCAGCCTGGTCGGCTACGTGTTGTACGACGCGGTGAAAGAGCTCTCCTCTGCTGTCCGGGTGCCCACCCGGGCCTTGGTGAATTCCAGCGAACTCGGCAGCTTCGTCAGTGACGCCTTCCAGGCGCGGAGGGTGGAGATCAGCTTCCTCGGCTACACCGGGGAGACGCTCTACAACGAGCTGTACCACCGCCTTGAGGGGCTTTTCGACAATCCGGGCCCTACGCGGAAGGTCTCGGTGCGCATGCTCGTTCCGGACTTCGGGCAGCCCATGACCGTGCCGGCCAGGGTGGGCGAGGACGGCCGTCCCGTGGACGACCCGGCGTTCCGCGACCGCATGGCACGACGTTGCCAGGAGTACGACGGCATACTGTCCGACATCGCGGAACGTCTCAGCGCGACCGGCCGGCTGACCGTTCAGTGCGAGTACCGCTTCTGTCCCGGCATCCCACGAGACAAGATCTGCATCTTCAATCGAAGCCAGGTCCTGCATGGTCTCTACGACCTGTCCGCTCGTATGCGCCTGCATCACATGGGCCCGGAGTTCTACGACCCCAAGGGCTACAGAACCGACCTCAACGTCTGGTCCCGGGAGGGCACGGCTGCTGCCGAAGCCGCTGTTTCCACGTGGATCAAGCACTTCGACGATCTGTGGGAACTCGCCACGGTGCCGGAATGGCCACAGGGAGCCGTCGCCTGAAGGGCCTGGCCGGTGTGCGTAGGCTCACCCCATGACCGCCCCCGGCCTGCGTGAGCGCAAGAAGCAGCGGATGTACGAGAACGTGTCCGAGATCGCCATCCGGCTCTTTCTGGAGAAAGGCTTCGACGCCGTCTCCGTCGCCGAGATCGCCGCCGCCGCCGAGATCTCCAAGCCCACCCTCTTCCGGTACTTCCCGGCCAAGGAGGACCTCGTCCTCCACCGGATCGCCGATCACGAGGACGAGGCCGCGCGGGTCGTGGTCCAGTCGGACGAGGCGCCCCTCGTCGCCCTTCGGCGGCATTTTCTCGAAGGCTTGCAGCGGGGCGACCCCGTCACCGGGCTCAATGATCACCCCGCCGTCCTCGCCTTTCACTCGCTGCTCTACGGCACCCCCGCCCTCGTCGCCCGGGCCCACGGGCACATGGAGCGGCAGGAGGCCGCGCTCGCCGAGGTGCTCGGAGGAGATCTGGACGCGCGGCTGGCCGCCGGGCAGATCATCGCCGTGCGGCGGGTTCTCGCAATGGAGAACTGGCGGCGGATCGCCGAGGGGGAGACGGTCGAGGACGTACGGGGGGACGCCGTGGCCGCGGCCGAGCGGGGGTTCGGGGTATTGGCGGACGGGTTGCCCTGGCTCACCTGAGTGAGACTGAGTAAAAGATTTAACCCTGTCTCATTTTCGCGTACGCTCGTCTCCATGACGTCAGCCGACCCCGCTTCCCCCATCGCCCTGAAAGAGGCCCTCCACCGCGAGCGCTGCCACCACGACCGGTGCCGTACCGCTCTTGCCGCCATGGTCGACGGGGCGCAGGAGCAGGTCGTCGTCGGTGCGGACGTCTCCGCCTCCGGAGCGGACGCCGAAGTCCTCGGGTATCAGCTGCGCAGTCAGGCCAAGGAGATGCGGGAGCTGCCCGAAGGGCCGTTGTTCTTCGGCAAGTTGGAGTTCGACCGGGGCGACCACGCCGGGCAGGCGTATCACCTGGGCCGGCTGCGGATCAGCGAGCATCCCGCCGCCCCGCCCCTCGTCGTCGACTGGCGTGCGCCCGTCTCCCGCGCCTTCTACCAGGCGAGCGCCCACGATCCGCAAGGGGTCGCCGTGCGGCGGCGGTTCGGGTGGGCGCCGGGGAGCACAGGGGACTCCGCCGACCTCACCGGGCTGGAGGACGAGCACCTGGGCAACGGGGAGTCGGGGCCCAGCGCCATCGTCGCCCGGGAGATCGAACGGCCCCGCGTCGGGCCCATGCGGGACATCGCCGCGACCATCCAGCCCGAGCAGGACGATCTCGTACGGAGCGACCTCAGCGTTTCCGTGTGCGTCCAGGGTGCTCCCGGAACCGGCAAGACCGCCGTCGGGCTGCACCGGGCCGCCTACCTCCTCTACACCCACCCGCAGCGCATGCGGCGCGGCGGGCTCCTCGTCCTCGGGCCCAACCGGACCTTCCTCTCCTACATCTCCCAGGTGCTGCCCGCGCTCGGCGAGAGCGGGGTGCGGCAGTCCACGCTCCAGGACGAGATCGCCCGCCACCCGGTCACCGCCACCGACGCCCACCCCGCAGCCGTCCTCAAGCACGATCCCCGCATGGCGGAGGTGCTGCGCCGGGCGCTCTACGCACGGGTGTCGAGCGAGGGCGTCAACTCCCTGGAGATCCCGGACGGTTCGTACCGGTGGCGGGTCGGTGCCGGTGAGCTCGCGCGGATCGTGGCGGACGTACGACGGGAGGAACCGCCGTACGGGGTCGGGCGGGAGCGGGTGCGCGGGCGGGTTTTGCGCAGTGTGCAGTTGCAGGCCGAGCGGCGGGCCGGGCCGCAGAACGGCGCCTGGGTGCAGCGGGTTTCGCGGTCCCGGGTGATGGGGGCGTTCCTCGACACCGTGTGGCCCAAGGTGCGGCCCGAGGAGGTGGTGGCCGAACTGCTCGGCGGAGGTGAGGGGTTGGTGGTCGCCGCCGAGGGGATCCTCGACGCCGAGGAGCAGAAGAACCTGCTGTGGGCCAAGCCGCCGAGGTCGTGGAAGTCGGCGCGGTGGTCGGCGGCCGATCTGGTACTGCTCGACGAGGTCGCCGGGCTGGTGGAGCATCCCGAGGGGTACGGCCATCTCGTCGTCGACGAGGCGCAGGACCTGTCTCCGATGGAGTGCCGGGCGATCGCCCGCCGGGCCCGTTTCGGGTCGGTCACCGTGCTCGGGGACCTGGCGCAGGGGACCACGCCCTGGGCGGCCCGCTCGTGGCACACCGTCCTGCGGCACCTCGGCAAGCCGGACGCGGCCGTCGTACCGCTGACCCTCGGGTTCCGGGTGCCGCAGGCCGTCGTCGGGTTCGCCAACCGGCTTCTGGCACACCTGGATGTGGAGGTGCCGCAGGGGCGGTCCCTGCGCGGGGACGGGGAGTTGGCGATCCGGCGCACCTCCGTGGACGCCTTGCCAGGTGCGGTCGTGGACGCCGTACGGGACTCGCTCGCGTACGAAGGATCCGTGGGGGTCGTCGCGGCCGACGCCGACGTGGCACGCGTACGGCAGGCCCTCGACGCGGCCGGGATCGCCACCGCCGGGCCGGACGAACTGGGTGCGCGGGTGAGCGTCGTACCGGCCGGGGTGGTCAAGGGACTCGAGTACGACCATGTCGTGGCCGTAGAGCCGGCCACGATCGCGGAGGCGGAGGAACGGGGACTGCACCGGCTGTACGTCGTACTGACCCGGGCGGTGTCACGGCTGGTGGTGGTGCATGGGCGGCCGCTGCCGTTCTAGCGCGGCGGCCGCCCTGTCGGCACGGTCTGCACGGGGTGGCCGCCGGCCCGCCCGTAGGTCAGGTGCGGTCCAGGAGCGGGATCAACTGCTCCTCCTCGTATGTGAGATGAGCCTCCAGCTCGTTCGTCAGGCGGTCGACCTCCGTGCGGACGGAGTCGAGGTCGGTGCCGCCGGTGAGGGTCTGCCTCAACTCCTCCACCAGCGCGGCGATCTGTTCGTGCTCGGCACGCAGACGGTCGAGGGCCGGGCCCGCCTCCGGGTGGCGGTCGGCCAGGAACGGGAACAACGCCACGTCCTCGCCGGTGTGGTGGTTGTGCAGGCCCTGACAGAAGGTCAGGCAATTCACGCGGAGTTGGGCACCGAGGGTCACGCGGGTCCCGGAGGACAACTCCTTGCGGATCAGGGTGAGTTCGCGGCGGAAGGCGTCGTGGACGATCCTGATCGCCTCGCCCGGGGAGGCGGCGTTGATGTTCGGCGGGCCCGGCCGGGGGATCTCGTGCAGGGCGACCACGGGGAGGAGCCGGTCGGTCTTCTCCTGGTACACCGCCCAGCCGCGGTCCGACTCCACCGCCCGCGCGAAGGCCCGGTCCCGTTCCTCGCCCGCGAGGACGACCGCCTTCGCCTCGTAAGTGAACACACCGCTCTCCACGGTGACTTGAGGGTGTGCGACAAGGTTGCGGTACCAGTCGGGGTGGCGGGGGGAGCCGCCCGCCGAGGCGATCACGAGGATGCGGTCGCCGCCGTCGGGGAGGTAGCCGACGGGAGTGGTGTGCGGGGTGCCGGTGCGGGCGCCGGTGGTGGTGAGGAGGATCAGGCGGCCGCCCTCGAAGGGGCCGCCGACCCGGCCGTGGTTCGCGCGGAACTCGTCGATGATCCGCTGGTTGAAGTCCTGGATGGGGTTGGTCACTCTCTCTGCTCTCTCTGGTCTCCGGTCGTTTTCTGGAGGACTCAGAGAAAGGGGCGGGCTCCTGGCCCTGCCCGCCGGCCTCACTCAGAGGCCGGGCACCCAACTCGCTCACGGCACAAGGCCGACCCGGCAGTCATACACGCACGGTAACGTCCGGGGCATGATCGAGACCACCGAGTTTGCGGACATTCCCACGACCACCCTGGCCGATCTGCTCGGTCGAGACCAGGTCATGGACATCGGGATCCGGCCGCTGTGGGAGCCGGTGCCGAGGGTCGCGGGGCCCGCGTTCACCGTACGGTGCCCTCCCGGCGACAACCTCATGCTGCACGCGGCGATCCACCGGGCGCCGACCGGCTCGGTGATCGTGGTCGAGTCGGGGGACCTCGACTACGCCCTGGCCGGCGGAAACGTGTGTGCGGTCGCGCAGCGGCGGGGGATCGCCGGGTTCGTCCTCGACGGGCTGATCCGCGACCTCGCCGAGGTGCGCGAGGCCGGTTTCCCCGTCTTCGCGCGGGGTGTCATCCCGATCCCGGGCGCGAAGAAGGCCGTGGTGCCGCTGGGCGGGCGGGTGCGGTGCGGCGGGGTGCTGGTGGAGGCCGGGGACGTGGTGGTCGCCGGCGAAGAGGGTGTCGTGGCGGTCCCCGCCGCGCGGCGGGCCGATGTCCTCACCGCCGCCCGCGCCAAGCTGGCGAAGGAGGCGGCCGAGACGCTCGACGACTGGGAGGCGGCGCACCGGGCTCGTATCGACGAGATCCTCACGGAGGGCGGGTTCGAGGGGTGAGCGTGCTTCTCTTCCTGGACGTCGACGGGACGTTGCTGCCGTTCGGGGCGGCGGGGCCGTATCCGTCGTACGAGCCGGCCTTCCCGCTGCCGGATGCCGTCACCGGCCCCCCGCTTGCCGCGGCCGACATCGTCACTGGCCGTCCGCTGCCGGCGCGCGTGAACCCCGCGACCTGCGCGAGCCCGCCGGAGTCTTCGTGCCGTGCACACCGGGCGGGGCACGTCGAGCTCCCGGCAGGTCTCGTGATCAGTGCTGAAGTCCCGTCGGCAGGGCCACCCAGCGGCGCGGGGCCCGGTGGTCGACCGTGTCCCGCCCGTCGCTGATCCGCAGACCGGCCGCGGCGCAGCAGTAGGCGAGGATGTCGGCGCCGTAGGGGAACGTGTGATGGCGCTGCCAGAAACGGAAGGTCCAGTAGGCGGCAGGGTCCGAGTCGTGCGGCCGGAGACCGATCTCGTCGTACGCGACGACCTCGCCGTCGCGGGCCAGGGTGCCGAATGTGCCGCCCTTGGGGTTGAAGTAGACCCCGTAGGCGGTGGTGCCCGCCGATATCGCCCGCAGTACGGCGTTGTCGCTCGGCAGGTAGCCGTTCTGTGTGATCACACAGCCGCCGGGGGTGCCGTCGACGCCGGTGACGCCCACGTGGCGCAGGGACTCGTCGTAGTCCCCCGGCTCGAAGGGCGCGTGGTCGGGATCGGTCCTCGGGCACTGCGCGGGATCGGCGCCGAGCCGTCGTATCAGCTCGTCCTCGTCGAGGCCCTGGACAAAGCAGATGCCGAGGCCCTCGGTCCATATCTTCTGCGTGCCGAAGGCCGCGATGAGCGCGTCGGCCGCCTGTTGGGCGGCGACCTCCTCAGGCAGCAACTCCACCGCACCTGGCAGGTGTTGGACCAACGGGGCGAGAGGAGTGGTCAGCAGCAGGCGACCCGGTGACCAGTGTTCCGCCTGCGGTGTCCACACGTCCGCCCCGGCGTCGATCAGCGCGCGGATCGCGGCCTCGTCCATGCTGTGGACGGCGTACCAGAGCGGGGTGTGCTCCTCGTCGTCGCGTACGTCGACGTCCGCGACGTGCGGCAGGAGCGCGGCCACCGCTTCGGCCGAGCCCTGTTCCGCCGTGAGGTGCAGCGGGGTGGCGCCCTGCCATCCCACGTGGGCGTCGGGCGGTGCGCCTGCCTCCAGCCGAGCCCTGACCAGGGCCGCGTCGCCCCAGTCGGCGTAGCCCATGCGCTGCCAGTCGGGCCGCGGTACGTAGCGCTGCCGGGCCTCCTCCTCACGGCGTAAAGCCTCACGCTGACGCCGGTTGAGGGGCGGCGCCAGAAGTGCCGGGGGTCCGCTGACCTCAAAGGTCCCGAACGAACCCGTCGGCGCCTCCTGCTCCGGCGGCTCCAGTCCGGGCCAGACCTCGAACGCCCGGTGCGAGGCCGCACGGAGCGCGTCCGCGTCCACGGCAGTCCGGGTCTCGGGCACGCCCTCGTCCGGCCACTCGACGACCAACTGCGCCTGACCCGGCGGGGGAAGCTCCGGCAGATACAGGTCGACGTCCGTCTTGAACAGGGATCTGTGGGACTGGTGCAGGCCCGGATCCAGCGGGATCAGTCCCATCGCCTGCTCGGTAGCCGCCTCCCGCGCCTCTCCCTGCGACCCGGTGTACGGGATCCCGCGCGTCACCGTGCCGTCCAGCGAGGTCACCCGGCGGCCGTCGGAGAGAAGCAGCCCCACCCGCAGGCCGGACTGCCGCCGCTGGTCCCCGCCCTGTCTGCGGACCTTGCGGAACACCGCCAGATTCAAGGTGACCGACGCCGGCCACACGGACCACCCTGTCACCACGACCCGCGTCTCGGGCCCCGCACCGACCACTTCCAGCTGCGGCGACAGGGCGGGCGCGAACCGGTCGACGGGCGGCGCATACCGTCCCTCGTCCTCTCCCGGCGGCCATAACCGCACCAACACGGCCTGCCGGACGGCCGGTTCCTCAGCAAGCACCAGATCGTCAAAGAACCCCATGCGCCGAGCGTCGCACACGGCACTGACAATGCCCGGGGCCGTACGGAATCCGTAGAGGCCGGGCGTCAGGACGGGGCGAGGACGCAGAACTCGTGGCCCTCCGGGTCGGACAGGCACGTCCACGGGACCTCGCCCTGGCCGAGGTCGAGGTCGGTGGCGCCGAGGGCACGCAGCCGGGCCACCTCCGCGGCCCTGTCGTCACCGGGGTACGGCAGCAGGTCGAGATGGACCCGGTCCGGCACGGTCTTCACATCCGGGGTACGGAGGAACTCGAGATACGGGCCGGCTCCCGCGGCGGAACGCAACGTCGCCTGATCGTCGGTCACCTCGTGCGGGGTCCAGTCCGTCGCCTCGCCCCAGAACCGGGCCATGGCCCGCGGATCCACGCAGTCCACGACCACGGCGGCGATCGGCCCGGTGTCCCGGTAGACCTCCCGGGGCTCCAGTACGCAGAACTCGTTGCCCTCCGGGTCGGCGAGGACCGTCCACGGCACCTCGCCCTGTCCCACGTCGGCG
>NZ_JBHVYZ010000031.1:85345-99614 GCF_042880295.1 Streptomyces sp. NPDC058307
CGTTGCCCTCCGGGTCGGCGAGGACCGTCCACGGCACCTCGCCCTGTCCCACGTCGGCGGGCGTCGCGCCGAGAGCCTTCAGGCGCGCGACCAACTCCGTCCGATGGTCGGCGGAGGTGGTGGCGAGATCGAGGTGCACGCGGTTCTTCGCCGCCGTCTTGGGTTCCGGGACGGGAACGACGTCGATACCGAGGGCGACCGGGTCCGGCCACACGAGGCCGCCCGCGGGGCCGACGTAGGTGGTCACGCCGGGACTGTAGGCACTCCACCCGAGCGCCTGCGCCCAGGACCGGCCGACCGCCCACCCGTCAACGGCCTTGATGTTCACCTGGACAGGTCGCAGCGCCATGCCGGCGATCCTATGCAGTCGCCTCGCGGTCGGTGAGATGAGCCGGCCGTCGTCGTCCGCGCGCTGTGGGAAGGCCGGCTACCGCTTCCCGGCGGTGTAGGTCAGGTGGGTCACCCGGGACGACGTGTCCGTGCGGGTCTGGTCCAGTGCGAGGCGGTCGGGGTCCACGTGGTCGAACAGGCGGATGCCGGTGCCGAACAGCACCGGCGCGAGCGTGATCGAGAACTCGTCGACCAGACCGCCGTCCAGGTACTGCTGGATCATCTCCGCGCCGCCCGCGATACGCACGTCACGGTCGCCGGCGGCCTCGCGGGCCCGGCGCAGCGCGCTGTCGATGCCGTCGCCGACGAAGTGGAAGGTGGTGCCGCCCGGCCGCTCCCACGGCTCACGCCCGGTGTGGGTGACGACGAACACCGGGGTGTGGAACGGTGCCTCCTCCGGCCAGGCCGGCTCGCCGAGGTCGAACATCCGCCTGCCCATGACGCTCGCGCCGGTGCGGTCGTACGTCGCCCGGGCGATGTCGTTGTCGATGCCCTCCTCGCCGCCCTCGCCGAGCCCAGGTTCTCCCGGAACCACCGCTGCGGGAACGCCCAGGCCTGCAGTTGCGACCACTTGGCATTCCAGCGCCTGACCGCTGGGTCGTCCTGCTTCCCGGGCGAGAAGGCGTCCTCGGGCGGCACGGGCTCGGGTGCCATGAATCCGTCGAGCGACATCGTCACGCTGAAGAACACCTTCCCGGCCATCAGCTGCCCCCTCCCTTCGGGGTGGTCTCGTCTCCGACGGTGTCGTCCCGGGTGAGTTCGGCGACGTAGGCCGCCAGGTTGCCCAGCGTCTGCTCGCCGCCCTCGACCGCGTGGTACTTCTCCACTGCCTCGTCGCGGAGTTCCTGGCTGGGGAACACCGTGCGCATCACGATCCGGGTCCCGTCCCCGGCCGGTTCGAAGGTCAGGACCGACTCGAAGGTGTTCGGGTCGTCGCGGGACTCTCCGTGCAGCAGCGCGATCCGCACCGACGGGACGATCTCCCGCCAGGTGATCCACTCCTGGTAGTCGGTCCCGTCCGGCCCGTGCATCACGAAGTCCCAGGCCCCGCCGACACGGAACTCGAAGGACCGCGTCGTGGTGGTGAAGCCCTCCGGTCCCCACCACCGCGACAGGTGCCGCACCCGCGTGAACGCCTCGAACACCAGCTCCCGCGGGGCGCCGATCACCCGGGAGATCACGATCTCGCGGTCCGCGGTCGTGTGCGCGGCCTCGCCGCCGCTACTCGTCGTCGCCATCGTGTGGTCCCTCCTGCCGTGTCTGCTTCAGCTCCTGCACGTACTCGTCCAGCCGGTCGAAGCTCTCGCTCCAGAACCGCTCGAAGCCGCCCAGCCACTCGTGGACCGGCCGAAGCCCGTGGGCGTCCAGGCCGTACACCCGCTGCTTGCCCGCCTCGCGGACCCGCACCAGCCCGACCTCCCGGAGGACCCGCAGATGCTTGGACGCCTGCGGCTGGGTCATCCCCAGGTCCCGCGCGAGATCGTTCACCGGCCGCTCGCCGTCCCGCAGCAGCACCAGGATCTGCCGCCGCTGCGGTTCGGCTATCGCGTTGAACGCGTCCGAGGTCGTCGCCGCTCGTGCCATGGCATCATCATATGCCTATATGGGAATGTGTGGAGTCCCTCCCGCGTGCTGCGCGCTCCGGAACGCGAGATACCGGCCGAAGGCTTCGTGGCTGTCGGGGGTGAAGCGCCACTCCAGCAGGGCCGACCGCAGCTCCGGCTCGGTCAGCCGGCCGTGCCAGGCGACCTCGTCGGGATCGGCGGCCAGGGTGTCCGGCACCACGGCTTCGTGCACGCCGAGCCAGTGAGGGCTCAGACCGCTGCGGTTGAGGAACGTGAACAGCAGGCGTGGCACCACGCGAATGCTCAGCTCCTCGGCCAGCTCCCGCGCGGCGGCCTGTTCATAGGACTCGCCGGTATTCACGGCGCCACCGACCACGACTTCGTAGAGCCCGGGGAAGCGCGCGAGCTGCTCCGACCGCCGGTGCACGAGGATCCGCCCGCGCTCATCACGACACACCGTCACGGCGACCCGGTGCAGCCACCCCTCCCGGATGGCCTGTCGGCGGCTGACCGCCACCCCCAGCACACGGTCCTGATCGTCGACACGCTCCACCAGTTCGTCCACGACGGACACCCTGGCAGGGCCCACCGACAACGCCTGTCCTGTCTCAGGCAAGTCCGGGTAACGCGAGTCGGTGACCTGCGGTGCCCGGAGATCAGTGAGACGGTTCCTCCCCGCCTCCCCGCCTCCCCGCCTCCCCGCCTCCCCTCCGGCCCCTCTCACGTTCCGACGGTCGGCGGGTCCCGTTCACGGCAAGAGCGCCCGAGCCGCCGAAGCCGACCCGGGCGCCCAACCAACACACGTGTACAGGGGCCTACTCGACGGTCCGATAAGCCCGGTGGACCGTCTGCTTCAGGGTGTTGCCGGCCGCGTCCGTGAGCGTCACGCGCAGAGAGACCGTGCCCGCCTTCGCCGGGTGACGCAGGTCGAGGCGCTTGCCGTCGACCGCCTTCGCCGGGTGCCAGGTCCGGCCGTCGTCGTACGAGACGGAGAAGGCCAGCTTGCGGGCGGTGCGCGCGGTGGCCGCGCCCTCGACCGTGAACGGGACGGAGAAACGCGTACCCGCCTTGGCCGTGCTCTCCGTGGACAGCCGGGGCGTGAAGCGGACCACCGACAGCGGCAGCCGCTGCCCGGCGCCGGTGACGTGCGCGGAGGCGAAGGTCCACTCGGCGGTGACCCGGGTGCTGACCGAGGACAGCGTGGTGGGGCGGGAGACGTCCGTGGTGAGACGGAACGAGCGCTTGGCAGCGGGGAGTTCGTACGAGACGCCGGTCAGCGGCGTGTCCACGGCGAAGACCCGCGTGCCGCCCGCGTACAGGGTGCTCCTGGCCCTGCTGTACGGGGAGTCGCCGATATGGCCGGCGCCGTCGGAGAAGAGGGGGAGGTAGGCGAGGAAGGTGTCGCCCTCGCGGACCGCACCGGGGCGGTCCGCGCCGTCCGTCAGCGGGCCGGTGAGGTGCGGGCCGAAGACGCCGGTGTTGAAGCGCTCGGTGTACTGCCTGCCCGCGCTGTACGAGCGGGGATTCGCGCTCCACTGGCGGGCCTCCCACACCGGTTCGCCGTCCGCGTCCTTGCCTCCGATCTGCGCGACGGAGTACCGCCACCGCACGCCCGGCAGGACGTACTCGGTGAAAGCGCCCGGCAGCGAGCGCGTGTCGGGGTTTACGCCGCCCGACTGGCCGACCGGAGTCAGCGGCGCGGCGACGAACGTCGCCGTCTTGCCGCTAGCGGGCGCACCGGCGGCGAACGTGACCTTGGCGAACTGCCCGCGCTTCAGGTTCGCGGTGAAGCCCGACAGGTCGCCGGTACGGTTCCAGGCCGGCCGGTAGTGCGTACTGCCGTGCGTCCAGGTGCCGTTGTACTGCGCGAACGCCTCGCCCGCCGGAAGCCGGGCCCCGAACTGACCGACGCGCAGCCTGCCGAAGTCGTCGATGGTGTACGTGGCGAAGTACCGGTCCCCGCCGATGTCGAACCCATAGTTGAGGGTGGCGTCGGTGTGCTTGGCCCTGCTGTCCGGCACGGTGATCCGGACCGGCTTGGCCTTGCGGGCGTCCATGACGAGGGTGGTGTCACGGGTGAGCGAGAACTTCGGGTTGAGGAGGAGGGCCAGCTCGTTGGAGTCGGCGTCGGGGGTCGCGCCCGTGTCGATCCGGCCTTCGAGGCTGTAACGCCCCTTGGGCAGCCGTACGGTGAACTCGCCGTCCGTGTCGTCGGAGTAGGCCTGCCCGATCTCGTTGTCCAGACCCTGCACCCCGGTCTCCGAACGCCTGGCGGGCTTGCCCTGCAGGTCGAGATGCTTGACCGTCAGGTCGTACGACTCGACCTCGCGGTGTACGCCGATGCCGGTCCGTACGGTCGTACCCGCTCCGTCCGTCGCGGTGAGCGCGCCGCCGAAGGAGCCGTCGGCCGTGCCCGCGCCGCTGTCGGCGGTGACCTGGGCGGTCGCGGTGGCGCCCGCCGGAACCGTGAGCTGCTTCGGCGAGACCTCGAACATGCCCTCGGCGGCGGGCTTTCCGTCCTCGCCGTACGCCTCGGTGCTCAGGTCGAGGGTGAGGGGGCGGTCGCCGTCGTTGCGGTAGGTGACCGTCTTCGTGGCCGGCTGGTCGTCGGTGTGCGGCCACTGCTGGGCGGGGAAGCCGAGGGTGGCCGGGGTGGCGGTGAGCTGCTGGTCGAGGGCTCGCGTGAGGTCCGTACGGCCCGTGCCCTGCGCGAACGCCGAGACACCGGCGGTCGGCTTGGCGGATGCGGTGAGCGCGGCCTTGATGCGCTCACCGGTCCAGTCGGGGTGGCGCTGGGCGAGGATCGCGGCGGCGCCCGCGACATGCGGGGTCGCCATCGACGTACCGCTCATCGAGACGTAGCCGTCGGCGGCCGGGTCGCCCTCCGTGCCCTCGGCGGCCTTCGCGGCGACGATGTCGACGCCGGGGGCGGTGAGGTCGGGCTTGAGGGAACCGTCCGCCGTCGGGCCGCGGCTGGAGAAATCGGCCATCGCGTCGGTGCGGTCCACCGCGCCCACGGTGAGCGCGGCGGCGGCGCTGCCCGGCGAACCGACGGTGCCGGCGGCGGGGCCCTCGTTGCCGGCGGCGATCACGAAGAGGGCGCCGGAGGAGGCGGACAGCTCATCCACCGCCTGTTCGAGGGGGTCGTCACCGGGGCTGTCGGGGCCGCCCAGGCTGAGGTTGACCACCTTGGCGCCCTGCGCGACGGCCCACTGCGCACCGGCGATGACGCCGGACTCCTCGCCGTAGCCGTCGTCGTCGAGCACCTTGCCGCTGATCAGCCGGGCGCCCGGCGCGACCCCCTTGTACTTCCCCCCGGAGTGCGCGCCGGACCCCGCGACCGTGGACGCCACATGCGTGCCGTGACCCACCCGGTCGACGGTGTCCGCCGCCTCGGAGAAGTTCTTCGCCGCGTCGATACGGCCCTTCAGATCCGGGTGCGTGCCGTCGACCCCGGTGTCCAGCACGGCGACCTTGACGCCCGTGCCGTCGTACCCGGCCGCCCAGGCCTCGGGGGCGCCGATCTGGGCGGTGCTCCGGTCGAGGGCCGCCCCGACCTTCCCGTCGAGCCAGATCTTCTCGACCCGGTCGGCGGCGGCCGACCTCTCCCGCGCCGTCCCCCCGCTGCCGGTGAGCGTCTCCCACAGGTCGGCGCCCTCGGACTTACGGGCCTTCAGCGCGTCCCCGTTGACGCTGGGCAGGTCCCGGCTGACCCGGGCTCCGGCGGCGGACAGCGTGCTCGGCGCGAGGGTGCGGCCCTTGGCGTACGTCACGATCAGCGGGAGGTCGGGGCGGGCCGCGTCGTCGTAGCCCCACGTGACCAGCTGCGTCACGTCGAACAGCCGCCGGTCGGCGGTGCCGTTCGCGAGGAGCCGCTCGGCGTCACGCGGGACGACGTAGGTGCGGTCGGCGCTCCGCGCTATGCGGAAGGCGGTGCCTTCCCGACCCTTGCCGGGCCGCACACCGGTGACCTGTCCGGTGGCGTCCAGCGTGACCCGGTCACCGGTGACGAGGGTGACTGTCCTGGCCTTGCCGAGGGTGCCGGCCGTACCTGCCGTACCGCCGGCGGACTGTGCGGCCCCGGATTCCGGGGCACCGAGCAGGGCCGAGGCAAGGGCGGCGGCGACGAGCACGGCGAGAGCGGAAGCCTCACTCGCTCGCCTCTTACGGTGATTCAAGGCATGCCTTTCTCTCCGGACCTTCGGGCATGGCAGAGCAGCCCGGCGGACGGGACAAAGAAACAGAGGGGGAAAAGAGGCGCCCCTTCGCAAAGGGGCGCGGGGCGTAGGGACTCAGACGAGCCGCTTACGGCCCCAGAAGAAGAGGAACGCCACGACACCGGCGGTCAGGGCGAACAGAATCGACGCCCCGAACCACTGCATGGCGTTCATCTGCGACATCGGGAGGTAGTCCACCGACCAGCCCACGACATCGGCCTTGTCCAGGCACACCTGCCGTGCCGCGTCGGTGTGCGCCCCCGAACAGCTGCCCCAGTTCACCAGATCCCCGCTGCCGGTGACATACGACTGATCGGTTATGTAGGCGCTGCGGGGGAGCGAGGGGAACGAGTTCTCGGCCACGACACCCTTGTTCGTCGTGACCGTGACGACGTTGCCGAGCGACAGCAGGAAGTGGTCCCAGACAAGCTGGAGGACGACGGTGAAACCGAAGGTGACCACCATGGCCGTCAGCGTGCGTCGCAGCACCGCACCGATCGCCACCCCGCCGAAGACGGAGAAGAGGGTGAGGGCGACAGGTACCGGGCCCGTCGTGTTGAACGCGGCGTCCGAGGTCCAGCCCAGGACCGTGTTCTCGGGCTTGACGGGGTTCCACCACCAGCCGAACACCGCCGACAACACGCCCGTGCTCACCAGGATCACCAGTCCGGCCAGCGCCAGCTTCGTGGCGAGCCAGCGGGTCCGGCTCATGGACTGGGCGGCGACCAGCTTGGCGGTGCCGTTCTCCAGGTCGCCCGCGATGAGCGGGGCGCCGAGGAAGACACCGAGCAGGATGGGTATCGCCTGGAGACCCGTGGAGGCGAAGGAGATCGCGTGGTTGTACTGCTGGAACCTGCCGCCCGCCTCCTCGAGGCTCTTGCCGGGATAGCCGTAGCCGTCGAGGAAGTCGACCAGCTGGCCGCGCTGGTAGACGATCCAGGCCACGGAGAGCGCGGTGGCGGCGAGGATCGTCCAGAACGCGGCCCGGTGCTGGCGCCAGACCAGCCAGGTCATACCGCTGAGCCGGGGGCGCCGGTTGGCCTCCGTGGGGGTCGCGTTCAAGGTCCCGTCGGTGGTCCCGTTCATGGTCCCGTTCTTGCCGTCGCTCGTGGAGCCGGTCGAGGTGCTGGTCGAGCCGCGGGTGAAGGTGCTCATGCCGCCACCGCCCCGATGCCGAACCCCGGGCCGTGGACCTGGGCGGTGGGGGTGATCAGCGGTGGTGCGTCGGGTGAGCGGAGATAGGCGAGCAGGAGTTCCTCCATGTTCGGGACGTTTGTGTCCCACGGGCCGGTGACCGGGCCCTCGGGGCGGATGAGCGCGGTGAACTGCCGTCCGCTGGTCCGGGACTCGACAAGGGTGTGGCGCCCGAGGGCGGGAGGCATGCCGTCGCCCTCCTTGACGCCCGTGACCAGGGTGTGGACGGACATCAGCTCGTCCACGTCACCGGCGAGGCGCACTCCGCCGTCGGAGACGACGACGAGGTAGTCGCACACGTTCTCCAGTTCGGCGAGGACGTGGGTGGACATCAGCACGGTGGTTCCGCGCTCGGCGGCCTCGGCGAGGAGGGTGCCCATGATCTCGTGGCGCACGACCGGGTCGAGGTCCGACATCGGCTCGTCGAGCATCAGCAGGTCGGGGCGCTTTCCGAAGGCGAGGGCGATGGCGACGCGGGTGCGCTGGCCTCCGGAGAGGGTGCTGACCTTCGCGTCGAAGGGCACGTTGCCCGCGCGGATGATGTCCTCGGCGGCGCGCTGGTCCCAGCCGGGGTTCAGCTCCCGGCCCAGACGCAGGGTCTCCGCCACGGTGAAGCGGCGGAACAGGGGCTTCTCCTGGGCGAGGAACGCTGTGCGCCGACCGGACTCCACCGAGCCCGGAGCCTCACCGAACAGGCTGATCGAGCCGTTCGTCGGCTGCAGGACATGGGCCGCGATGCTCAACAGCGTGGTCTTGCCCGCCCCGTTGGGTCCCACCAGGCCGCAGATCCGTCCCGCCGGGAGTCGGAAGGAGCAGTCCCGCAACGCCCAGCCCCGCCGGTAGCGCATCCCCAGCCCGTACGCCTCGATCGCCGGTTCCCCCGCGTACATACCTTCACTCACCTGTGCTCCTGGTTGTCGTGGCCCTCGTGGACCCCGTTGTCGTGGACCCCGTTGCCGCCAGGTTTCCGGCGGCGTACTGCTTCTCCATCGCCGACGCGACCAGCGCGGCCACGTCCTCCTGCTCCAGACCGGCCCCGGCCGCCTTCGACATCCACGCCACCAGCTCCCCGTACAGCGGCGAGTCGGTGCCCGTCTCGGGGCGGCCCAGCGTGCGGCGTACGAAGGTGCCCTGGCCCGGTCGCGGTTCGACCAGGCCCTCGCGCTCCAGCTCGCGGTACGCCTTGAGGGTGGTGTTCGGGTTGACCGTGCTGGTCTCGGCGACCTCCTTGGCGGTGGGCAGCCGGTCACCCGGCACGAGTACGCCCAGCCGGAGGGCCTGCTTGGTCTGCTGCACGATCTGCTGGAAGGCGGGGACCCCGCTCCGCCTGTCGATGCGGTACTCCACGATCACCACCATCATTCCACTACTTGATTAGTGGAATGATGGTGGAGGGGTGCGAGGGTGGTTGTCAAGGCCGACCGGGGGCGAGGGGAAGCGAGACACGTTTCGCACCCGAGAACCAGGGTCTTGCGGTGGGGAGGGAGCGTTCCTGGGGCAGACGTCGATGGAACTCCGCCTTGTGCAGCCTCATCTGCTTCCGTGGAGAGTGGCGTGGCGCACTATTGCAAGCGCCTGCTTGCAATAGTTAGCGACGGTGGTGCAGAGTGGGGGCATGGCATCGCTCAACGTCGGCAATCTCGGTGAGTATCTGCGTGAACAGCGGCGCACTGCGCAGCTGTCGCTCAGGCAGCTCGCCGATGCCGCCGGGGTGTCCAATCCGTATCTGAGCCAGATCGAGCGCGGGCTGCGCAAGCCGAGCGCGGAGGTGTTGCAGCAGGTCGCCAAGGCCCTGCGGATCTCCGCCGAGACGCTGTATGTGAGGGCCGGCATCCTCGACGCCGAGCGCGACCGGGACGACGTGGAGACACGTGCGGTCATCTTCGCCGATCCCACACTCAACGAGCGGCAGAAGCAGGTGCTGCTCCAGATCTACGAGTCCTTCCGCAAGGAGAACGGCTTCGAGATCGCCCCGCCGGACGCGGCCCCCGCGCCGGGCGACGGGCAGAGCGGCCGGCCGGGCGACAGTACGGCGGACACCCAGGAGGGTCTTGGGGGCGGCCTTGGGGACATAGCCGTCCCGGCCGACGGCGACCCGGACGGTGACACTGCCGTACGGGAGACGCGCCGGCCGCGTGCCACCCGCAAGCCCCGCACCACCCGCACGCCCCCCAAGACCGACGGCAGCGACGCCGACCCGCAGCAGACGGCCAGTTGAGCCCGAAACGGCTCGACACAGTTCGACACGCCCGACGCACGCCGACAGGCATCGCGGGACCCAAAACCCTCATCAGAAAGCGACCCGGGAGGACCATCACCATGGCCATCACCGACGACATCCGCAAGGCCGTCAAGGACCCGACCCCGCTCTACTTCCTCGCCGGCGCCGGTGACCTGGCCCTCCAGGAGGCCAAGAAGGTGCCCGGGCTCGTGGAGCAGCTGCGCGCCGAGGCGCCGGCCCGGATCGAGGCCGTGCGCGGCACCGACCCCAAGGCGGTCCAGGAGAAGGCCCAGGCCCGTGCCAAGGAGGCCGGCGCCAAGGTCAAGGAGACGCAGGAGACCCTGCAGAGCAAGGTCGGCGAGTTCATCAGCAGCCTCGACGGTGACCTCAAGAAGCTCGGCAGCACGCTCGACGCGGACCTGAAGAAGCTCGGCGAGTCCGCCCAGGACCTCGCCCTGCGCGGCGTCGGCGTCGCCGCCGAGTACGCCGTCAAGGCCCGCGAGACCTACGAGAAGGTCGCCGAGCACGGCGAGCAGGCCGTCAAGACCTGGCGTGGCGAGGCCGCCGAGGAGATCGAGGAACTGGCCATCGCCGTCGAGCCGAACGCCGGGCCGGGCGAGGTCAAGAACAACGCGACCGCG
This sequence comes from Streptomyces sp. NPDC058307, assembly GCF_042880295.1. Lineage (NCBI taxonomy): Bacteria > Bacillati > Actinomycetota > Actinomycetes > Kitasatosporales > Streptomycetaceae > Streptomyces > Streptomyces sp. NPDC058307. The sequence goes on from NZ_JBHVYZ010000031.1 coordinate 95,574, forward strand.
ACTCCGGCCGCGAAGCCGGCCACGCCTGCCACGGTCGCCGCGGCGGCCCCGGCTTCGGCTCCGGCGAAGAAGGCGACCACGACCACCACCGCGAAGAAGACCACGCCGGCGCGCAAGACCACGACGGCGAAGAAGACCCCGCCCGCCAAGTAAGGCACCGCGGGACACTTCAGGACTCAGGACTCAGGACTCAGGACTCAGGAGCCAGGAGTCAGGGCCGGGCACTTACCGAGTGCCCGGCCCGTTCTGCGGGTAGCGGCCTTGCGGGGACGGGTAGCGGGTACGGTGACCGCGTAATCGTTGGAATGACGCGTCGAGTCAGGTGGTGGACGTTGTGCTGATGCAGGGGTTCGCAGGCTTCATGTGGCTGCTGAGCATGGCCCTGATCGTTTTCAGCGGCTTCGCACTGTTCGACGCGGCCATCCGCCGTGAGGACGCCTACCGCGCGGCCGACAAGAAGACCAAGCCCTTCTGGCTGATCCTCCTGGGGCTCGCCTTCGTGGTGAACCTGATCTTCGACGTCCTGTCGTTCCTGCCGATCATCTTCCTCGTCGCGACGATCGTCTACATGGTCGACGTACGCCCGGCGATCCGCGCCCTCCCGGGCGGCGGTCGCAGCGGCCGGGGCAGGGGTTCGAGCAGCGACGGCCCTTACGGCCCGTACAACGGAGGCCGCTAGCCCCTGCGGGGGCGGGGGCGTCTTGTGGGCCGCCGCTCAGCGTGGCCTGACTTCACGCGTCAGGCCGGCAGGCCGGCGCGACCGCGGTGGCGGCACCACGAGCCCCGGGCGGGTTACGACAGGACCAACTCGCCGTGGATCGCCACGGACCCGGTGGACCCGGTAGCCCGTCACCAACCGCGGCGGTGAGCCCCCGCTGAGCCGGGCCTCACGGCTCCCGGTCGAGCAGCAGTACCGCCACGTCGTCCGCCAGTTCGCCGCCGTTGAGTGAGCGCACCTCGTTCACCGCGGCCCCGAGCAGCGCCTCGCCCCGAAGGCCCTCGGAGAGCTGGCGACGGATCATGGACACCATCCCGTCCTGGCCCAGCCGCTCCCCGCCCTCCCCGACACGCCCCTCGATCAGCCCGTCGGTGTAGAGCATCAGGCTCCACTCGGCACCCAGCTCCACCTGCATCCGGGGCCAGCGGGCCCCCGGCAGCAGTCCCAGCGCGGGGCCATTGTTGTCGTACGGCAGCAACTGTGCGGGGCGCCCCGGCCGGGCCACCAGCGGTGACGGATGCCCGGCGAGACACAGCCCCGCCCGCCGTCCGTCCGGCGCGATGTCCACCGTGCACAGCGTCGCGAAGATCTCGTCGTCGGAGCGCTCGTGCTCCAGCACCTCCTGCAGCGTGCCGAGCAGCTCGTCCCCGCACAGCCCCGCCAGGGTGAGCGCCCGCCAGGCGATCCGCAGCTCCACGCCGAGCGCCGCCTCGTCGGGGCCGTGCCCGCAGACGTCACCGATCATCGCGTGCACGGTCCCGTCGGGAGTCCGTACGACGTCGTAGAAGTCACCGCCGAGCAGCGCACGCGACCGCCCCGGCCGGTACCGCGCGGCGAACCGCAGCGACGACCCCTCCAGCAGCGGTGTGGGCAGCAGCCCGCGCTCCAGGCGCCGGTTCTCCTGCGCCCGCATCCGTCCCTCGGCGAGCCTGCGCTCCGCCGTGTCGGAACGCTTCCGCTCCACCGCGTACCGGATCGCCCGGCTCAGCAGCCGTCCGTCCAGCTCGTCCCGGAAGAGATAGTCCTGGGCGCCCACCCGCACCGCTTCCGCACCGCGCTCGGCGTCGCCGGACGCGGTGAGCGCGAGGACGGCGTGCCGGGGTGCGAGTCGCAGGACATGGCGGAGTACGGCGAGCTCGTCGTCGTCGGTCAGGCGGCCGGGCGCGGGCAGCGCGAGGTCGAGCAGGATGCAGTGCACGTCGTCAGTGAGCAGCCGCTCCGCCTCGGTGAGGTTGCGGGCGGTGCGGACGCGGATCGGCTTGCCGGTCCAGTCCAGGAGTTCGGGGACGACCGTGGACCCGCCGGGATCGTCCTCGATCACCAGCAGGGTCAGTTGGGTGACGGCGTTGTTGTCGACCGTGGCTTCCTTGCGCGGGGCTTCCTTGGAGGGGGCGTCCTTCGGTGCAGCCGGCGCCTGACCACTTTCCACGGCCGGGATCGCTCGCTGCCGCGGTATGGGTACGGGCATGGTCTCGGATTCCTTCCCTCCCCCCGAGGGCATGGTGCAGCGAGGGGTCTCGATCCACCGACGGGGACCATAGCGGGTGCCGGGCCGGGAAAGGAATGGCGTGAGACACGCCGCTTGGCCGGTGGCCACTGTCATATGCCGCGTTATCCACCGCAGTTGGACAAGTGGCGGGTGTTGCCAGGATGACGAACGTCACGTTCGCGGCAGGTTTGCGGAGCCGCCAGGCGTGCCCCGCATCACATGACCCAGGTCTCAGTCGGTCGCCCCGCGACGATGCTCAGGCGTCCGGCCGCACCACTCCGAGTATCGGCATCGAACCCGCCCCGGCGATCGTCACCGTGCGCCCGGGCCGCGGCGCGTGCACGATCGCGCCGTCGCCGAGGTACATCGCCACGTGGCTGGCGTCGTCGAAGTAGATGATCAGGTCGCCGGGCCGCATGTCCTCGACGTCGACGTGCTTGAGCTGTTTCCACTGCTCCTGCGAGGTGCGGGGAATGGGCTTGCCGGCGCTCGCCCAGGCCTGTGAGGTGAGTCCGGAGCAGTCGTAGGAGTCCGGGCCCTCGGCGCCCCATTCGTACGGTTTTCCGATCTGGTTCGTCGCGTAGGCGACGGCGGTCTTCCCGGCCTCGCTCGCCTTGCCGCTGACGTCCTTGAGGACGCCGGAGTCGAGCCAGGCGGTCTGCGCCCGATGGGCCGCCTGTTCCTCCAGCTCGGCCAGGCGCTCCTTCTCCTTCGCCTCCAGCCGGGACTCGAGCTTCTCGGCCGCCGCGATCTGCTCCCTGACTTTCTTCTTGGCGGTCGCCTTCGCCTTGCGGTTCGCCTCCAGCTTGGTCCACTGGGCGGAGGCGTCGTCGGCGTACTGCTTCAAGTCCTGCTGGGTGCGGGTCAGTTCCACGATGAGCGCCTTGGTGGCGCGCTGGCCCTGGAGGACGCGGCCGGTGCTGTCCAGGAACTCCTGCGGATCGTCGCTCAGCATCAGCTGGGCCTCGTCCGACAGGCCGTACGTGCGGTACTGGGCGGCGGCCGCGGCGCCCGCGCGGGCCTTCAGCTTCGCCAGCTTCTCCTGACCCTTGACGATCTTCTGAGCCAGCGCGACGATCTGCGCCGACTGCTGCTCGGCCTTCTCCTCGGCGGCGTTGTAGGCGTCGGTGGCGACGGCCGCGTCGTGGTAGAGCGTGTCGAGCTGTTGGCGTACGGCTTCGATGTCCTTGTTGGTCACGGCCGTCGGTGAGGCGGTGGGGGAGGGTGTCGGACTCGGGGCGGCGAAGGCGGTGCCCGGCGCCGCCAGCACGGCCACCGCGCCGATCACGGTCACGGCCGTAGCGATCAGACCGCGCTTGCCCGTCCCCATACCCTTGCCCCCAGAGCTGATTTACCGTCAGTAACTTACGGTGCTCGGGGGATCGTGCCACGTCATGGCCCAAAGCGACAGAGGTATGCCTTCCCGGCGCATCCCTCCGGGCCCCCCGCCTCCGACCTGGCGCTTCCCGGTGCATCCCCCTCTCCCCACCACCCGAAGACGATCTCCCCGACTTTGTGACGAACGACTCACGGAGATCGTTCCCTGCGGGTGGGGCACTTCGGGAGGGGGTGCCAGGCGGGCGGGCCGCAGTTCGCCGGGGTTCAGGCGAGCCCTAACCGGGTGTGGAGCCACTGCGGTTCAGGCGTGCGGCACCCCGCAGGACGCCCCGGAGTTCAGGCGTGCGGCACCTCGTGCGTCACGCGGAGTTCAGGCGTGCGGCACCCCGCAGGACGCCCCGGAGTACAAGCGTGCGGCACCCCGCAAGACGTCCCGGAGTTCACACGGGTTCGCCAACTCCGCCCACCAAGCCCCACCTCACCCGTCCCGTCCCGT
>NZ_JBHVYZ010000032.1:0-87838 GCF_042880295.1 Streptomyces sp. NPDC058307
TACGAAGTGGTACCACCGGTGACTGCGGCAGCTTGACAACAGCATTAGGAAGCCAACGTCCTCGCCAACCCCGGCTTCGAATCGGGGAGCCTCTCCCCCTGGACCTGCACCGGCAACCTCGGTTCGGTCGTCTCCTCTCCCGTGCACGGGGGCTCCAAGTCCCTTCAGGGAGCGGTGAGTTCGAGCGACAACGCCCAGTGCAGCCAGACCGTCGCCGTCCAGCCGAACACGACCTACTCGCTCAGCGGCTGGGTCCGCGGCTCCTACGTCTACCTCGGCGTGAACGGCGGCGCCTCCACCTGGACGAGCTCCCCGTCGGCGTACAGCCGGCTCACCACGAGCTTCACCACCGGTGCCGCGCAGACCAGTGCCACGATCTACGTCCACGGCTGGTACGCCCAGGGCACCTACTACGCCGACGACATCAGCCTCGACGGGCCCGGTGGTGGCGGGAGTTCGGACACCCAGGCGCCGAGCACGCCGACCGGGCTGGCCACCACGGGCAAGACGTCGTCCAGCGTGTCCCTGAAGTGGAACGCCGCCACGGACAACGTGGGCGTCACGGCCTACGACATCTACAGCGGCTCCACCAACGTCCTCGCCGTCTCCGGCACGTCCGCCACCGTCAGCGGTCTCTCGCCCAGCACGGCGTACACCTTCACCGTCAAGGCGCGTGACGCGGCCGGGAACACCTCCGGGGCCTCCAACTCCGTGAGCGTGACGACCGACGCGGGCGGCGGGGGCGGTACCGGCTTCAAGCAGGCCGCGCCGTATCTGTACGAGGGCTGGGGCGACCCGCCGAGCCCGAGCACGGTGATGAGCGCGACCGGCGTCAAGTGGTTCACGATGGCGTTCGTACTGGACTCCGGTGGCTGCAACCCCGCCTGGGACGGCAGCAGGCCGCTGACCGGCGGTGCCGACCAGACCGCCATCAACCAGATCCGTGCCGCCGGCGGTGACATCGTGCCGTCCTTCGGCGGCTGGCAGGGCAGCAAGCTCGGCGCCAACTGCTCCTCCGCGAGCGCGCTCGCCGCCGCCCTGCAGAAGGTGATCGACGCCTACTCGCTCAAGGCGATCGACATGGACATCGAGAACAGCGACGAGTTCGAGAACGAGGCCGTGCAGGCGAGGATCCTCACCGCGCTGAAGACGGTCAAGGCCAACAACCCCGGCCTGAAGACCATCGTCACCTTCGGCACCTCGACCACCGGCCCGACCTACTACGGCAACCGGCTCATCGAGCAGGCGCAGTCGCTGGGCGCGAACATCGACGTGTTCACCATCATGCCGTTCGACTTCGGCGGCGGCTCGGACATGTACGGCAGCACCGTGAACGCCACGGAGGGGCTGAAGGCCAAGCTGAAGTCCACCTTCGGCTGGGACGACGCCACCGCGTACGCCCACATCGGCATCTCCGGCATGAACGGCCTCTCCGACCAGCAGGAGAACACGACCCCGGCGATCTGGACCCAGATCCGGGACTGGGCGAACTCCCATCACCTCGCCCGGCTCGCCTTCTGGTCGGTCAACCGCGACCGGCCGTGCCCGGGCGGCGGAGTCGTCAGCAACTGCTCCGGCATCAGCCAGAGCACCTGGCAGTTCACCTCGATCACGGCCGGGTTCACCGGCTGAGCCCCGTCCCTTGCGGATGCCGGGCCACGGCGGCCTCAAAACCCGCCGTGGCCCGGCATCGCCGTCAGGACCGGCCCGCCCCCCGGTACAGCTCCAGTTCCCCGTCCAGCTCCACCTTGAGCACCGTGGCGTACGGATCGAGGTCGGCCTCGGCCGGCGGGTCGATCCACACGGTGCCCACGGCCTCGTGGAGTCCGCCGACCACCTGGTGGCCCAGTTCCTTGCCGGTGCCCAGGACGGTGACCCTGCGGACCGGGGTGACCAGGCCCCGCAGGCCCACTTCGGCGCGGGGCGCGTCGAAGAGCACCAGATAGAGCGTCCGGCCGTCCGCGGAGAGCGTGCTGGGCCCGTAGTGGTGCCCGGCGGGCAGCCCGCGCATGGTCCCGTACACGGCCTCGGAGTGCTTGTGGATCCACTCCCCCAGTCCCTCCAGGCGCTCCACCTGAGGCTCGGGGATGGTGCCGTCCTCCCGCGGGCCGACGTCGAGTAGCAGGTTGCCGCCCCCGCCGATGGTCTCGGTGAAATAGCGGATGAGCTGGGCGAGCGACTTGTAGTGGTGGTCGTGGTGCTGGTAGCCCCACGAGTCGTTGATCGTCAGGCACAACTCCCAGGGACCGTCGGGCGGTTCGATGGGGGCGCCCTGTTCGGGGGTGGCGTAGTCGCCCTCACTGAGCATGCGTGCGTTGAAGACGACGTCCGGCACGTACGACCGGATGAGCGCGGCGAGTTCGGGGATGCGCCACTGCTCCTCGCTGCGCTCCCACTCACCGTCGAACCACATCAGGTCGGGCCGGTAGCGGGAGGCGAGCTCCCGGATCTGGCCGTCCCGGTAGGCGATGAACCGCTCCCAGGCCGCCAGGTCCTCGTCCTCGGCCGCGACCTCGGAGTAGCGGTTGTCCTCCTGCTCCGGCGGGCGGCCCGGCTTGCGCGTGGAGGCGTAGTCCGGGTGGTTCCAGTCGGAGTGCGAGTAGTACAGGCCGACCTTCAGGCCCTTGTCCCGCAGCGCCTCGGCGTAGGGACCGAGGTAGTCCCTGCCGAGGTTCAGGTCGCCGAACTCCGTGTCCCACAGGGCCACTCCGTCATGGTGACGGCTCGTCAGCACCGCGTACCTCGCGCCCGCGCGGGCGAACAGGCCGGCCCACGCGCGGGGGTCGTACTTCGCCCCCGTGAAGCGCTCCAGCTGGGACATGTACTGCTCGTGCGGGACGATGTCGTCGTAGAACGACCAGGACTCCTGGACGCCGTCCACGGCGTAGATGCCCCAGTGGACGAAGATCCCCAACTTGGCGTCGGTGAACCACGGTTGCATCGGCACGGGTCAGCCCCTGCGCAGCCGGAGCGTCAGCACCTGGAAGGGGCGCAGCGAGACCGCCACGCCGCCGTCGGCGACCTCGGCCGTCTCGTCCTCCAGCGGGCGCTCCAGGAGGTCGGTGACCTGGGCGCCCGCCAGCGGGAACCCGGTGCGCAGCACGCCCCGGGCGCGGCCGCCGCCCGACTCGTAGAGACGGACCACGACGTCACCGGAGCCGTCGTCGGCGAGCTTGACCGCCTCGACGGTCACGCCCTCGCCGTCGACCGAGACGACCGGCTGGGGGGCGCCGGACGCGTCCGCCACCCGGAGCGGGAGGTTGAGGGAGTAGCCCTCGGCGACGGTGTCCTCGATGCTCGCGCCGGGCAGCAGCGCGTAGGTGAAGCGGTGCCTGCCCTGGTCGGCCTCCGGGTCCGGGATGCGCGGGGCGCGGACCAGGCTGAGCCGGACCGTGGTCGTCGTACCGCCGTCCTCACGGACCGTACGGGAGACGTCGTGGCCGTAGGTGGAGTCGTTGAGCACGGCGACGCCGTAGCCCGGTTCGCCGACGTGCACCCAGCGGTGCCCGGAGACCTCGAAACGGGCCGCCTCCCAGCTGGTGTTGGTGTGCGTGGGCCGCTGGACGTGGCCGAACTGGATCTCCGCCGAGGAGTGCGCGGCCCGCACGTCGATCGGGAAGGCCGCCTTGAGGATCTTCTCGGCCTCGTGCCAGTCGATGTCGGTCTCGAAGTCGATCCGGGGGCTGTCGGCGCGCAGGGTGATGGTCTGGGTGATCGTCGAGCCCTTGCCGAAGGCCCGGGTCACGCGGATCGCGCCGAGGAGCGGGTCCTCCGAGACGACCTCGACCGAGGTGGGCTCCAGCAGGTCCGTGTACCGGTTGTTGTAGTGCTTGTCGATGTCCCAGGCGTCCCAGTAGTTCGGGAGGTCGGTGTGCAGCCGGAGCAGGTTGCCCTTGTCGCCCAGCACCTCCCGGCCGGCCCGCAGGTCGAGGACGGACGACAGCGTGCCGTCCTCCGCAACCTCCACGCGCACCAGGCCGTTGTCGAGGACCCGGCCCTCGGCCTGCACGGGCTGGGCGGGCTTGGCGTCGACGAGCGGCGTGCTGCCGCTCGCGGGTACCTCGACGTACGCGAGAGCGCCCTCGGACGTGCGTACCACCTCGGCCCGGTCGAAGGGGCTGGTGTTGAAGACCCGCGTGTCACCGGCGCCCAGCGCGGCCACCGCCTCGGCGGTCAGCGCCTCCAACTCCTCGGCCACGCGCGCGTATTCGGCCTCCGCCTCGCGGTGCACCCAGGCGATCGAGGAGCCCGGCAGGATGTCGTGGAACTGGTGCAGCAGGACCGTCTTCCACAGGCGGTCGAGCTTCTCGTACGGGTAGGAGTAGCCCGGCGCGTGCAGCGCGGCCGTGGTCGCCCACAGCTCGGCCTCGCGCAGCTTGTGCTCGGAGCGCCGGTTGCCCTGCTTGGTGCGGGCCTGCGAGGTGTAGGTGGCGCGGTGCAGCTCCAGGTAGAGCTCGCCGACCCAGACGGGGGCGTCCGGGTACTCGGCGCGGGCCTGGGCGAAGAACTCGTCGGGGTGCTCGACGACGACCTTGGGCGAGCCCTCCAGGTCGGCGAGGCGCCGGGCCCGTTCCATGATCTCGCGGGTGGGGCCGCCTCCGCCGTCGCCCCAGCCGAAGGGGGCCAGCGAGCGCGTCCCGCCGCCCTTCTCGTTGTAGTTGCGGACCGCGCGGTCCATCTCCTCGCCGCTGAAGCGGGCGTTGTAGGTGTCGACGGGCGGGAAGTGGGTGAAGATGCGGGTGCCGTCGATGCCCTCCCACCAGAAGGTGTGGTGGGGGAACTTGTTGGTCTGGTTCCAGGAGATCTTCTGGGTGAGGAACCAGTCGTTGCCGGCGAGCTTGGCGAGCTGCGGGTAGGCGGCGGTGTAGCCGAAGGAGTCCGGCAGCCACACGCCCTTGGTCTCGACACCGAAGTGCTCGATGAAGAACCGCTTGCCGTGGACGAGCTGGCGGGCGATGGCCTCGCCGCCGGGCAGGTTGCCGTCGGCCTCGACCCACATGCCGCCGACGGGGGCCCACTGGCCCTTCTTCACGGAGTCCTGGATGCGAGCCCAGACGTGCGGGTAGTTGTCGCGCACCCACTCGTACTGCTGGGCCTGGGAGCAGGCGAAGATGAAGTCGTCGTACTCGTCGGCGAGCGCGGTGACGTTGGAGAAGGTGCGGGACGTCTTGCGCTTGGTCTCGCGGATGGGCCACAGCCACGCGGAGTCGATGTGGGCGTGGCCGACGCCGGAGATGGTGTGCGCGCTCGCGTGGGCGGGCTTGGCCAGCACCGGCACGAGGACCTCGCGGACGGCTGCCGCGCTGCCGGAGACGTCGTCCAGGTCGAGGGCGTCCATGGCCCGGTCCAGGGCGTGCAGGATCTCGTGGCGGCGGGGCTCGTGCTCCCCGAGGTGGACCATGACGCCGAGCAGCACCTGGAGGTCCAGGTCGAGGTGGAAGACCTCCTCGTCGAGGATCGCGAGGTCGGCGCGCTGGAAGGTGTAGAGGGGCGCGGAGCCGGCCGTGAGCTTGTCGCCCATCGGCGTGACCTTGGAGAAGTTGTCCTTGAGGATGTCCGGGTTGGAGGCGGCCTCGACCAGGTAGTCGATCTCCTCGCCGCCGTTCGCCGGGTTGGCGACGGGGACGTACTGGTTGAGCGGGTTGACGGCCTTCAGGGGGCGGCCGTCGGCGAGGTGGACCAGGGCCTCGGCCTGGTTGCCGGGCCAGTCGCCGACGAAGCCGAGGTCGATGACGGCCTCGACGCGCCTGCCGGCCCACTCGGCGGGCACCTGTCCGCGCATCCGGAACCAGGTGGTGCCCCAGGGCGGGCCCCACGGGGTGTTCATCGCGAAGGGCGTGTAGCGGGCGGCCGCGGCCTCCTCGAAGGAGACCGGCTCGCCCGGCGCCTGCCAGGCCTCGACCTCGAACGGGACGGTGGCCGCGTAGATCGCGGGCTTGATGCGCTGGTCGTGGGCGCGCTGGACGCGCTCCTCGATGCGGCGGCGTTCGTCGTGCATGAAGGGTCTCCAGGGAGGGAGAGGGCGAGCTGGTGGGGCCGGGGAGCGTGGGAAAAGCACCGCGGGGAAAGCGCTTTCCAAAAACCGTCGCTACTTAAGGTACGCGAGCCCCGGATGCACCAAGGTGTAGCCCTCGACCAGCTTGCGGGCGACATTGACGGAGTCGACCAGCGGGTGCAGCGCGAAGGCCTTCACCGCGGTCGCGCGCGAGGCGGACTCGGCGGCGGCCAGCACCTCCCGCTCGACCGCCTTGACCGAGCACACCAGGCCGTTGGCGTGGTCGGGCAGCGGGGCGACGGAGACGGGGTGGGCGCCGTTGGCGTCGACGAGGCAGGGCACCTCGATGACGGCGTCGTGGTCGAGCACGGAGAGCGTGCCCTGGTTGCGGACGTTGAGGATCAGGGTGGCGCGTTCGTCGCGGGCGATGGCCCGCATCAGGGCGAGGGCGACCTTCTCGTAGCCGCCGGAGAGGTCGTCGGCGTCGCGTTCGCCGGCACCGGCCGTCTCCCGGTTCTCGGACATGTAGGTGGCCTCGCGCTCGGCACGCGTGCGGTCCCAGACGTCCAGCGCCCTGGCACCGGGGGCGCCCACCTCGTCGTAGAACCGTGCCTGCTGGTCGGCGAGGAAGGCGCCGCGGGTCTTCTCGGCCTGCTGGTAGGAGCGGACGGCCTCGCGGTTGAAGTAGTAGTAGTGCAGGTACTCGTTGGGGATCGCGCCGAGCGACTGGAGCCAGTCGACGCCGAAGAGCTTGCCCTCCTCGAAGGAACCGAGCAGGTCGGAGTCGGCGAGCAGCCGCGGGAGCTCGTCCCGGCCGGCGATCTTCAGGCCCCGGACCCAGCCGAGGTGGTTGAGGCCGACGTAGTCGATCCAGGCCTCGTTGGGGTCGGCGCCGAGCACGCGGGCGATACGGCGGCCGAGGCCGACCGGGGAGTCGCAGATGCCGATGACGCGGTCGCCGAGGTGGCGGGACATGGCCTCGGTGACCAGGCCCGCCGGGTTGGTGAAGTTGATGACCCAGGCGTCGGGGGCGAGGCGGGCCACGCGCCGGGCGATGTCCACGGCCACCGGGACCGTGCGCAGGCCGTAGGCGATACCGCCCGCGCCGACCGTCTCCTGGCCGAGGACGCCCTCGTCGAGGGCCACCCGCTCGTCGTCGGCACGCCCTTCCAGGCCGCCGACGCGGATCGCCGAGAAGATGAAGTCGGCGCCGCGCAGGGCCTCGTCGAGGTCGGTGGTGGCGGTCACCGTGGGGGCGTCCGGGACCTGTGCCGCCTGCTCGGCGAGCACGCGGGACACCGCGGAGAGCCTGCGGGCGTCGAGGTCGTGCAGGACGACCTCGGTCACCCGGCCTTCCGCGCGGTCCGTCAGCAGCGCGCCGTACACGAGCGGGACCCGGAAGCCGCCGCCGCCAAGAATCGTCAGTTTCACCGTTGAGCCTTTCCTGCCAGGACCACCTCGACGCCCGCCTCCTCCAGGGAGGACCGGGTCACCGCGTCGACCGGCGCGTTCGTCACCACCACGTCCAGGGCCTCGGGACCGCAGACCTTCGCCATGCCCGTGCCCGGGAACTTGGCGGTGTCGGCGAGCAGGACGACCTTTTCGCTCGCCTTGATCATCGCCCGTTTCACCGGCACCTCCACGACCGTCGTGTCCATCACCTGCCCACCCGGGCGCACTCCACTGGTGCCGAGGAAGAGCCAGTCGGCGTGCAGCTGGCGCAGGTTGTCCTCGGTGAGGAAGCCGACCAGGGAGCGGTACTCGCGGCGGACCATGCCGCCGAGCAGCACCAGCTCGATGCCCTCGTCGTCGGCGAGCTCCTCGTAGACCACCAGGTTGCTGGTGATCACGGTGAGCCGGCGGCCGTGCAGCTGCCGGGCCAGCCGGTAGGCGGTGGTGCCGATGTCGAGCAGCACCGACTGGCCGTCCTGGACCAGCGCCGCGGCGCGGGCGGCTATGGCGTCCTTCTCGGCCACCCGGACCTCGGCGACCTCCTCGAAGGGCTGATCGCCCTCCTCGGCGCGCGCGCCGCCGTGCACCCGGGTGAGCAGTCCGTCCTCCTCCAGCTTGACGAGGTCACGCCGGATGGTGGCGGGGCTCACACCGAGCTGTTCGGAGAGGTCGGTCACAGCAGCGGGGCCGCCCGAGCGCAGGGCCCGCAGGATGAGTTGGTGTCGTCGTTCAGCCAGCACGCCGCGAACACTACTCGTCATCTTCAATCATTTCCATGCTCAGTTCTGCTTGGGTATTGACCAATCTCGCGGAGCAGCGCACGATTCCCGTCATCGAAATTGACGAGTTTTGACGAGAGGCGCTCACGTGGACGACGACCGGCCCGAGGTCCTGCTGACCGGGCTGCTCTTCTACGACCTCGTCCTGACAGGTCTGGGAAAGCCGCCGACACCGGGTGAGGAGATCTGGACGGCCGGCATGGGCTGCGGCCCCGGCGGCATCGCCAACCTGGCCGTGGCCGCCTCCCGCTTCGGCCTGCGCACCTCGCTGGCCACGGTCTTCGGCGACGACTTCTACGGCGCCCACTGCCAGGAGATCCTCGCGGGCCAGGAAGGCGTCGACCTCTCGCTCTCACGGGTCGCGGACGGCTGGCACACCCCCGTCACCGTAGCGCTCGCCCACGGTGACGACCGGGCGCTGGTCACCCACGGCCAGGAGCCGCCGTACTCGCAGGACACGCTCATGGGCGACCCGCCCGAGGCGCGCACGGCCCTGGTGCACCTGGAGGCCGAGCCGCGCGCCTGGCTCGCCAAGGCCGCCGCGAACGGCACGCAGATCTACGCGGACGTCGGCTGGGATCCCACCCAGGTGTGGTCGACCGACCTCCTCGACCAGCTGGCCCTGTGCCATGCCTTCCTGCCCAACGAGGGCGAGGCGATGGCCTACACCCGCACCGACAGCGCGGTCGCGGCGCTCGGCACGCTCTCCGAGCTGGTGCCGGTGGCCGTGGTCACGCGGGGCGGCGACGGGGCGGTCGCCGTCGACCAGATGACCGGCGAGTACGCGGACGTGCCGGCCCTGGACGTCGAGGTCCTCGACGCCACGGGCGCGGGTGACGTGTTCGGCGCGAGTTTCGTCGCGGCCTCGCTCGGCGGCTGGCCGCTGGAGGAACGGCTGCGGTTCGCCGTCCTCGCCGCCGGTCTGTCGGTACGGCATCACGGTGGGGCCCTGGCGGCGCCGGGCTGGTACGGAGTGGACCAGTGGTGGCGCTCGCTGACGGATCCCGATCTGCAGCGCGCGTACGGCTTCCTGGCCGACCGCATCCCCGCGGACGTGGGCCCGCCGGTCCACCACGCGCCGGTCACCCCGCCGGCCAGGCCGGCACCCGTCGCGCCCGTCACCCCGGGGGCCGAGCACCCACCGGCAGCACCGCGGACCCCGTCGGCCGAGCACGCCCCGATCGCCCCGGACAGCCCACCGTCCGCGCACTCCCCCGTCCTCCCGCCCGACACCGCACGGCAGCACTGATCCGCAAGCCCCCACGAGCCCCTCACACGCACGTTGCGAAAAGACCCGAAAGGCGGTGGGAGCTGTGCGGCTCTCACGAAGAGGCCTGTTCCGCGCGGGCCTGGGCGGTACAGCCGCCGCGGCACTCGGCGGCCTGGCCACCGGTTGCGCCGTGCCGGCCGGTTCCACCGGCCGGAACATGGTCCTCTGGTACTGGAGCGGCGGTCTCAGCGACACCGTCGTCAAGAACGCCAAGGCCCGTTACGGCGCTTCGGTGGACCTCCAGGCCATCCAGATCGGCGGCCAGTACCGCTCGAAGCTCATCACCACCATCACCGGCCGGGCCCACATCCCCGACATCGCGGGGCTCAAGGGCGAGGACATGGCCGCCTATCTGCCGAACGCGGACCAGTTCGTCGATCTGCGGACGCTGGGCGCGGACAAGTACAAGGACCAGTACCTGTCCTGGAAGTGGGACCAGGGCATCGCCGACGACGGCACGATGGTCGGCTTCCCGATCGACTGCGGACCGGTCGCGCATTTTTACCAGTACGACGTCTTCCGTAAAGCAGGGCTGCCGTACGAGCCCGACGACGTGAGCGCGCAGCTCGACACCTGGGAGAAGTTCTTCGACGCGGGCGTGCGGCTGGGCAGGCGGGTGCCGGGCGCGAAGCTGCTCACCGACATCAACTCGGTCTTCGAGAACGTCGTGCAGCAGGGCGCCGAGCGGTACGTCGACAAGGACCGCCACTTCATCGGCGACCGGGAACACGTGCGCCGGGCCTGGGCGCTGGCCGTGGAGGCCAAGCAGCGGAAGATCGTCTCGGACCTGGTCAGCGGTACCCCGGACCAGCTGTCGGCGATCCAGGACGGCACGCTGCCGAGCCAGCTGAACGCCTCCTGGGCCGCCTTCGACATCAAGAACGGCGTGCCGAAGACCAAGGGCAGGTGGCGGGTGGCGCAGATGCCGGTCAGGCCCGCCAACAACGGGGGCTCCTTCCTGTCGGTCACCAAGGAGTGCCGGGAGCCCGAGCAGGCCTTCGAGATCATCACCTGGATCCTCGACGCGTCCAACCAGGCGCAGGGTTACGTCGACGCGGGCCTCTTCCCCTCCACGCCCGCCTCCTACGGTCTCGAGCAGATGCGGGAGCCCGACCCGTTCTTCGGCGGCCAGGTCACCACGGACGTCTTCGGGCCGGCCGCGCAGAAGATCGTGGTCGCCTACAACAGCCCGTTCGACATCGCGCTCGGGCAGCCCATCAAGGACGAGATCAAGAACGTCGGCGTCCTCGGCAAGGATCCCAAGAAGGCCTGGAGTGACGCCATGAGCAAGTGCCGTCGCATCGCGAAGCACCTGGGGGTGAGCTACTGATGGCCGTCCTGGAGCAGACCGCGCCCGCGGTGGCGCAGCCGTCGCCCACGCGGCCCAAGAAGGGCTGGCGCAAGTACTGGCACCTCTACGCCGCGATCTCCCCCTTCTACCTGATCTTCCTCGGCTTCGGGCTCTTCCCGGTCGGCTTCTCGCTCTACCTGTCCTTCCACCGCTGGGACGGCCTCGGCCCGATGGAGTGGGCCGGACTCTCGCAGTACCAGTACCTGCTGAGCGACAGCGACTTCTGGAACTCGATCGGCAACACCCTCATCATCTGGGCGCTGGCCACCTTCCCCATGATCCTGCTGGCGATGGTCACGGCCGTGATGCTCAACTCCGCGGTCCGCTTCAAGGGCCTGTACCGCGTCGCGTACTTCCTGCCGAACGTCACCTCGGTCGTCGCGATCGCCATCGTCTTCGGCTCGATCTTCTCCACCAACGCCGGCATGGTGAACGCCGTCCTGCACGCGGTCGGGATCGACCAGGTGGCCTGGCTGAACACGCCGTGGGGCATCAAGGTCACCATCGCCGCGCTGATGACCTGGCAGTGGACCGGCTACAACGCCATCATCTTCCTCGCCGGACTGCAGACCATCCCGGGCGAGCTGTACGAGGCGTCGCGCGTGGACGGGGCCGGGCCCGTCCAGACCTTCTTCCGGATCACGCTGCCGCTGCTGCGGCCCACCCTGCTGTTCGTGCTCGTCGTCTCGACCGTCACCGGTCTGCAGAGCTTCTCCGAGCCACAGGTCCTGCTCCAGACCTCCTCCAACGACTCGACGTTCGCGGGCGGTCCGGGCCACTCGGGCCAGACGATGGTCCTCTACTTCTTCCAGCAGACCTTCGACAACAACGACTTCGGGTACGGCGCCGCGGTGGCCTGGGGCATCTTCCTCGTCGTCGTCCTCTTCTCGATCATCAACTGGCGCCTCGTGCAGCGCCGGGGCGACTAGGAAGGGCCCACCATGGCTTCCATCAAGGGGTCCCGCCGCAGAGGGATCGCGCTGCACCTCCCGCTGATCATCGGCACCCTGACCTCGGCGTTCCCGTTCTACTGGGCCGTGATCATGTCGACGCACAGCTCGACGGAGATCTTCTCCTACCCGCCGAAGCTGCTGCCGGGCACGCACTTCCTGGAGAACGTCCGCCATCTCTTCGACGCCGTCGACTTCTTCGGGTCGATGTGGAACTCGCTGCTGGTCGCGGTGTCGGTGACCTTCCTGGTCCTGCTCTTCGACTCCCTCGCCGCCTTCGTCTTCGCCAAGTTCGAGTTCCCCGGCAAGAACGCGCTGTTCGGGCTGCTCATGGTCATCTTCATGGTGCCGGCGCAGCTGTCGGTCATCCCGCAGTTCGTCATCATGGCGAAGATCGGCTGGATCGGCTCGATGACCGCGCTGATCGTGCCGGCCGCGGCCAACGCCTTCGGCATCTTCTGGATGCGCCAGTACATGAAGACGGCCATCCACGACGAACTGCTCGACGCCTCCAAGCTGGACGGCGCCAACTTCCTGCGCCAGTACTGGCACGTGGCGCTGCCGGTGGTCCGCCCCGGCCTCGCCTTCCTCGGCATCTTCACCTTCATGGGCCAGTGGAACGACTTCGCCTGGCCCCTGATCGCCCTGACCGACCCCGGCAACGTGACCCTCCAGGTCGCGCTGTCCCAGCTCAACGGCACCCACGGCACCACCGACTACGGCATCGTGATGACCGGCGCCCTGCTCGCCCTCGTCCCGCTGCTCATCGTGTTCGCGATCGGCGCCAAGCAGATCATCGGCGACCTCGCGAAGGGAGCCGTGCGCGGATGACGGACGATGCCCTGATCGCCCTGCGCCCGTGGGAGGCACCCGAGGTGACCTCCTGGGGACGGCTGCCCATGAACGCCGTCGACCGGCGCCCCGGAGCACTCCCCCTGGACGGCGACTGGCGTTTCCAGTTGCTGCCCACTCCGGACGCGCCGGTCGGCGGTGCCTGGTCCTCGGCGTACGTCCCCGGTGTCTGGACGATGCAGGGCACCGACGACCTGCCGCAGTACCTCAACGTCCGTATGCCGTTCCCCGAGTTCCCGCCCCACTCCCCCGCGTCGAATCCCACGGGGGTGTACGAACGTGAGCTGGACGTCCCGGTCGAGTGGGCCGGACACCGGATCGTGCTCCAGGTCGGGGCCGCCGAGAGCGTGCTGCTGGTGCACGTGGACGGGCGGCCCGTCGGCATCTCCAAGGACTCCCATCTGGCCGCCGAGTTCGACCTGACGGGCCTGGTCGCCCCCGGCTCACCCAGCACGCTGCGCCTCACCGTCGTCAAGTGGTCGGACGCCTCGCACATCGAGGACCAGGACCAGTGGTGGCACGGCGGGATCACCCGCTCGGTGCTGCTGTACGTGACGGACCCGCTGCATCTGGCGGACGTCACGGTGCGGGCCTCCCACGCCGGTGAGCTGCGGGTGGACTGCCGGGTCCGGGACACCGGTGGCGCGCTGCCCGAGGGCTGGTACGTCAGCGGGGAGCTGGACGGTCTGCTGCTGGCGCAGGACGCGGAGTTCGACCGGTTCAACCGGGAGGACGACCGGGTCTCCGACTTCCTCGGCGAGGCGCGGCTGGCCGCCACCGTCCCGGACGTCCGCACCTGGAACGCCGAGCTCCCCGAGCTGTACGACCTCACCGTCCGGCTGCACCGCGCCGACGGCACGGTCGCCGACACGGCACGGCACCGGATCGGCTTCCGGGACGTCGAGATCGCCGGCCGGGACCTGCTGGTCAACGGCGAGCGGGTGTTCGTCCGGGGCGTCAACCGGCACGACTTCCACCCGCTGACCGGGCGGACGGTGTCGTACGACGACATGCGCGCGGATCTGGTCACCCTGAAGCGGTTCGGGTTCAACGCGATCCGCACCTCGCACTACCCGAACGACCCGGCGCTGTACGACCTCGCCGACGAGCTCGGGTTCTACGTGGTCGACGAGGCGGACATCGAGTCGCACGACCACGCCCACGAGATCGCCGACGACCCGCGCTATCTGAACGCCTTCGTGGACCGGGTCTCGCGGATGGTGCTGCGGGACAAGAACCACCCGTCGGTGATCGTCTGGTCGCTGGGCAACGAGTCCGACTACGGGGCGAACCACGACGCGGCCGCCGGGTGGGTGCGCCGCCACGATCCGACGCGACCGGTGCAGTACGAGGGCGCGGCCAAGCTCGACTGGGCGGCCACCGACGACGCGTCCGACATCGCCTGCCCCATGTACGCCTCGCTGGAGGAGTGTGTGGAGCACGCGCTCTCCGGGCGGCAGACCAGACCGCTGATCTGGTGCGAGTACTCCCACGCCATGGGCAACAGCAACGGCACGCTCGCGGACCATTGGGCGGCCATCGAGTCAACCCCGGGTCTTCAGGGCGGGTTCATCTGGGAGTTGTGGGACCACGGCATTCTCCAGCGTGTGAACGACGGCAGACCGGTCGGGCGTGGGGGCGCCGGGCTGTATGACAACGGTGTCGCCGCGCCCGGGCATCGCTGGGCGTACGGCGGCGACTTCGGCGAGGTCCGCCACGACGGCGCCTTCATCGCGGACGGCGTGGTCCTGCCCGACCGCACGCCCAAGCCGGTGATATACGAGCACCGGGAGATCGCGGCGCCGGTGCGCATCGAGTGCTTCCGGCACGAGGGCATCGTGCTCGGCAACCACCAGCACTTCCGGGGCCTGGACTGGCTCGCCGCCGAGTGGGAGCTGTCCCTGGCCGAGGGCGGCACCCTGACCGCGCCCGCCGCGCTGCCCGATCTGCGGCCCGGTGAGACGGCGACGCTGCCGGTGCCGTTCGAGCTGCCCGAGGACGGCGGCGAGGCGTGGCTGACGCTGCGGGTGACGACCGCGGGCGACGAGCCGTGGGCGCCGCGCGGAACGGTGGTGTGCGTGCCCCAGGTGCGGCTGCGGGAGGCCGTGCGGGATGCTCCCGCGGCCGTGCGGAACCGTTCCGTCAGAGTCGACGACGACGGTCTCCTGATCCACCCCCTGCTCACCCGCGCCCCCGCACTCTCCCTGTGGCGCGCCCCCACCGACAACGACGAGCTCGGCGGCATGGCGGCGCGCTGGCGCGACTGGGGCCTCGACGCGCCGGTGCGCAAGGTCGCGCACATCCGGCAGACTCCCGGACGGGTCACCGTCCGGGCCGAGTACGCCACCGAAGCCGGTGTCGTCCGGCATGTACAGGTCCTCACGGCCGTCGAGGGCGGGATCCACGTAGAGGAGTCGGCCGAGCTGCCGGAGCGGCTCGACGACGTGGCACGGGTCGGCTCCGTGTTCGAGACGGTCGCCGGGCTCGACCTGATGGAGTGGTACGGACAGGGCCCCTGGGAGTCGTATCCGGACCGCGCCTTCGGAGCGCCGGTCGGGCATCACTCGGTGCCCGTGGACGCGTTGTTCACCCCCTATCTGCGTCCGCAGGAGAGCGGCGGCCGGCACGGTGTACGGCACTTCACGCTCTCCGCGCCGGACGCCACCGGCCTCACGGTCGTCCTGGACGAACCCCGCCAGGTCGGCGTGAGCCGGTACCGCGCCGCGGACCTCACCGCTGTGGCGCACCACGACGAACTCCTCCCGAGGGCGGGCTGTGTCGTGCACATCGACGCGGCCCACCGCGGCCTCGGCACCGCCTCGTGCGGACCCGACACCTTCGCCTCCTACCTCGTCGCGCCGGGCGTCCACCGCTGGAGCTGGACGCTGCGCGCGCTCTGAATCCTCTTCATCCCTCTTCATCCCCCTTCATCCCCCTTCTTCTTCACTTCCTTCTTCACTTCCCTTGCAACGGAGCACACGTGTGTACTTCGCATGAGCACGATCAGGCCGAGGCCGCGCAGGCCGGTGCCGGAAGACGCGGTTTCCTGCGGGCCACGGCGCTGCTGGGCGCGGCCGCCACGGCCGGGGTCGCGCTGCCCGCGGTGGCCGAGGCCGCCTCGGGCTCCACCTGGCGTCCCGACACCGAGAGCAGGCGGTTCACGCTCGCCGTCATGCCCGACACGCAGTACCTCTTCGACGGTCCGAGCATCGACAAGGCGCCGGTCGAGGCCTCGCTGCGGTATCTCCTGGAGCAGGGCAAGGAGGAGAACATCGTCTTCCTGTCCCACCTCGGCGATCTCACGCAGAACGGCGCGGCACCCGAGTGCGCCGCGATCGGTGAGGCGTTCGAGCTGCTCGACCGCCGGGGTGTCGGCTACAGCGTCCTGGCGGGCAACCACGACGTGAAGTCGTCCACCACCGACCAGCGCGGCGCGTCGCCGTACCTGGACGTGTTCGGTCCCGACCGGTTCCAGGGCCACAGGACGTTCGGGGGTGCCTCCCCGGACGGCTACAACACGTACCACCTGTTCAGGGCCGCGGGCCGGGAGTGGATGGTCCTCGCTCTGGACTGGCGGCTGTCGGACCAGGGGTACGCCTGGGCGAGGAGCGTCCTGGCCGCCCGTCCGAAGACGCCGGTGATCCTGACCACGCACGAGCTGGTCGTGGAGGACGACAGCCTGTCGGACTACGGTCAGCAGCTTTGGGACCGGCTCGTCAAGGACCACGACCAGATCTTCCTCACCCTCAACGGCCACTACTGGCCCGCAGGCCGGGCGACCCGCACGAACACGGCGGGCAACGACGTCCATCTGCACCTGACGAACTACCAGAACCGGTACTTCGGCGGCGCGGCCATGATCCGCCTGTACCGCTTCGACCTCGACCGCGGTGTGATCGACGTGGAGACGGTCTCCCCGTGGATCCTCGGCCGGGCCGCCAAGGGGCTCAACGAGCTGGAGCGGCAGGAGATCGAACTCAGCGGCGACGCAGACCGGTTCTCGGTCGACATCGACTTCGCCTCGCGCTTCGCCGGCTTCGACCCGGTGCCCGCGCGTGCGGCCCGCCCGGCGTCGAGGATGCTGATACCCGGGACGGCCGCGTACTGGCGCTTCGAGTCGGCGGTCTCCGGCACGGTCCGCGACCTCTCCGGCCGCGGCAACGACCTCACCGTCGTATCGGTGGGCGGCGGTTCGCTGGGCTGGTCCGCGGACCACCACCCCGACCAGCCCGGCCACGGCAGCCTGGAGTTCCAGGGCTACAAGTCTCCGCTCAAGGGCGCCTATCTGCAGACGGTCGACAAGGCGCCGCTCAACTCGGCCGTGTTCAAGGACGGTTACACCATCGAGGTGTTCTACCGCATGCCCGCCGACTGGGACCCGGACCACAACGCCTGGTCAGGACTGGTCAGTCGACGGGGAACCGGCGGCGGCGCGGGCAAGACCGGTGACGATCCCGACGAGCCGCTCGCCACCCTCTCCCTCTCCAACGACCGCGAGCCCCAGTGGGCCATGCGCCCGCTCAACCAGGAGGGCATCGCGACCAACTGGGGCCAGGAGACACCGCTGGAGACGTGGTGGCACCTCGCCGTCGTCAACGACGGCAGGCACTCCACGCTGTACGTCCAGGGCTGCCCGGTGGTCCGCAACCCGAAGGCGCCCGCCGTCGGGATCGCCTCGGTCGGACTGCCGTGGCTGGTGGGCGGCTACACGTATGCCGACAAGATCGACCAGATCTTCCACGGCCGTCTCGGTGACGTCCGGATCGTCTCACGGGCGCTCCCCGTCTCCTCCTTCATGACTCACTGACCGCCCATTTTCGAGGATCACCATGACCGAGCAGCAGCTGCCCTCCTGGGCAGACCCCTCCGTCAACCCCTCCGACCTCGACGCGCAGGGCGTGTCGAGACGCGGACTCCTGCGCCGCGCGGGCCTGTTCGGGGCCGCGTTCGCCCTCGGTTCGGCGACGACCCCCGCCTTCGCCGCTTCCGGGAAGCGGGGCTTCGGCGGCGAGGACCCGCACCTCGCCTACCTGGTGGGCGACCACCACGTGCACTCCGTCTACAGCCACGACGCCAAGTACACGTTCTCCCAGCTGGCCACGGCCGCCGCGAGGTACGGCCTCGACTGGATGGTGTTCAACGAGCACTCCAACTTCGGACACGCATACTACGGCGCCAAGTTGGAGCATGCGGAGATCGTCAAGGCACGTGCGGAGAACCCGCGCCAGCTGATCTTCCAGGGCCTGGAGTGGTACATCCCGGCGGCCGAGCACTGCACGGTGTTCGCGGCCCCCGGCCCGCACGAGACCGACCTGCTCACGCAGTTCGAGCTCGCCTACGACGGCAAGCTCCTGGGCTACACCGAGGGATCCTCGGGCGCCGCCGACACAGCGCGCAACGAGGCCCACGCCGTCAAGGCGATCAAGTGGCTGGCGGAGCAGCGTCGTTCGGGCTACGTCGACGACGTCCTCGTCATCGCCAACCACCCGCTGCGGCTCGGCATCGACTCCCCGCACGAGATGCGGGGCTGGCGGGACGCGGCCCCCGAGGTCATGATCGGCATGGAGGGCGCACCCGGCGCCCAGGGCGCGGCGATCCCGGGCTGGCGCGGGGCGGCCTCGATTCGCGGCGAGTACGAGAACAAGCCCTCGGCGCAGTCCTGGCAGGGCTATCCGGCGGACGCGTATGTGACGTACGGCGGCTTCGACTGGGCGACGGCGACCGTCGGCGGGCTGTGGGACTCGATGCTGGCCGAAGGCAGCCTGTTCTCGATCACCACGAACTCCGACAACCACCGCACCGTCTTCGACACCTGGAAGAACGGCGACTGGCCGGCCGGGCAGAACTTCGACAACACCGGCAAGCTGCCCGACCCGGTGAACACCGACACCCCGCAGCCCGGCAGCGACTTCTGGCCGGGCGAGTTCAGCCGCACCCACGTCGGCGTGACCCGCTACGGCTACCGCGCGGTCATGGCGGGCCTGCGCGCGGGCCGTGTCTGGGCGGACCACGGGCATCTGCTCGACGGGCTCGACGTCCGCGTGAAGCGGGACTGCGACTCCGGGCGCGGTGTGACGCTGGGCGGACGGCTGCGGGTCCGCAAGGGCGAGAAGATCACGCTGTACGTCACCGTCACCACCGCCTCCCGGCCCAACCCCCAGGGAATCCTGCCGGAGTTGGCGCACGTGGACGTGATCCGGGGCGCGGTGCGGGGTCCGGTGAGCGACCGGGACGGCTGGAAGGCGCCCGACACCAGGGTCGTAGAGACGAAGGACGTGTCGGGGCGGAAGGGGACGTACACCCTGCGCGTCCCGCTGACCGCCGGGGACGAGTCGTTCTATGTGCGGCTGCGCGGCGGCGACGGCAAGCGGCACGGTACGGGCTATCTCGGTGCCTCGGTCGACCCGCACGGGCCGGTTCCGCACGAGCCCGGTGACGGTGACCCGTGGGCGGACACGTGGTTCTATTCCAACCCCGTGTTCGTGGACGTGGCGGGAGCCTGATGCAGGGCACACCCCGGGCGGGAGCTGGTCCCGGCCGGGGTGTGCGCTGCGTCGAAGGCCGTGTACGCGGACCGTCAGGCGTAGAAGCGCGACAGGCTCTGCAGCACCGCCGCCGGCTTGGCGCCGCCCTCGATCTCTATCGCCCCGTCGACGGTGACCTGCACACCGCCCGGGACCTCCTCGACGTCCGTGAGCTTGGCAACGAGACGGATGCGGGAGCCCACCTTCACCGGGGAAGGGAAACGGACCTTGTTCAGGCCGTAGTTGACCTTCGTGGTGACGCCCTGGACGTCCAGCAGCTCGGTGAAGAGCGGGATGAAGAGGGAGAGCGTGAGGTAGCCGTGGGCGATGGGGGCGCCGAAGGGGCCTGCCGCCGCCTTCTCGGGGTCCACGTGGATCCACTGGTGGTCGCCCGTGGCGTCGGCGAAGGTGTTGACGCGCTCCTGGGTGACCTCGATCCACTCGCTGGTGCCGAGGTCGCTGCCGGCGAGCTTCTTCAGTTCGTCGATGCCGTTCACGGTGACGCTCATGTAGTTGTCCTTACCTAAGAGTGGGAGCCGAAGCGCTTGCGCACCCGGGACTTGAGGAGCTTGCCGGAGGCGGTGCGCGGGAGTTCGTCCGCGATCACCACCGACTTGGGGATCTTGTACTTGGCGAGCCGTCCGGCCAGCGAGGCCAGGACCTCGTCGGGGTCGGGCGCGGCGCCCTCGCGCGGGACGACGACCGCGCGCGGCACCTCGCCCCACTTGTCGTCCGGGACGCCGATGACCGCGCACTCGGCGATGTCCGGATGGCCGAGGAGCAGGTCCTCGATCTCGGCGGGGTAGATGTTCTCGCCACCGGAGATGATCATGTCCTTGATGCGGTCGACGATGAAGACGTATCCGTCCTCGTCGACGCGGGCGGCGTCCCCGCTGCGGAACCAGCCGTCCGCGAAGGAGGCGGCGGTCTCCTCGGGCAACCCCCAGTAGCCGGGCATGACGTGCGGGCCGCGGAGCACGACCTCGCCGGTCTCGCCGACGTCGACGGGCGCCAGGTCCGGCCGTACGACCCGGACGTCGCTGAAGAAGTGCGGTACGCCCGCCGAACCCGCTTTGCTGATGGCGTGCTCGGCGTCCAGGAACAGGGTTCCGGGAGAGGCCTCGGTCATGCCGTAGCCCTGGAGGAAGGTGAGCCCGCGCTCCTGGTACGCGGCGATGAGGGGGGTCGACACCGGGGAGCCGCCGCAGGTCAGGATGCGCAGGGAGGACAGGTCCGCGTCCGCCCAGCGCGGGTGCCTCGCCACCTGCTCGAACATCGTCGGCACCCCGAACATGAAGGTGATCCGGTGCCGTTCGATCAGGTCGAAGGTGGCGCTGGGGTCGAAGGCCTCGACGAGGACGCAGGTGCCGCCCTTGAGCAGCACCGGCAGGGTCAGCATGTTCAGGCCGGCCGTGTGGAACAACGGGGCGGAGACCAGGGCCCGTTCGTCGGCGATCAGGTCGGTGTCGACGAGGACGTTGATCGCGTTCCACGTCAGGTTGCCGTGGGTGAGCATGGCGCCCTTGGGGCGGCCGGTCGTGCCCGAGGTGTACATGATGATGCAGGTGTCGTCGGCGGTGACCGGCTCGTCGATCGGTTCCGCCGCCGAGTCGGCGAGCAACTGCTCGTATTCGGGACCGACTTCGACGTACGTACGGACGTCGGTGCTGCCCGGCAGTCCGGCGACGAGACCCGCGTGCGAGGGGCCGTAGACCAGTGCCCTGGCTCCGGAGTCGGAGAGCTGGTAGCCGATCTCCGGTCCGGCGAGGCGGGTGTTGAGGGGGACGAAGACCGCGCCGAGGGAGCCGGCCGCGAACAGCGTCTCCAGGTAGGAGGGGTGGTTGGGGCCGAGGTAGGCGACCCGGTCGCCGCGCCGGATGCCCCGGGCGCGCAGGGCGTGCGCGAGGCGGGTGACGCGGGTGTGCAGTGCGGCGTAGGTGACCGTCGTGTCGCCGTGGATCAGGGCGGTGCGGTGCGGGGTCTTGCGGGCCCGGCGTGCGGGCCACGAGCCCAGTCCCTCGTTGCGCATCTGAGGCCCCTTATGGCTTGGTCAGCCCGAGCAGACGGGCGGCGTTCTCCTTGAGGATCTTCGGCTTGACCTCGTCCTTGATCGACAGCTTCTCGAAGTCGGCGAGCCAGCGGTCGGGGGTGAGGACGGGGAAGTCGGAGCCGAAGAGGACCTTGTCCTTGAGCAGCGTGTTGGCGTACTGCACGAGCTGCGGCGGGAAGTACTTCGGCGACCAGCCGGACAGGTCGATGTGCACGCCCGGCTTGTGGGTGGCGACGGCGAGGGCCTCGTCCTGCCAGGGGAAGGACGGGTGCGCCAGGATGATCTTCAGATGCGGGAAGTCGGCGGCCACGTCGTCCACGTGCAGCGGGTTCGAGTACTTCAGGCGGATGCCGCCGCCGCCCGGGACGCCGGCGCCGATGCCGGTCTGGCCGGTGTGGAAGAGGGCGATCGTGCCGGTCTCCTCGATGACCTCGTAGAGGTCGTAGGCCACCGCGCGGTCGTTGGGGAAGAAGCCCTGGATGCTGGGGTGGAACTTGAAGCCCTTCACCCCGTACTCCTCGACCAGGCGGCGGGCCTGCTTGACGCCCGCCTTGCCGCGGAACGGGTCGATGGACGCGAAGGGGATGAGGACGTCCGCGTTGGCGGCGGCCGCCTCGGCGACCTCCTCGTTGGGGACGGGGGCCGTGCCGGTCGCGGACTCGGCGTCCACCGTGAAGATCACGGCGGCCATCTTCCGCTCGCGGTAGTACGCGGCGGTCTCCTCCAAGGTCGGCTTCCGCTTGCCCTGGACCTTGAAGTAGGCCGAGGAGGCGTCGTGCAGGTCGTCGTCGAGGGAGGAGTGGCCCTTGGAGGACACCTCGGCGTGGGTGTGGACGTCGATGGCGACCAGGTCCTCGATGTTCATGGAGAGGTCCATCACGCCTCCGGAAGCTTCGGGGCCGGGATGCCGACCGTCTGGAGCTCGGCACCGACCGACGTCGGGAAGGCGTCGGCCAGGGTGTCGGGGGTCCAGCCGCCGTCCGCGTACGCCGTCCTGATCTCCTGCGGATGGGACCAGAGTGCCACCTTGTCGCCGCCGATGCCGATGGCCTGGCCGGTGATGCCCCGGGCGGCCTCCGAGGCGAGGAAGGGCACGAGGGCCGCGCAGTCCTCGGGGGTGCCGAAGCCCTCGCCCTTGCGGAGGAAGTCCGGGAGGGGCTCGCCGTTCTTCATGGCCTCGATGTACGGGGCGAAGGCGGGGATGGTCTCGGTCATCGCGGTGGCCGCGACGGGCACGATCGCGTTGACGGTGATGTTCGCGCGGCCCAGTTCCATGGACCAGGTGCGGGCGAAGGCGGCGATGCCGGCCTTGGCGGCGGCGTAGTTCGTCTGGCCGAAGTTGCCGCGCTGGCCGGCCGGGGAGCCGACCAGGATCAGGGTGCCGCCCTCGCCCTGCTCGCGCATCCGCACGGCGGCGGCGCGGGCGCAGGTGAAGGTGCCCTTGAGGTGGGTCGTGATCACCGCGTCGAAGTCGTCGTCGGTCATCTTCCACAGCACCTTGTCACGCAGGATGCCCGCGTTGGTGACCAGGATGTCGAGCCGTCCGAACTCCTCCACGGCCCGGCTGACCAGGCGCTCCGCGGCCTCGGTGGTGCCGACCGGGACGACCTCGGCGACGGCGGTGCCGCCCGCCTCGGTGATGGACTTCACGGCCTGCTCGGCGACCGCCTCGTCGACGTCGTTGACGACCACGCGGGCGCCGTGGGCGGCCAGGGCGTGTGCGTAGGCGAGGCCGAGGCCACGGCCACTGCCGGTGACGACGGCGACCTTGCCGGTGAGATCGATGCTGGGCACGAGGAGGTCCCTTCACGAACGGATGCATGCGGGTGCGGCTACGAGATCGAAGCTAAGAGCAATAATTGTTGACGTCAATAGTTGTTGGAGACCTGTCCGTAAGTCATGCTGGAATGCGCATGCCGCACCGACCCAGGGAGCCCGCCATCACACGCCAGCACGTCACCCCGAAACCCATCGACTCGGAGGAGCCGTGGATGCGCGGGCTGCACGCGGACACCGGTTATCTGCTGTACCGCCTCGGCCTGCGCTCGGGTCAGCTGTTCAACACGTTCCTCCAGGAGTCGGGGCTCAGGCTGCGGCACTACGCGGTGCTGCGCTATCTCGCCGGCGCCGAGGGCGCCCTCCAGCGGGAGCTGAGCACCCGGCTCGGCTACGACCCCAGCGCGATCGTCGGCCTGGTCGACGACCTGGAGAAACTGGGCCTGACCGAGCGCCGCCCCTCCCCGGACGACCGCCGCAGCAAGATCGTCGTGCTCACCGAGGACGGCCGTGCCTTCCTGCGCGGCACCGACGAGGCGGGCCGGCGGGTCACCAACGACCTGCTCGCCCCGCTCGACGCAGCCGAGCGCGAGACGCTCCAGGCCCTCCTGCTGAGAGTCGCCGACCGGCCATGACGGCCCGCCCCCACTCCCGGCCTCTCGCGCGCGGGGGGACGCCCACCGCGCCGGACCGGCTGCTGTCCGTCCTCGCCGCGTTCGACCACGACCATCCGGCGCTGTCCCTGACCGACATCAGCCGGCGGGCCGGGCTGACGCTGACGACGACGCACCGGCTGGTGGGCGCGCTGACCGAGTGGGGCGCCCTGGAGCGCGACGACGCCGGCGTCTACCACGTCGGGCTCCGCCTGTGGGAGGTCGCCGCGCTCGCGCCGCGCGGGGTCGCGCTGCGGCAGCTGGCGCTGCCGTATCTGGAGGACCTGTACGAAGCCACCCACGAGAACGTGCAGTTGGCGGTGCGGGACGGCTCGGACGTCGTCTACATCGAGTGGATCGCGGGGCGTTCGTCGGTCGGCGTGCACATCCGGGTGGGGGCGCGCTGGCCGCTGCACGCCACCGGCGTCGGCCTGGTGCTGCTGGCGCACTGCGCGCCGGGCGAGCAGGAGGAGTACTGCGCGAGCCCGCTCGCCGTGTTCACTCCGTACACCATCGCCGAACCGGTGCGGCTGCGCCGGGTCCTGGCCGAAGTCCGGCGCACCGGCGTCGCGGTGAGCAGCCGTCAGGTCACCGACGACGCCCTGTCGGTGGCCGCCCCCGTGTGCGGACCCGACGGGTCGGTGGTCGCGGCCGTGTCGGTCGTCGTGCCCCACGCCGACGCCCAGGTGCCGGCGCTGATCCCGGCGGTACGGCTCGCGGCGCTCGGGATCTCGCGGGCGCTGGGCTGGCAGCCGACGGTCGCACCCCGTTCGGGCGCCGGATATCCCTCTCACCGGTGAGGTCCCGGCCGCACCGGCGTCGTGATACTGGGACGGCCCCGGCCCCGAGGAGCCGCTCATGTCCGCCGTCCGGTCCTGGTACGCCCGTGTCGTGACCCGTCTGAGGACGACGAACCCCTACGTCGTCGACAGCGCGCTCGCCGTGCTGGTGCTGTTCGCCGCGTCCCTCCAGTGGATGTTCCCGGACGAGGGCGACGACCCGCTGAGCCCGGTGGGCTGGCTGCTGGGCGCCGCCACCGCCGTCCCCCTCGTCTGGCGGCGCCGCCATCCCTACGCGTGCGCCCTGGCGGTCTCGGCGGCCACCACGGCGATGGCCTACTACCACGCACCGCCCCCGGACGTGCTCTACGGCGGACTGGTCGTCCTCTACACCATGGCCGCCCAGGGCCTGCCCTGGCAGCGCCGCTCGATGCTGGCGAGCTGGCTGCTCGGGGCCGTGCTGACCATGCAGCACAAGGAGCACTCCGAGCCCTTCGAGTACGCCTTCCACATCACCGGCATGATCTGCGCCTACGGCCTCGGCGTCCTGGCCCGCGTCCAGCGCGCCTACACCGCCGCCGTCGAGGACCGGGCCCGCCGCCTGGAACGGGAGCGGGCCGCGGAGACCGCCCGGGCCATCGCCCAGGAACGCTCCCGCATCGCCCGGGACATGCACGACATCCTCGCGCACGCGGTGAGCCTGATGGTCGTCCAGGCGGAGGCCGGACCGGTCGTGGTGCGCAGCGACCCGGCCCGCGCCGAGGCCGCGTTCGACGCGATCGCGGCCAGCGGCCGGGACGCGATGGCCCAACTGCGCCGGATTCTCGGCGTGTTGAAGGAGGAGGAGCGCCGGGGCGGCGCCACCCGGCTGCCCCAGCCGGATCTCGCAGGACTCCCGGCCCTGGTCCGGCAGGTCTCCGAATCGGCCGGCCTGCGGGTCGAATTGAGCGTGCGCGGACTGCCGCGTCCCCTTCCCCCGGACACCGAGGTCGCCGCCTACCGCGCGGTGCAGGAAGCCCTGACCAACACGGTCAAGCACGCGTACGCTTCCTGCGCACAGGTGGAACTCGACTGGGCGGAGGACGAGTTGACCCTCTCGGTGACCGACGACGGCAGGGGCCCCGCGCACACGGGCGGCGGACAGGGGCTGATCGGCCTCAGGGAGCGGGCGGCCGCCTGCGGGGGCAGCGCGCAGGCCGGTCCGGGTCCGGAGGGGGGCTTCCGGGTCGTCGTACGGCTGCCCGTCACCGCGGGCCGGGAAGCGGCCCTCGGGTGAGCATCCGGGTGGTCGTCGCCGACGACCAGGAACTGGTCCGCAGCGGCTTCACCATGATCCTGGAGGCGCAGCAGGACATCGAGGTGGTCGCCGAGGCCGGGGACGGCGCCGAGGCGGTGGCCGCGGTGCAGCGCCACAGGCCCGACGTCCTGCTCCTCGACATCCGGATGCCCGTCATGGACGGCCTGGAGGCGGCGCGGCGGGTGTGCGCGCAGTCCAGTTGCAAGGTGGTCATGCTGACCACGTTCGATCTCGACGAGTACGTGTACGACGCGCTGTACGCGGGCGCCAGCGGCTTCCTCCTCAAGGACGTGCGCCGGGACGACCTCGTGCACGCGGTCCGCGTGGTGGCGGGCGGCGACTCGCTGCTCGCGCCGACCGTCACCCGCCGCCTGGTCGCGGACATCGTGCGCCGCCGCCGCGAGGAGGCCGCCACCGGGGCCACCCCCGACCGCCTGGACGTCCTGACGGCCCGCGAGGTGGAGACCCTGCGGATGCTGGCCCGGGGGCTGTCCAACGCGGAGATCGCCACGACCCTGTTCGTCAGCGAGCACACGGTCAAGACCCATGTCAGCAACGTGCTGAGCAAGCTGGGTCTGCGGGACCGGGTCCAGGCGGTGATCTGCGCGTACGAGACGGGGTTGGTTACCCCGGGTACTCCCTAGTCCCCGAGTTCGGTGAACAGGGTCAGCTGGAGCGAACCGGGCGCCTCCAGGCGGGAGTTGAGCGAGTTCCAGGGCGTTCGGGTCGGCTCGGCGACCACCTCCGCGCCCGCCTCGGCCAGCCGGGCGGTGGTGCCGGTCGAGTCGTCGACCTCGAAGGCGACCCTGATGTGCCCGGCGACCCGTCTGCCGACCTCCACCTCGTCGATGAACGCGGCATGGTTCGGATCGGTGAGCTCCAGTGTCGCCCGCCCGGCCTCCAGGATGGTGACCCGCCCGCCGGGCGAGGAGAACGCGGCCCGTTCGGGGAGTCCCAGGACGTCCCGGTAGAAGCGCAACGCCTCGTCGTAGTCGTCCGCCGTGACGACGAGCCGGAGTTCACGGACAGCGGGTGGTACCTCGGACATACGGCCTCCTCGATGGTGTCTGCATGGTCAACTCCCGGACCGGTACCGAAGATTCCTCCCTCCGGAGAGTGAGGGAGCACCCCGTCTCACCCGTACGGCGGAGGCCAGGAAACCGCCCGCCCCGGCGATCCGGTGATCACGTCCGCGCCACGAGTCTGAGGTCGCACCACTCCTCAACTCGCCGGGAGGCGACCGTGCTCTCCACCCTCGCCCGGGCGGCGACCCGCCGCCCGCTGACCTTCATCGGCCTCTGGGCCGCCTTCCTGCTCCTCGGCTTCGGCCTCGGGACGGGCGTCTTCGCCGACCTCTCCGACGACGTGCCCGACGTGCCCGGCACCGAGTCCGACCTGGCCGACGACTATCTCTCCGGCGTGGACCCGAGCGGCGAGTCCGTCACCGCGGTCGTCGCGGGCGAGCCGGTCTCCGACGCGGCCCTGCGCGCCCAGGTCGAGCGGACCGTCGCCGAGGTCCGGGAGATCGCCGGCGTGGCCGACGTGCCGGACCCGTACAGCACCCCCGGTCTCACCGCCCGCGACGGACAGGCGCTCATCATCCCCGTCACCTTCGAGGGCGGCCTGAGCGACGAGGCCGAGGAGGAGGCGACGGACTCGGCCGTCGAGACCGTCAAGCGGATCGACGCGCCCGACGTCCACGTCAGCGGCGGCGAACTGCTCGGCCGGCAGCTTGGCGAGCGCGCCCAGGAGGACGTGAAGAACGCCGAGTTGGTCTCTCTGCCGGTCGTCCTCGCGCTGCTGCTCGTCGTGTTCGGCGGGCTGCGCGCCGCCGCGCTGCCGCTGGTGATCGCGGTGAGCGGGATCGCGGGCGCGTTCCTCGGACTGTTCGCCTTCAGCCAGGTCACCGACATCTCGGTGTACGCGATCCAGGTCACCACCATGCTCGGCCTCGGACTCGCCGTCGACTACGCCCTGTTGATGCTGGTCCGCTTCCGCGAGGAACGCCGGCACACCGACGACGTGGTGGAAGCCGTGCACCGCACGGTCGACGCGGCCGGCCGGACGGTCCTGTTCTCCGGCCTCACCGTGGCCGTCAGCCTGACCGGGCTGCTGGTCTTCCCGAGCGTGTTCCTGCGCAGCATGGGACTGGCCGTCGCCGCCGTCGTGGTGGTCGACATGCTGGCCGCGGTCACCCTGCTGCCCGCGCTGCTCACGAGGTTCGGCGGGCGGATCCGGCCCTCGAAGGCGCGTACCGAGGACTCCGAGGACTCCGAGGACGAAGAGGGCCGAGTCTTCGCCCGACTGGCCCGCTTCGCGCAGCGCCGCCGGGTCGCCGTCCTGGTCACCGTCGTACCGGTCCTGCTGCTCCTCGCGCTGCCGCTGACCGGCCTGCGCATCGCCATCGGTGACGCCCGGCAGCTGCCTTCGAACACCGAGGCACGCCAGTTGTACGACAGCGTGGACGCGCACTTCCCCAAGGGCACCGGGGTCTCCCCCGTGGTCGTCGTCCTCAAGCCCGGCACCGACTCCGCGACCGCCGACCGGATCCGCGCTCTGGTCCCGAACGCCGAGTCCCGCCGACTGCCGGGCGGCAACACCGTCGTAGAGCTCCAGCCGCCCGGCAGCGTGGACGGCGGGGCGGCCACCGGCCTGGTCGAACGGGTACGGGACCTGCGCGGCGACGAACCCGTCGAGGTGACCGGGGTCGCGGCCCGCCTGGTCGACTTCCGCGCCATGCTCGCCGACCGGGCACCCTGGGCGGCGCTGACCGTCCTGGCCGGCATCTTCGTCCTGCTGTTCGCCTTCACCGGCTCGGTGCTGATCCCGCTGCGTACGATCGCGACCACCCTGCTCAGCCTGGGCGCGGCGCTCGGTGTGGTGGTGTGGGTCTTCCAGGACGGCCACGGGGCCGGGCTGCTGGGCGGCGAGGGCCTGGGCGCACTGAGCGTGACCGCACCACCGCTGATCGTCTCGATCGCCTTCGGGCTGGCCATGGACTACGAGCTGTTCATCCTGGCCCGGATGCGCGAGGCCCGCCGGCGCGGCGGGAACCACGAGGAGGCCGTCGTGACCGGGCTGCGCCGGTCCGGGCGGGTCGTCACCTGTGCGGCACTGCTCCTCGCGGTCGTGTTCGGCGCCTTCATGACCGGCGGGTTCTCCCCCATCCTCCAGATCGGTCTCGGCCTGACCCTGGCGGTGCTGATCGACGCGACGGTCGTACGGATGCTGCTCGTCCCGGCGACCATGGCGCTGCTCGGCCGGCGTGCCTGGTGGGCGCCGAAGCCGCTGCGCAGGGTGCACGAGCGGTTCGGGCTGCGGGAGGCGGCCACGTCGGAGCGGTCCGTGTCGACGAACGCCTGACGGCGGAGGCCGGGCGCCTCTCGTCAGTGTCCTCATCGGAATCTCAGCCAGTGGCCCGGCGATTCAAAGGATCACCCAAGGTGCGAGGCGCACGATGCAGGCGCAAAGACGGATGTCTCAGGAAGGCCTGCAGTGGGCGACTCGCACATATCGAACCGGTCCGGGCAGTCGGAGAAGTGGTCCCGGCGCGGGATCCTCGCCGCGCTCGGCGCCGTACCGGCCGCGACCTTGCTGACGGGGTGCGACGGCGGCTCGGCGGACGCCTCGCAGGGGGCCGGGGCCACCGCGTCCGTGCAGGCGGCGACCAGGAAGGCGGTCGTCTCGGTCACCCCGGCGGACGGCACCACCAAGGCGGGCTTCGCGACTCCCGTCGTGGTCACGGTCACGGACGGCACCCTCGCCTCGGTCGAGGTCACGGGCAACGACGGCTCCACGCTCGACGGCTCCTACAACGACGCCCGGACGACATGGACCTCGTCGAAGAACCCGTTCTCGGGCACGAAGTACACGGTCACGGCGACCGCGTCGAGCGGCACCGCGCAGACCGCGACCTTCACCACCAGGTCCCCCGGCGAGACCTTCGTGGGCTATTTCACCCCCGAGGCGAACTCCACCTCCGGCGTCGGCATGCCCGTGTCGATCAACTTCAGCCACGCCGTGTCCGACCGGGCCGCCGTCCAGAAGGCGATCACCGTGACCGCCGAGCCCGCCGTCGAGATCGTGGGCCACTGGTTCAGCGACACCCGGCTCGACTTCCGGCCCGAGACCTACTGGGCGGCCGGCACGAAGATCACGCTAGGTCTGCGGCTCAAGGACGTCCAGGGCGCGGACGCCGTCTACGGCGTGCAGTCGAAGGACGTCACCTTCCACATCGGCCGCGAGCAGATCAGCACGGTCGACCTCCGCACCCGGCAGATGGTCGTGAGGCGGGACGGCCGCACCGTCGCCACGTACCCCGTCTCCGGCGGCGACGCCGACCACACCACATGGTCCGGGATCATGGTGATCAGCGAGCGGTTCAAGCAGACCCGCATGGAGTCCTCGACGGTCGGGCTCGGCGACGAGTACGACATCTCCGACGTGCCGCACGCCCAGCGCCTGACCACCTCCGGCACCTTCGTGCACGGCAACTACTGGGCGGCCACCTCGGTGTTCGGCCACCAGAACACCAGCCACGGCTGCGTGGGCCTGCACGACGCCAAGGGCGCGAACGACACGTCCGTGGACGGCTACAAGTTCTACGACAGCTCCATGCTCGGTGACGTCGTCGTCGTGAAGAACTCCGGCGAGAAGACCGTCGAACCGTCCAACGGACTCAACGGCTGGAACCTGCCGTGGTCGGACTGGAAGGCCGGCAGCGCGCTCTAGACGTCACAGGAGCCGGGCCAGGGCCGCCTCGGCCACCCCACCGTCCAGGCAGATCCGGGGCGGTCGGCCTCTCAGGCAACGCGGCGATCCGCACCCGCCACCCTGCTCACCGGCCGCACCGGGGACCTGGCCGCGCACCGCAGCTGGGCGCAGCCGACCACCACATCGCCGACGCAGACACCCGGGGCGCCCCCGGCGGTGCGGCAGGCGCTGCCCAGCTCGCCGGTGCCACCGGGGAGCGACGGTCCCCGGGGCGGCTGCTCCGGCGGCGACGCGGTCCGCACGCACAGCCCGGCTCGCCGGCTCCACCGACCTGACTGTGCAGCAGGCCTGACCACCACATCGTCGGCGCAGGCCTGAGCGGTCTCTCCGACGGACGCGGCCGTCCCCACTCGCCACCCTGCTCGCCGGCGTCACCGGCGGCGGCATCCGGCGCGCAGGCACACCCGGTCGACACCGGCGGTCCGGCCGCCGGCGTCGGCCGGCCCTGGCGGTGCTAGCCGGTCAGCGACCCGCAGGCGTACCGCGCTTCATCCCGCTGCCGACCGTCGACCAGAACAAACCCGCGCCACGCACCCGCTCCCCCCGGATTCATGGGGTGAACTCACCAGGGCCGCAGCGACTTTCACTGTTTCACCTATTGACGACCGGAGTGGCCGAGAGCACATTGGGTGCACTTTGAGAGCGCTCTCAGAGCGCGCTCGAAGGGCACTCCCGCACCCGCACCCCACTCCGTACCGAGAGGCACCCCCATGAGCGAAACCTCCGGCATACCCAGACGGCGACGGGCCCTCGTCGCCGTGCTGAGCACCCTCGGCCTGGCCGCCGCCCTCGCGACGGCCGCCACCCTCCCCGCCGACGCCTCCGCCCCCACGCCTCCCACGGGCTGGTCGCAGGTCTTCCTCGACGACTTCAACGGCTCCGCCGGAACCGGCGTCAGCACCTCCAACTGGCAGTACACGACCGGGACTTCCTACCCCGGCGGCCCCGCGAACTGGGGCACCGGCGAGGTCGAGAGGATGACCAACAGCACCAGCAACGTCGCCCTCGACGGCAACGGCAACCTGCGCATCACCCCGCTCCGCGACTCGGCCGGCAACTGGACCTCGGGCCGCATCGAGACCAACCGCACCGACTTCCAGCCCCCGGCCGGCGGCAAGCTGCGCGTCGAGGCACGCATCCAGATGCCCAACGTCACCGGCACCGCGGCCGAGGGCTACTGGCCGGCGTTCTGGGCCCTGGGCGCGCCCTACCGCGGCAACTACCAGAACTGGCCGGGCGTCGGCGAGCTGGACATCATGGAGAACGTCCAGGGCATGAACCGCGTGTGGGCCACCATGCACTGCGGCAGCAATCCGGGCGGCCCGTGCAACGAGACGACCGGCATCGGGAACAACGTGGCGTGTCCCGGCTCGACCTGCCAGTCCGGCTTCCACACCTACACGATGGAGTGGGACCGCTCGGTGAGCCCCGAGACGATCCGCTTCCTCGTCGACGGCACCCAGTACCACTCGGTCAACGCGAGCCAGGTCGACGCGACGACCTGGACCAACGCCACCAACCACGGGTTCTTCATCATCCTCAACGTGGCGATGGGCGGCGCCTTCCCGGACGCGTTCGGCGGCGGGCTCGACTCCGGCACCCAGTCCGGCGTACCCATGGTCGTGGACTACGTCCAGGTGCTGTCGGCGAGTGGGAGCGGTACCACCCCTCCACCGAGCGGCGGCCGTGACGCCTACAGCACCATTCAGGCCGAGTCGTACAACAGCCAGAGCGGCGTGAGCTCCGAGACCACCACGGACACGGGCGGCGGCCAGAACCTCAGCGCCCTCGCCAACGGTGACTGGGCGCTGTACCAGAACGTCAACTTCGGCTCCACGCCCGCGACCCAGTTCGTCGCGCGGGTGGCGAGCGGCGCGGCGGGCGGCGTCAGCGGTCTGGTCGAGGTGCGCCTGGACAGCCGTACCGCCACTCCGATCGGCAGCTTCGCCCTCGCCAACACCGGTGGCTGGCAGTCCTGGAGAACGGTCCCGGCGAACATCAGCGCCGTCACCGGCACCCATGACGTCTATCTGACCTTCACCAGCGGCCAGCCGGCGGACTTCGTCAACCTGAACTGGTTCAACTTCGGTCACTGACCGGGCTGTCAGGATGCCTCGCGAGAGCGGTCGACTGTGCCAAAGCGCGACAGGTGTCACCAAGGCGTGATAGTTGTCACCAGTCGGTCATTGCCGTGATGCTGCCTCTTGCCAAGGGGTCTTCCGGCGTCGTCATAGCCCTGGGCTACGATCTCGTCGATCGGCTGCTGCAGGCGACGACTCAGAGCTGCGGGGGCCGCCGGCGGTAGGAGACCAGTTGAAGACCATCAGCGACTTCGCCCCCGTACTCGGGTTGCCCGTTCGGCACGGCGAAGGGCACCTGATCGAGGAGATCGCCTCGGCGTGGTCGGTCACCCTGCCGGCGGACTTCGTCGAGATCGCGGGCGCTTACGGTGACGCGGTCATCTCGGACTACATCTACTTCTGTGGGGCTCGGACGCTGCGTGAGTATGCCGACGGTATGGGCCGGAAGTTGGAGGCATCCCGGATGGTTCCCCACACGGTCTTGCCGACTCCGGGTGGCGCTTTGGTCTGGGGGAACACGATCGAAGGCGACCAGCTGTTCCTCGTTCCCCGTGACGGCGGGTCCTGGACCGTCTCAGCGTTCCGCCGCGGCTGGGCAGACTGGCATGACACCGAGCTCGGCTTCAGTGACTGGCTCTACCTTGCGCTGTCCGGCGGGACGGCCACTGACTGGCTGCCGGAGTGGGAGCCGCTCCCGCACCCGATCGATCTCCGCTGATGAATGTGGCCAGTGGCCCTGGGCCCTGCTCGGCCCTCAGCCGCTGTCTGCTGTCCGAGTAACTTTCACCGGACCGCAGACGACGGAACGGCCGAGCGCTGCCCACAGGTGACAAGTAGCGCGCCTGAATAGTGACAACCACTTTGCTTCATTTCGCAATTCACCACGCCAATCGTCGCATCCGGTGACAGCTATCGAGCTTCGGCACATCGACGCCTCGCGAGGCATCAGACGAGCCGGGGGCCGCCCCCGCGAGGACGCCACCAGCACGGTCGGGCGTCCTCGACGTCCGTTGTCCCGAGAAACCCAAGGCGGCCAACTCCGCGTCGTCGTACGGCTCGACGGCACAGCCGTCCATCGCGGCGCCGTGGACTCCTATCGAAGGTCCGTCCGGAACGCCGCCGGTGTCATGTCGGTGTGCTGCTGGAAGAACTTGGAGAAGTTCGCGGCGTCGGGAAATCCCACCGCCGCCCCCACCCGCCCGATCGGCAGGTCCGTGTGGGCCAGCAGCCGCTTCGCCTCCAGTACGACCCGCTTGTCGATGAACCCCTTGGGGGTCTCCCCCGTCGCGGCGCGCACCGCGCGTACCAGGGTCCGGCGGGAGTAGCCCAGCGCGTCGGCGTACGCGCTGACACTGTGGTTCGTGGCGAAGCCCTTCTCCACCGCGTCCCGGAACAGGGTGAACGTCGACTCGGCGCGCCGCCCGGCCTCCGCAGAGCTCGCCGCGAGGTGGGCCAGTCGCAGCAGGAACGCCGTCAACGAGTGCCGCAGGACCGAGGTGTGCAGGCTCAGCGGGAGCGTCGAGGAGTCCTCGTACTCCCGCTGAAGCTGGGTCACGGAGGCCTTCAGGCCCGCCAACTGGGCGTCGGAGGGCCGTAGTCGCGGCGGGAGGTCGTAGCGGTAGAGCCCCGTCGCCTCTACCGTCGCCCGCGGCAGAAAGCCCGGTTGCATGGTCAGGACGGTTCCGCGGTACTCGCTCGACGGTGAGAAGCGGTGGACCTGACCCGGCCGGATCCACAACAGGTCGCCCGCCGTCGCCTCGTACTCGGCGAAGTCGATCATGTGGCGCACGGGACCGCCGTCGAAGAGCATCACTACATGGAAGTCGATGCGGTGGACACGCTCCAACGGGGCATCCGCGTGCCAGGTGCGCCCTGCTCCCATCGGGCCGACCTGCATGCCGACACCGCCCACACTCAGCTCGCTGGGGAAGGGGAACGTTCTGATCCCGTCCACTCCGCCGTCACCGTCTCCACCTTGGATGGAGACTTGGCCTGTTCTGTCCGCCATGTCGTGCTCGTGCCGCCTGCCTGGAGCGTTCCGTGTCCCACTTTCACCACAGGCTGACACACCGCGACCTTCCACCGTAAAAGTCAGACTTTTAAGTTTGAACACGTCAGACCAGCCATCCCGCTCCGATCGAGGACTTCTTGAAGATGAGCACGCAGACACCGGACAGCTTCGAATGGACCGAACTCGACCGGCGTGCCGTCGACACCGCCCGCCTCTTGGCGGCGGATGCCGTGCAACAGGTCGGGAACGGGCACCCGGGCACCGCGATGGCCCTCGCCCCCGCGGCGTACACGATCTTTCAGAAGGTGATGCGTCATGACCCGGCCGATCCCGAGTGGACCGGCCGTGACCGCTTCGTCCTCTCCCCCGGGCACACCTCGCTGACGCTCTACACCCAGCTCTACCTCTCCGGGTACGAGCTGGAGCTGGACGACCTGAAGGCCTTCCGCACCCACGGCTCCAAGACGCCCGGTCACCCCGAGTACGGGCACACCGCCGGCGTCGAGACCACGACCGGGCCGCTCGGCCAGGGTGTCGCCAACGCCGTCGGCATGGCCATGGCCGCCCGCTACGAGCGCGGCCTCTTCGACCCCGAGGCCCCCGAGGGCGAGTCCCCCTTCGACCACACCATCTGGGGGATCGTCTCCGACGGCGACCTGGAGGAGGGCATCTCCGCCGAGGCCTCCTCCCTCGCCGGTCACCAGAAGCTCGGCAATCTGGTCTTCGTCTACGACGACAACCACATCTCCATCGAGGGCGACACCGCCACCGCGTTCTCCGAGGACGTGCTGAAGCGGTACGAGGCCTACGGCTGGCACACCCAGCGCATCGAGCCCGGCGCCGACGGCGACATCGACGTCCACGCCCTGTACGCGGCCCTGAAGGCGGCGCAGGCCGAGACCGAGCGCCCCTCGATCATCGCGATGCGCACGATCATCGCCTGGCCCGCCCCGAACGCCCAGAACACCGAGGCCGCCCACGGCTCCGCGCTCGGCGCCGACGAGGTCGCCGCCACCAAGCGGGTCCTCGGTTTCGATCCGGACAAGAGCTTCGAGGTCCCGGACGAGGTCATCCGCCACACCCGTCTGGCCCTGGACCGGGGCGCCGAGGCGCACGCGGCCTGGGACAAGCAGATCTCCGTGTGGCGCGGTGAGCAGCCCGAGCGGGCCGAGCTCTTCGACCGGATCGTCGCCGGCCAGCTCCCCGAGGGCTGGGAGTCCGCGATCCCGGTCTTCGAGGAGGGCTCCTCCGTCGCCACCCGTGCCGCCTCCGGCAAGGTCCTGCAGGCGCTGGGCCCGGTGCTCCCCGAGCTGTGGGGCGGTTCCGCCGACCTCGCCGGGTCGAACAACACCACCATCGACAAGACCAGCTCCTTCCTGCCGAAGGGCAACGCGCTCCCGGAGGCCGACCCGTACGGCCGTACCGTCCACTTCGGTATCCGCGAGCACTCGATGGCGGCCGAGATGAACGGCATCGCGCTGCACGGCAACACGCGGATCTACGGCGGCACCTTCCTGGTGTTCTCCGACTACATGCGCAACGCGGTGCGGCTGTCCGCCCTGATGCAGCTGCCCGTCACCTACGTCTGGACGCACGACTCCATCGGCCTCGGCGAGGACGGCCCGACCCACCAGCCGGTCGAGCACCTGGCCTCGCTGCGCGCCATCCCCGGCCTGAACGTCGTCCGCCCGGCCGACGCCAACGAGACCGCGACCGCCTGGGCCGAGATCCTCAAGCGGCACGCCATCAACCCGGCCCCGCACGGCCTCGCGCTCACCCGCCAGGGTGTGCCGACGTACGCCCCGAACCCGGACGCGGCCAAGGGCGGGTACGTGCTCCGGGACTCCTCCACGGAGGTTCCCGACGTCGTCCTCATCGCGACCGGCTCCGAGGTCCAGCTCGCCGTCGCCGCGCGGGAGCAGCTGGAGGCGGAGGGGGTGGGCACCCGGGTGGTGTCGATGCCGTCCGTGGAGTGGTTCGAGGAGCAGCCTCGGGAGTACCGGGAGAGCGTCCTTCCGCCGTCCGTGCGAGCCCGCGTCGCAATCGAGGCCGGTATCGGTCTCACGTGGTACCGCTTCACAGGTGACGCAGGACGCATCGTCTCCCTCGAACACTTCGGCGCCTCCGCCGACGCGAAGGTCCTGTTCGCCGAGTTCGGCTTCACCGCCGAGAACGTCGCCGCGGCAGCCCGGGAATCCGTGGCCGCCGCGCGTGGTTGATCCGACCGCCAGAAAGAAGATGATCACTGTGACCGAAGCGACCGCTACCGCGGGAGCACTCAAGCGCCTGTCCGACGAGGGCGTCTCCATCTGGCTGGACGACCTGTCGCGGGGGCGGATCGAGTCGGGCAACCTCGCCGAACTCGTCGCCACGAAGCACGTCGTCGGCGTCACCACCAACCCGTCCATCTTCCAGGCCGCCATCGGCTCCGGAGCGGGGTACGAGGAGCAGCTGAGCGACCTCGCCACCCGGGGCGTCACGGTCGACGAGGCCGTACGGATGATGACCACGGCCGACGTCCGCGCCGCCGCCGACGTGCTGCGTCCGGTGCACGACGCCACCGGCGGCCGGGACGGCCGGGTCTCCATCGAGGTCGATCCTCGGCTCGCCCACAACACGGCGGCGACGATCGCCGAGGCCAAGCAGCTCGCCTGGCTGGTCGACCGCCCGAACGTCATGATCAAGATCCCGGCGACGAAGGCCGGCCTCCCGGCGATCACCGAGGTCATCGGCCTCGGCATCAGCGTCAACGTCACGCTGATCTTCTCCCTGGAGCGCTACCGCGAGGTGATGGACGCCTACCTGGCCGGTCTGGAGAAGGCCGCGAAGAAGGGCCTCGACCTCTCCACCATCCACTCCGTCGCCTCCTTCTTCGTCTCGCGCGTCGACTCCGAGATCGACAAGCGGCTGACGGTTCTCGGCACGGACGCGGCCCTCGCGCTCAAGGGGAAGGCGGCGCTCGCCAACGCGCGGCTCGCCTACCAGGCGTACGAGGAGGTCTTCGGCGGCGAGCGCTGGACCTCGCTCGGTGGCGCCCGCGCAACCAAGCAGCGCCCGCTGTGGGCCTCGACCGGCGTGAAGGACCCGTCCTACAAGGACACCCTCTACGTCGACGACCTGGTCGCGCCCGGCACGGTCAACACCATGCCGGAGGCCACGCTGAACGCCACCGCCGACCACGGCGAGATCACCGGCGACACGGTGAGCGGCGGTTACGCGCAGGCCCGCGCCGACCTGGCCGCCGTGGAGGCGCTGGGGATCTCCTACGACGAGGTCGTGCGGCAGCTGGAGGACGAGGGTGTCGCCAAGTTCGAGGCTGCCTGGCAGGAGCTGCTGGACGCCGTCACCAAGTCGCTGAACAGCAAGGGAGTGGACGCGGAATGACCATCACCGCCGACTGGGAGAACCCCCTGCGGGACGAGCGCGACCGGCGCCTCCCGCGGATCGCCGGGCCCTCCGGGCTCGTCATCTTCGGGGTCACCGGCGACCTGTCCCGCAAGAAGCTGATGCCGGCCGTCTACGACCTCGCCAACCGCGGCATGCTCCCGCCGGGCTTCTCGCTCGTCGGATTCGCCCGCCGGGACTGGGAGGACGAGGACTTCGCGCAGATCGTGCACGACTCGGTGCGCGAGCACGCGCGAACCGAGTTCCGTGAGGAGGTCTGGCAGCAGCTCGCCGAGGGGATGCGGTTCATCCCGGGCGACTTCGACGACGACACGGCGTTCAAGCAGCTGCGCCAGACGGTCGAGGAGCTGGACAAGGCCCGCGGCACCAGTGGCAACTACGCCTTCTACCTCTCCGTGCCGCCGAAGTTCTTCCCGAAGGTCGTCCAGCAGCTCAAGAAGCACGGGCTGGCGAACGCTCCCGAGGGGTCCTGGCGGCGGGCGGTCATCGAGAAGCCGTTCGGCCGCGACCTGAAGAGCGCCCGCGAGCTCAACGCCCTCGTGCACGACGTGTTCGAGCCGGACCAGGTCTTCCGCATCGACCACTACCTGGGCAAGGAGACCGTCCAGAACATCCTGGCGCTGCGCTTCGCCAACCAGATGTACGAGCCCATCTGGAACCGGTCCTACGTCGACCACGTGCAGATCACGATGGCCGAGGACATCGGCATCGGCGGCCGGGCCGGGTACTACGACGGCATCGGCGCCGCCCGTGACGTCATCCAGAACCACCTGCTCCAGCTGATGGCGCTGACCGCCATGGAGGAGCCGGCCGCCTTCGACGCGGAGTCGCTGCTCACCGAGAAGCTGAAGGTCCTCAGGGCCGTGAAGCTGCCGGAGGACATCGGCGCGCACGCCGTGCGCGGGCAGTACGCCGGTGCCTGGCAGGGCGGCGAGAAGGTGCTCGGCTATCTGGAGGAGGAGGGCATCGACCAGGCCTCCACGACGGACACCTACGCGGCCGTCCGGCTGAACGTGGACAACCGCCGCTGGGCGGGCGTCCCCTTCTACCTGCGCACCGGCAAGCGGCTGGGCCGCCGGGTCACCGAGATCGCGGTCGTCTTCCAGACGGCCCCGCACTCGCCCTTCGACTCCACGGCCACCGAGGAGCTCGGCTCCAACGCCATCGTCATCCGGGTGCAGCCGGACGAGGGCATGACGGTCCGGTTCGGGTCGAAGGTGCCGGGCACCTCGATGGAGATCCGGGACGTGACGATGGACTTCGCCTACGGCGAGTCGTTCACGGAGTCCAGCCCGGAGGCCTACGAGCGGCTCATCCTGGACGTCCTCCTCGGGGACGCCAACCTGTTCCCGCGTCACCAGGAAGTGGAAGAGTCCTGGAAGATCCTCGACCCGATCGAGGAGCACTGGGCGAACCACGGCCGTCCGGCGCAGTACGCGTCGGGTACCTGGGGACCCGAGGAAGCCGACGAGATGCTCGCACGAGACGGACGGAGCTGGCGCAGGCCATGAAGATCGACCTGACCGACACCACGGCAAGCAAGATCAACAAGGCGCTGGTGCAGGGTCGCCGCGCCATCGGAACCCCCGCGGTGGGCATGGTCCTGACGATGGTGATCGTCACGGACGAGGAGAACGCCTACGACGCGATCAAGGCGGCCGAGGAGGCCTCGCACGAGCACCCCTCGCGCACCCTGGTCGTCATCAAGCGGCACGCCCGCACCCCCCGCGACCGCACCAACTCGCACCTCGACGCCGAGGTCCGGGTGGGTGCCGACGCCGGCACCGGCGAGACGGTCGTCCTGCGGACCTACGGCGAGGTCTCCGACCACGCCGACTCCGTCGTGCTGCCGCTGCTGCTGCCGGACGCCCCGGTCGTCGTGTGGTGGCCGGTGGAGGCGCCGCAGAACCCCGCGAAGGACCCGCTGGGCGCGCTGGCCCAGCGCCGGATCACCGACCTGTACGCGGTGGAGCACCCGATGCAGGTCCTTGAGACCCGGGTCCGCTCCTACGCGCCGGGCGACACCGACCTCGCCTGGACCCGGCTGACCCCGTGGCGCTCGATGCTGGCGGCGGCTCTCGACCAGGCCCGCGCGGAGATCATCTCCGGGGCCGTGGAGGCCGAGGCCGACAACCCGGCCGCCGAGCTGCTCGCGCGCTGGCTGGAGGCGCGGCTGAAGGTGCGGATCGACCGTGTGGTCACCGACGGTCCGGTCGTCACGGCCGTCCGTCTGGGCACCGCGAACGGCGAGATCGTCATCGACCGCCCCGAGGGCCCGCTGGCCACGCTGTCCCTGCCGGGCCAGCCCCCCCGCACCCTGGCGCTGAAGGTCCGCACCACCTCCGAACTCATCGCCGAGGAGCTCCGCCGCCTCGACGCCGACGAGATGTACGCCGTCGCCCTGCAGGGCGAGGCCACCGAGGAGACCCCTGCTC
The DNA here is from genome assembly GCF_042880295.1 of Streptomyces sp. NPDC058307. Classification (NCBI taxonomy): domain Bacteria; kingdom Bacillati; phylum Actinomycetota; class Actinomycetes; order Kitasatosporales; family Streptomycetaceae; genus Streptomyces; species Streptomyces sp. NPDC058307. Next base: position 40,434 of record NZ_JBHVYZ010000032.1, read on the forward strand.
ATGTCTGACTCCCCTCTTCTGACGCATCGCCCCGAGTGGACGGCCCTGGAGGACCACCGAACCGAACAGCACGCGCACCTGCGTGAGTTGTTCGCGGACGACCCGGGCCGCGCGGAGCGGTACGTGGTGCGCGTGGGCGATCTGCGCATCGACTACTCCAAGCACCTGATCACCGACGAGACCCTGGCCCTGCTCCAGGAACTGGCCACCGCCACCGACGTGTTCGGGCTCCGCGACGCCATGTTCCGCGGCGAGAAGATCAACACGACCGAGGACCGGGCCGTCCTGCACACCGCGCTGCGCGCCCCCGCGGGCGCGGTCGTCGAGGTCGACGGCGAGAACGTCGTGCCCCGTGTGCACGCCGTCCTCGACAAGATGAGCGACTTCGCGAACCGGGTCCGCTCCGGCGAGTGGACCGGCCACACCGGCAAGCGCATCAAGAACGTCGTCAACATCGGCATCGGCGGCTCCGACCTGGGCCCCGCGATGGCCTACGAGGCCCTGCGCGCGTACACGGCACGGGAGTTGACCTTCCGTTTCGTCTCCAACGTGGACGGCGCCGACCTGCACGAGGCGGTGCGGGACCTGGACCCGGCGGAGACCCTGTTCATCGTCGCGTCCAAGACCTTCACCACGATCGAGACGATCACGAACGCGACGTCGGCCCGCACCTGGCTGCTCGACGGCCCGGCGGGTCTGCGCGACGACAAGGCCGTCGCCCGGCACTTCGTCGCGCTGTCGACGAACGCCGAGAAGGTCACGGACTTCGGCATCGACCCGGACAACATGTTCGAGTTCTGGGACTGGGTCGGCGGCCGCTACTCCTTCGACTCGGCGATCGGCCTCTCCCTGATGATCGCCATCGGCCCGGACCGCTTCCGGGAGATGCTCGACGGTTTCCGGATCGTCGACGAGCACTTCCAGAACGCCCCCGCCGAGGCCAACGCCCCGCTGATCCTGGGCCTGTTGGGCATCTGGTACGGCAACTTCCACGGCGCCCAGTCCCACGCGGTACTGCCCTACTCCCACTACCTGTCCAAGTTCACCGCCTACCTGCAGCAGCTGGACATGGAGTCCAACGGCAAGTCGGTGGACCGTGACGGCAACCCCGTGGAGTGGCAGACCGGGCCGGTGGTGTGGGGCACGCCCGGCACCAACGGGCAGCACGCCTACTACCAGTTGATCCACCAGGGCACCAAGGTCATCCCGGCCGACCTCATCGGCTTCGCCCGCCCGATCGACGAGCTGAGCGACGAACTCAAGGCGCAGCACGACCTGTTGATGGCCAACCTGTTCGCACAGGGGCAGGCGCTCGCCTTCGGCAAGACCGCCGAGGAGGTCCGCGCGGAGGGCGTGGCGGAGGAGCAGGTGGCCCACCGCACCTTCCAGGGCAACCACCCCACGACCACGATCCTGGCCAAGGAGCTCACCCCCTCCGTGCTCGGCCAGCTCATCGCCCTCTACGAGCACAAGGTGTTCGTGCAAGGCGCGGTCTGGAACATCGACTCCTTCGACCAGTGGGGCGTCGAGCTCGGCAAGGTCCTCGCCAGGCGCGTCGAGCCCGCCCTGACCGAGGGCGCCGACGTCCCCGGTCTCGACCCCTCCACCACCGCCCTCGTGGCCGCCTACCGTGAACTGAAGGAAGTGCTCTGACATGACAGCGATGCAGCTCGGCCTGATCGGCCTCGGCAAGATGGGCGGCAACATGCGCGAGCGCATCCGCCGCGCCGGCCACACCGTCGTCGGCTACGACCGCAACCCCGAAGTGTCCGACGTGGCGAGCCTGTCCGAGCTGGTCGACAAGCTCGAGGCGCCGCGCACGGTGTGGGTGATGGTCCCGGCCGGCGCCGCCACCCAGTCCGTCGTGGACGAACTCGGCGAGCTCCTCTCCCCCGGTGACACCGTGGTCGACGGCGGCAACTCCCGCTGGAGCGACGACGAGAAGCACGCCGAGGAGCTGGGCGCCAAGGGCATCGGCTTCGTCGACGCCGGTGTCTCCGGCGGCGTGTGGGGCCTGCAGAACGGCTACGCGCTGATGGTCGGCGGCGACAAGGAGCACGTGGAACGGCTCCAGCCGATCTTCCACGCCCTCAAGCCCGAGGGGCCGTACGGCTATGTCCACGCGGGCAAGGTCGGCGCCGGGCACTTCTCCAAGATGGTCCACAACGGCATCGAGTACGCCATGATGCAGGCCTACGCCGAGGGCTGGGAGCTCCTGGAGAAGGTCGAGTCGGTGGACAGCGTCCGGGAGGTGTTCCGCTCCTGGCAGGAGGGGACCGTCATCCGCTCCTGGCTGCTCGACCTCGCGGTCAACGCCCTCGACGACGACGAGCACCTGGACAAGCTCAAGGGCTACGCGGAGGACTCCGGCGAGGGTCGCTGGACCGTGGAGGCGGCCATCAACAACGCGGTGCCGCTGCCCACGATCACCGCCTCGCTGTTCGCGCGGTTCGCGTCCCGCCAGGACGACTCCCCGCAGATGAAGATGGTCGCGGCACTGCGCAACCAGTTCGGCGGGCACGCCGTCGAAGCGAAGAAGTAGGCGCGTCATGGGGGATCTCCTCCTGGTCCGCCACGGCGAGACGGAGTGGAGCGCGTCGGGACAGCACACGAGCTGGACCGACCTGCCCCTCACCCGGCACGGCGAGGAACAGGCCAAGTCACTCGCTCCGCTCCTTACGGGCCGGTCCTTCTCGCTCGCCCTGACCAGTGAGCTGGGCCGCGCGATACGCACCGCCGAACTGGCGGGCATCACCGGGGCCCTGACCGACCCCGACCTCCACGAGTGGGACTACGGCGCCTACGAGGGCGTCACCACCGTCGACATCCACCGCACCCGTCCCGACTGGGACCTGTGGACCGACGGGGTGCCGCCCGGCCCGGACGGTCACCCCGGCGAATCACCCGGGGAGGTCGGCCGCCGCGCCGACCGGGTCCTCGCCCGCGTCGAGGCCGCCCTTCCCGGCGGTGACGTGGTCCTCGTGGCCCACGCCCACTTCCTGCGGGTCCTCACGGCCCGCCGGCTGGGGCTCGCCCCGGCGGAGGGCCGGCTGTTCCAGCTGGCGACCGGCACGGTGAGCCGGCTGTCCATGGAACACGACCGTCCGGTGATCGCGGAGTGGAACACCAGGGTCTAGAACGGCAGTTGCGCACGGCCCGGGAGCACAGGCTCCCGGGCCGTCGTCGTCCGCGGGGCCTGTTGACACCGTGACGTGCGCGTTGGAGAGTCACGGCTGATGGAGATCAACAATCTGACCCCGGCCGAACTGCGGGTGTGGCGTGCCTTCCCGAAGGGCGAGGCCGTGGACTTCGGTACGGACGAGGACGAGGACGTGGCGGACGGCGCCGAGTGGGGTGCCGAACGCACGGTCCGGGCCGTCGTGTTGCGGGCGCTGATGCTCAACGGGCCGCAGGAGGACGGGGAGATACCCGCCCTCAAGCTCGCGGGCGCCCGGATCACCGGTGTACTCGGCCTCCAGTACGGCACCGTCGACCACGCAGTCCGCCTCAGCCGTTGCCACTTCGACGACGTACCGCTGCTGTACGGCTGCCGGATGCGCCAGTTGAACCTGAGCAACTCCGTGCTGCCCGGGCTGACCGCCGCCACGATGCGCGTGGACGCCGTACTGCGGCTGACGGACTGCAAGGTGAACGGCCCGGTGCGGCTCGGCGGGGCACAGATCGCCGGAGCGCTGTTCATGGACCGCGCCGAGATCACCGCGGTCGACGCCGGTGAACCCGCGCTCCAGCTCAACCACATGACCTTCGGCGACGACCTGTGGGCGCCGGGTCTGCGCGCCCACGGCGAGGTCCGCCTCAACGGCGCGACCGTCGCCGGTTCCGTCAACCTCAACGACGCGCGGCTCAGCCACCCCGGCGACATCGTCCTCGACGCCCAGACCCTCGTCGTGGAGGGTGACGTCCATCTGCGCCGGGTGCACACCTTCGGCTGGATCGGTCTGCGGGGCGCCCGGATCGCGGGCCGGCTCGACTTCTCGTACGCGCATCTGTCCAACCCGGGCGACGCGGCGCTCAGGGCGAACAGTTCCACCATCGGGGAGCTCTGGCTGCGCAAGGGGCCGCGCATCCAGGGCACCCTGAGCCTGCGCCGCGCCCAGATCGACGACCTGTTCCTGGAACCCGAGGTGGTGCCGGAAGAGGTCCAGTTCAACAAACTGGTATACACCTCCCTCACCCCACAGGAGCCCGCCGACCGCCGCCTGCCGATGCTGGAGCGGGACCGCGAGGGCTATGTCCCGCACGCCTACGAGCAGTTGACCGCCGCCTACCGCCGTATCGGCGACGACCGCGCCGCACGACTGGTCCAGCTCGCCAAGCAGCGCCGCCACCGCGCCACCCTCGCCTGGTACGGGCGCCTGTGGGGCCACGTCCAGGACGCCACCGTCGGCTACGGCTTCCACCCCCTGCGGGCCTGCGTCTGGCTGGTCTCCCTGCTCGCCGTCGGCACGGTCGCCTACGGCCTCCACCACCCGCCACCGCTCAAGGCGGACGAGGCCCCGCACTTCAACGCGCTGTTCTACACCCTCGACCTGCTGCTGCCGGTGATCTCCTTCGGCCAGGAGGGCGCATTCGCTCCGCAGGGGTGGTACCAGTCGCTGTCGTACGCGCTGGTCATCGCGGGCTGGATCCTGGCGACGACGGTCTTCGCCGGTGTGACCCGGACCGTCAACCGCCAGTGATCCCGGGCTACTTGGGTCCTGCTACGGCGGGGCCTGCTACTTGGGGGCGCCGACCACGCCGGCCAGTTCCGCGATGTCCGCGAGCATCCGGACCGCGTCCGGCTCGCGCCCCGTGAACAGCCGGAACGCGTCCACGGCCTGGAAGACGGCCATCCCGCCTCCGTCGAGCGTGGCGCAGCCGAGCGCGCGGGTGGTGCGCAGCAGTTCCGTCTCCAGCGGGCGGTAGACGACCTCGGCCACCCACAGCTCGGGGCGGAGCAGGCGGGCCGGGAGGGGCAGTCCGGGGTGGGCGGCCATGCCGGTCGGGGTGGCGTGCACGAGGCCGTCGGCGTCGGCGAGCAGCGCGGGCAGTCGGTCGGGGCCGGCCGCGGCCGCGCGTCCCTCGCCGAAGTGCCGGTTCAGGGAGGCGGCGAGATCCGCGGCACGGTCGGCGAGCGCGTCGACGACGGTGACCCGCCCGGCGCCCAGGGTGAGCATGGCGTGCGCGACGGCCGCCCCCGCACCGCCCGCGCCCAGCTGGACGACCCGCTCCAGGGGCACGTCGGGCAGCCCGCGCGCGAAGGACGCGGCGAAGCCGGTGACGTCGGTGTTGTGGCCGGTCGCCCGGCCGTTCTCGAAGACCACGGTGTTCACCGCGCCGAGCGCGTCGGCCTGCGGGGCGAGCGCGTCCAGGTGCCCGATGACCAGCTGCTTGCAGGGGTGGGTGATGTTCAGCCCGTCGAAGCCCAGGTCACGGGCGGCCCGCAGCAGTTCCCCGACCGCCTCGGGACGCGCCCCGAGGACATCGATGTCGATGAGCCGGTACAGATAGCGCAGGCCCTGCCGGTCCGCCTCCCGCTCGTGCAGCGCCGGGCTCAGCGAGGGCCCGATACCGGCGCCGATCAGTCCGACGAGAAACGAGTCCTTGGGCACGCGGACCTCCTGAGACGAGCTCTAATGTACGAACCAGTACGTTAGCTATATCAGCCGGGCCGCCGCCGGGGAAGAGCCGGACGGTGCCTTCTAGAATCTGCGGCACCGGCCGCACTCCCGAAGGAACCCCGATGACCAGCGTCGACGAACCGGCACGACCGAACGGGCGGATCCGCGACGCCGCCCGCACCCAGGCCGAGATCCTCGACGTGGCCACCCAGGAGTTCGCGCGGTCCGGCTACGACGGCGCCCGCGTGGACGAGATCGCCGCCCGCACCCGCACCACCAAGCGGATGATCTACTACTACTTCGGCGGCAAGGAGCAGCTGTTCACCGCCGTCCTGGAGCGGGCGTACAGCGTGATCCGCGAGGCCGAGCAGGAGCTGGACGTCGAGCACCTGGACCCGGTCGCGGCGATCCGGCGCCTCGCGGAGCTGACCTTCGACCACCACGAGCAGCACCCGGACTTCATCCGCCTGGTCAGCATCGAGAACATCCACGGGGCCGAGCACATCGCCGCCTCCGAGAAGCTCGGCAGGATCGGCTCCCCCGCTCTGGACGTGATCCGCCGCATCCTGGCCTCGGGGCAGGAGTCCGGCCTGTTCACGGCCGACGTGGACGCGGTCGACCTGCACGCGATGATCAGTTCGTTCTGCTTCTTCCGGGTGGCCAACCGGCACACCTTCGGCGCCCTGTTCGGCCGCGACCTGGTCGCGCCGGAGCAGCGCGAGCACTACCGGACCATGCTGGGCGACATGGTGATCGCCTACCTGACGGCGGAACGGACCGGCCGCTGAGGCGGGACGGCCGGACCTCTTGACACCCGGGACCCGTGAGCGCAACATCCGTGGGCAACCGCTACTAACTACCCAGTGGGTTAATTAACTGGGTAGCTCCCCGGACTCCCCCCGAATGGAGCACCGCCGTGTCCGTCCCCGCCGAAGCCGTCGGGCAACCGAAAAAGGCCGCCACCGCGGCCTGGATCGGCAGCGCCCTGGAGTATTACGACTTCTTCATCTACGGCAGCGCCGCAGCCCTGATCTTCCCGAAGGTGTTCTTCGACGAGTCCGACCCGGCCACCGCGACCCTGCTGTCGCTGGCCACGTTCGGTGTCGCCTACGCGGCCCGGCCGGTCGGCGCGCTCTTCCTGGGCCATTTCGGCGACCGGGTCGGCCGTAAGAAGATCATGGTCTTCACGCTGATCCTGATGGGCCTGTCGACGTTCCTCATCGGATGTCTGCCCACCCGCCACCAGGTCGGCTCCCTCGCCCCGGTCCTGCTGGTGCTGTGCCGGGTCCTGCAGGGCATCTCGGCGGCCGGCGAGCAGGCCAGCGCCAACTCCATGAGCCTGGAACACGCGCCGGCGCACCGGCGGGGCTTCTTCACGAGCTTCACACTCAGCGGCACCCAGGGCGGACAGCTGCTCGCCACGCTGGTCTTCCTGCCCGTCGCCGCGCTGCCCGAGGACCAGTTGCTGTCCTGGGGCTGGCGGGTGCCGTTCTGGCTGAGCGTGGCGGTCGCCGTGGTCGGCTTCGTGATCCGCCGCAGGCTCGCCGAGACACCGGCGTTCGAGCAGCTGGCCGCCTCCGAGGGCGCCCCGAAGCTGCCGCTGGTGGTGCTGCTGCGGGAGCACTGGGCGGATGTGCTGCGGGTGATCGGGGGCGCGCTGATCGCCTCGGTCTCCACGATCTTCACGGTGTGGGCGCTGGCGTACGCGACGAGCGACGCGGTCGGGATGAGCCGTTCCTCGATGCTGTGGGTGGGCGCGCTGGCCAACCTCGTCGCGCTCGCCGCGATCCCCCTGTGGGCCACGCTGTCGGACCGCATCGGGCGGCGGCCGGTCTTCCTGCTCGGCGCGGCGGGCAGCGCGGTGACGATGTTCCTCTACCTGTGGGCGATCTCCACGGGCAACTACCCGCTGACGCTGCTGCTCGGCATCGTCGCCTTCGGTGTCGTCTACAGCGCCGCGAACGGTGTCTGGCCGTCCTTCTACGGCGAGATGTTCTCCACCCGGGTCCGGCTGTCGGGCATGGCGATCGGCACGCAGATCGGTTTCGCGGTGGCCGGTTTCGCGGTCACCTTCGCGGCGCGGATCGCGGGTCCCGACGGCACCGACTGGTCCTCGGTGGCTCTGTTCACCGCAGCCCTGTGCGTCCCGCCGGTGATCGCCGTGCTGACGGCCCGCGAGACCCACAAGGTCCCCACGCAGGCGCTCGGCGCACGCGCACCGCAGGAGGCGCCCCGCCCGGAAACGGTGACGGCCTGACCTCGGACTGCCCGTCCGACACGGCCGCCCCGTGGGTCCCGCCGGTCCTGGCCGCCCTGACCGCCTGCGAGACCCACAAGGCTCCCACCGAGGCACTCGGCGCCCGGGCTCTCCGGGAGGCGTCCCAGCCGGAAACGGTGACGGCCTGACCCCGCCTACCCGTTCGACCAGCCCCGCGTGCACAGCACCAGCCGGTATCCGTCCGGGTCCTCCACCGTGACCCCCCACTCGTTCCAGTACGGATTCGGCGACCGCACCTGCTTGCCGCCGTGGGCCTCCAGGCGGGCCACGAGGTCCTCCGGCACCGGACCGTCGAGGTAGATCACCAGCAGGTCCTCGTCGGTGGGGCGGGGTTCGACGGGGTGGCCCTGCTCGTGGACCAGCTCCAGATGCCAGCCGGCGTCCGGCCGGCCGAGCATCAGGAGGTCGTGCTCACCGGGTTCGGGGCCACCCTCGGCACGCCACACGACCCCCAGCCCGAGCCCCTCGACCCAGAACCGCTCGGCGGCGGCCAGGTCCCGGGAGGGACGGGCGATACGGATGTGGCTGCGGCCGTCGACGGGCATGCCGACCTCTTCCCTCGGTGTGCCGGTCAGCGTAGGACCCGCCGACCCCGGGCACATCGGCCATCCGGCCTGCGCCCGGGGTCGTAGGACCGACGGACGTGGCGGCCGAGGCAGACCACGATGGCGCCCCAGGCGGGCCGCTGCTCTGGGCGTCCGGCACGGGCATGTTCCCGTCGACCGCACCGGCCCTGCCCGGGCCGGCGCGCGCGACGGTGGCGGCAGCTCGCGCCCGCCCGGGCGGCACGCCGTGCCCGGCCGGCGCTGGTGGTGGCCTCGTGCTCGGGCGGTCGGCCTGGGTGCCCGGCCCTCGGTCAGCCGCCCAGCGTTCCTGCGGGAATCCCGTACGCCCGCTCCACCCGCAACCGCAACACCAGGCGTCGGTCCCGGACCATCGCCGCCCGGTAGTCGTCCCAGTCGGGGTGCTCGCCCTGGACGTCCCGGTACAGGCGGACGAGTTCCTCGACCGTGTCGTCATGCGGGTCCTTCGCCACGGGGGTGAGGTCGGCCGTGCCCTCGGCGACCGTGTACGCCCACCGGTCCGGTGTCGTCACGTGGTACGAGGCACGGGGATCCCGGCGCAGGTTGCGGGTCTTGGCGCGGTCGTCGGTGAGGGAGACCCGGATGATGCGCTCGTCGGGGTAGTACGCGTGGGTGACGTTCGACAGCTGGGGCCTCCCGTCGCGCTTGAGGGTGACCAGCACCCCGCCGTGGCTCTCGGAGAGCAGCCGGAGCAGTGCGTCCTGCGTCGCGTCGTCAGTCATGACACGATCAACCGGCCCACCCGCGCCCGGCATTCCCGCGACCGCCGGATCCCGGGCGACCCGCGGCTCGTCGCGGTTTTCTGAGCGACGATGATGTCTGAGGTGGCCCGGGCCGGGTATGTCGGTCCCCACCTCGACGGACGCGACGGAGGACAGCGATGGCACAGCTTCGGCAAGAGGTGGACCCCGGTGAGGTGGGGCTGGACGCGAAGGCGCTGGACCGCCTCGACCAGCACTTCGCCCACTACGTCGACGAGGGCCGGATCCCCGGTTTCCTGGTGTCCGTCGCCCGCGGCGGACGCGTCGCCCACCTCGGCACGCACGGCCGGCGTGACCTCGCCTCCGGCCTGCCCGTCGAGGCCGACACCCTGTGGCGGATCTACTCGATGACCAAGCCGGTCACCGCGGTGGCCGCGCTGATCCTGGTGGAGGAGGGCCGGCTGTCGCTGGACGACCCGGTCGCCGAGTACCTGCCGGCGTTCGCCCGGCCCCGGGTCTATGTCGACGGCTCCGGCGACAGCCTCACGACCCGGCCCGCGGAGGGTCCGATCCTGGTCCGGCATCTGATGACCCACACCGCGGGCCTGACCTTCGCCTTCTACCACTCCCACCCGGTCGACGCCCTGTACCGCGAGGCCGGACTGGAGTCGTCCGTGCTGCCGGGCTCGGACCTCGCCGAGACGGTCGCCGTGTACGCGAGCCTGCCGCTCCAGTTCGAGCCGGGCACCCAGTGGAACTACTCGGTCGCCTCCAACGTCCTGGGCCGGGTCATCGAGATCGCGTCCGGCCAGAGCCTCGACGCCTTCCTCGCCGAGCGGGTCTTCGGCCCCCTCGGGATGCCCGACGCCGGTTTCTGGGTGACGGACGAACAGGCGCACCAGCTCTCGGAGTTGTACGGCGAGAAGGACGACGGCAGCATCGAGCCGGTCCCCGGACTGCCGCTGCGGGGCCGCCCGCGCCTGCTGTCCGGCAGCGGCGGCATGGTGGCGTCGGCGTACGACGTCCACCGCTTCGCGGAACTGCTGCGCCGCCGCGGCGAACTGGACGGCACCCGCCTGCTGTCCGCCGAGACGGTGGACCTGATGACCTCCAACCACCTCCCGGGCGGCGCCGACCTGCGCGCGTTCGGCGCCAAACCGGCCCACGACGAGCCCGGCAACGACGGCGTCGGCTTCGGTCTCAGCGTGTCCGTGGTGATCGACCCCGCCCGCACCGTGGCCCCCTGCGGCCTCGGTTCCTTCGGCTGGAGCGGCGCGGCGTCCACGACCTTCTGGGTCGACCCGGGCCGCGATCTGACCGTGCAGTTCTTCACCCAGGTGCGGCCGAAATCGCTGAAGCTCTTCCCCGACCTCAAGCGGCTGGTCCACGAGGCGGTCGTGTCCTAGGCGCCTACTGATCGACCCGCAGGGTGAAGTGCACGCCGTCGCGGGCGAGTTCGCCCAGCCATTCCTCCGAGCGGGCCGCGGTCTCGGCGGCCCGGTTCAGTCCTGCCGGGAGGGAGCCGTCCAGGATGTGGCCGACGCCCAGGGCGAGGGTCCGGGAGACACAGCGGGCCATGGCGCTGTCCTCCTCGTCCCCCACCAGGTCCAGCAGATAGCCGCCGGACCAGGTACGGCCGTCCTCCGCGCGCACGTCGAGGGAGACGGCGAGGACGACCCGGTCGCGGTCGGCGTCCGTGGTCGGGTACCTGGCCGCCAACTCCTGGGCCAGGGCGGCGATCCGGGTGTCGTCACCGGCCTCGAGCTCCTCGAAGACCGGCTCCCAGGCCCGCAGCCAGCCGTCCAGACGCAGGGTCCCGCGCACGAAGGTCCGCGCGGTCCAGGCGGCGGGCAGTCCGTACTGCTCGACGAAGGGGACGCTGTCGCGGTTGGGGTAGACCTCGAAGGTCTCGCCGTCCACGACATGGCGCCGGGTCGCCTCCCAGGGCCGGTCGGCGGTGACCGGGGTGCCGTGGTCGAGGTAACGGGCGGGCGAGCGCAGGGCGTTCAGGACTCCGGCGGGGGCCCAGCTGAAGCGGTACCTGAAGTCGTTCGGTACGGCGGGCACACCACCGCAGTAGGAGGTGAGACCGTACGACGCCGGTGTCCTGTCGCCGATCGCCTCGCGGGCCCGGGCGACGAGGCTGTGCGCGAAGAGGTGGTCGATGCCCGGGTCGAGGCCTGCCTCGGTGAGGACGACGATCCCGGCCTTCTGCGCCTCCGGGACGTGTGCGAGGACGGCGTCGGACACATAGCTGGAGCAGGCGAAGTGGGCGTTCTCCCGGGCACAGGCGGCGAGGATCCCGGCGTGCTCCGGGGCGGGCAGCATCGACACCACGACGTCCCCGGGCGCCAGTTCGGCCGCGAGCGCGGACAGCGTGTAGGCGCGCGGCGCGGCCCGTCCGTTGAGTCCCCGTCCTTCGAGGGCCTCTTCCGCCCGCTCCTCGGTGCGGTGCCACAGCAGCACGCGGTCGGCCGTGTCGCACAGGGCGGCCAGACCGCTGCCGGTGGAGAGCCCGGCGCCGATCCAGTGGACGGTGCCGGTCGCGGGAACCAGATCAGCCACGGCCGAACTCCCCTTCCTCGACGCCGAGTTCACGGCACGCCTGGTGGAACCGGTCCAGACAGCGCCCCCAGGGTCCGCCCGCCCCGAACTCCAGCAGGAGAGGCAGCAGGGACTCCGAGAAGCCGACGCTCGACTCCTCCGGAAGCAGGGACGGCAGGTTGTCGATGGCGATCAGGTCGAGCGGGGGCTCCTTGTGCAGCCGGCGGACCGGCTCGGTCCACTCGGTGACGCGGTCGTAGACCGGCAGGACGTTCAGGGGCGAGCCGACGTCGCAGGTGACGTCGGAGAGGGTGCGCAGCCGGCGGTCAGGGTCGTCCAGGTCCGCCTCGCGGACGAAGGGCGGGACGGGGGTGGTGGCGAGGACGCAGTTGACCAGCACGTCGTGGGCGAGCAGGGCCGGGCGGTCCAGGTCGCGGGTCTCCTCCAGGTCCCAGCAGGTCGGCTCGACCCCGGCGGCCCGGAGTGCGACGCGGGCGCCCTGCCCGCTGCGGCCCAGCGCCCCGATCACCAGCGCCGTGAACTCCTCGTCCCCGGCGACGGGCCTCAGATCCTGCTCCAGTTCCTCCCGCGAGGTGGGCGTGAGGGGCGCGGACAGCCTGCCCCGGTGCTGGAGCACGGCCAGGGCCGCGCCCAGGTAGCCGGCCCAGTACCCGAAGGCGGCGAGCCTGCGGCCGTGGTCGTCGACCAGGTACTCCAGGTCGAGCAGGGCCCCTCCCCCGGCGGCGAACCGGCGCAGCAGTTCCGGGGCGCCCGGCTGCCCCTTGTAGGCGTGCCCGAAGAAGACGTGCCGGTGCGGCAGGGCGGCCGGCTCGTCGGGGAGTTCCTTCAGACCGAGGATCACGGCGTCCCGCGGCGCCCGGGTGGCCCACGAACCCGCGGGCGCGACGTGGCAGCCGGCCGCCTCGTACTGCTCGAGCGGGAAGATCCGCTGCGGGGACTCCTCGACGGTCAGCGTCACGCCGCTGTCGACGAGGCGCCGGGCGTCGGACGGCACGACGGGCGTGCGTCGCTCGGTGGAGCGGACCTCGTGGCGCAGCCACAGATGGAACTCGGTCATACGCGGTGGGCCTCCGGGCGCGGGGCGTCGGCCGCGAACCGGCCGGCGCTGAGCGGGCTGATGTCCACGAAGGGTACGCGGCCGAGGTACAGGTCGCGGACGACCTCGCCGACGGCCGGTCCCTGGAGGAAGCCGTGGCCGGAGAAGCCGGTCGCGTACAGGAAGCGGGAGACCGAAGTGGCCTCGCCGATGAGGGCGTTGTGGTCGGGGGTGATCTCGTACAGGCCGGCCCAGCCGCCGGTGCGGCGCAGGTCGAGGAGGGCGGGGGCGCGGTGCTGCATGGCCTCGGCCAGGCGGGGGATCCAGCGGTCGTGGGTGGTGGTGTCGAAGCCGGGTGTCTCGTCGGGGTCGGACATGCCGAGGAGGAGGCCGGGGCCCTCGCCGTGGAAGTAGAGGCCGGTGGTGAAGTCGATGGTCATGGGGAGGCCGGGCGGCAGGCCCGGGACCGGTTCGGTGACCGCGATCTGGCGGCGCAGCGGCTCGACCGGCAGGTCCACGCCGGCCATCGCGCCGACGGCCCGCGACCAGGCGCCGGCCGCGCAGACGACCGTGCCGGTGGCGATCCGGCCCCTGGTCGTCACGACGGCCGTGATGTCGTCGCCGCGCAGGTCGATGCCGGTGACCTCGGTGTGCCGCAGGATGGTCACGCCGTGCCGGCGGGCGTCGGCCGCGTAGCCCTGGACGACGGACTCGGGGGTGCAGTGGCCGTCGTCGGGCGAGAAGGCGGCGGCGAGGAGGCCGTCGGTGGTGATGAGCGGGCACAGCCGACGTGCCTCGGCCGGGTCGATCATGCGGCTGGGGACGCCGAGGGAGTTCTGCAGCCGCACGCTCTCCTCGAAGGAGACCACTTCCTGCGGCGTCGACAGCAGGAAGAGATAGCCGACCCGGTGCAGTCCGATGTCCTGCCCGGTCTCGGTGGCGAACCGCCCGAACGCCTCCAGGCTGCGCGTCCCCAGCCGGATGTTGAGCTCGTCCGAGAACTGCGCCCGCACCCCGCCCGCCGCCTTCGAGGTGGAGCCGGAGGCGAGCTCGTCCCGCTCGACGAGCACCACGTCCGGTACGCCCGCGCGCGCCAGGTGGCGGGCGATGCTCGTGCCCATGACACCGCCGCCGATGACGACGACCTCGGCCGTACGCGTGGTCACCGGTACCTGCTCTCCGGAGAGGAAGAGGATGTCGTCGGTCATTCCCTCTTCCTGTCCGGATCCGCCCTGCCGGAATCCGCCCGGCGGTCAGGAGAGGTGGGCCACCGCGTCCAGGTGGGGCAGGTGGTGGTCCAGGCGCTCCCGCTTGGTGCGCAGATAGGTGATGTTGCTCTCGCACGGCGTGATGAGCAGCGGCACCGTCTCGGAGACCTCGATGCCGTGTCGCTGCAGTGCCTCGCGCTTGCGCGGGTTGTTGGACATGAGGCGGACCGAGTTCACGCCCAGGTCGTGGAAGATCCCGGCGGCGACACCGTAGTCGCGGGAGTCCACCGGCAGACCGAGCGCGAGGTTCGCCTCGACGGTGTCCAGGCCCTCAGCCTGCAGCGCCATCGCGCGCAGCTTGGCGAGCAGTCCGATGCCCCGGCCCTCGTGGCCCCGCAGATAGACGACGATGCCGCTGCCCGCCTTGACCACGGCCCGCATCGCGGCATCCAGCTGGTCGCCGCACTCGCAGTGCTGGGAGCCGAACGCGTCACCGGTCAGGCACTCGGAATGCAGCCGCACAAGGACGTCTTCCGATCCGATGTCTCCATGGACCAGGGCGACTTGTTCGTCACCGCGGTCGTGATCGAGGTAGCCGACCGCCTGGAATTTCCCGTACACGGTGGGCAGCGGGGCATTCACCACGCGTTCCACGCCGGTACGCTGTGATGCCTTCTTGCCGAGGACGCCAACTTTATCTGTCATGATCTGTTTCCTAAGCAGAGACGAAAGGCCGTGAAAAGATGAGCGGTTCGGGAATAGGGTCGGCGGCGTACGGCCTGGTGCCGACGGACACTACGGAAGACGTACGGACGCGGGGGGCGGGCGTCTCAACACAGGTCGCCGTTCTTCCGGTCGGGAGCTTCGAGCAGCACGGTGCGTACCTTCCGCTGGCGACCGACACCCTCGTCGCCTGTGCCGTCGCGCGGGAGATCGCCACGGCGTACCCGGTGCACCTCCTGCCCCCGGTGACGATCTCCTGTTCGCACGAGCACGCGGCCTGGCCGGGGACCGTCAGCATCTCCGCCGTCACCCTTCACTCGGTGGTTCGGGACATCGCGGCCTCGCTGCGCCGCTCGGGCGTCGAGGCCCTGGTCGTGGTCAACGGGCACGGGGGGAACTACGTGCTGGGCAATGTCGTCCAGGAGGCTTCCGCCCGCGGGGAGCGGATGGCGCTGTTCCCGGCCGCGGAGGACTGGGAGGCGGCCCGCGAAGAGGCGGGTGTGGTCACCTCGTTGCTCACCGACATGCATGCGGGAGAAATCGAGACCTCCATTCTTCTGCACACGCATCCGGAAAGCCTCCGCCCCGGTTACGAGACCTCCGATTTCGTCGCGGACGACCGTCGTCATCTCCTCACCCTCGGCATGTCCGGTTACACCGATTCCGGTGTCATCGGGCGCCCTTCACTGGGCTCGGCGGAAAAAGGGAAAGCCTTGCTGGAGAGCCTCGCGGCATCCTTCGGGACGTATTTCTCGATGCTGACCGCGGCCGAGGCCGAGTAGGGCTGCGCCGGGCGTCGCAGTCCCTGGTACCAGCGGACGACCAGGACGACCGCGCCCGGCAGGCTCGCCACGAAGCTGAGGACGCCGTACACGATCGCGGTCGCGAGGCCGGCTCCGGCTCCGAGGCCCATGGCGGCGAACGCCCAGGCGGTGACGCCCTCCCGGGGGCCGAACCCGCCGATGTTCAGAGGCAGTCCCATGGCGAGCAGGGCGAGCACGGCCAGCGGCAGCAGTACGGCGACCGAGGCGTCGGAGCCCGCGATGCGGGCGGCCAGCACGAACATCCCGAGGTGGCCGGCGAGGACGACGGCCGAGGAGAGCGCGACACCGGGCCAGTTGCGGCGGGACAGCAGGGCCTCGCGTGCCTCGCCCAGGGTCTTGCGCAGGGCCCGGCCCCGGCGGGTGGAGGGGGCGCGGTTCATCCGCAGGGCCACGACGACGGCGAGCGCCCCGAGGGCGGCGAGGCCGACGACGGGGGCGAGGTGGCGGGCCTCGGCCAGCACCGGGGAGTCCATGGTGAGCAGCACGGCACCGCCGACGACCGCCAACGCGACCTGTCCGGCGACCCGTTCGAGGACGACCGCCCGCACCCCGCGGCCCATGTCACCGGCGCTCTGCCCGTGCCGCACCGCGCGGTGCACATCGCCGAGCACACCGCCCGGCAGCGCGGCGTTCAGGAACAGGGCCCGGTAGTAGTCGGCCACGGCCTCGCCGAGCGGCAGCCGGATCCGCAGTCCTCGGGCCACCAACTGCCAGCGCCAGGCGCTGAGTACGGTGGTCAGCACGCCGATCGCGAGCGCCGCGAGCAGGGCGGGGCCGTCGATCCGGCGCAGCCCGTCCAGGAAGACGCCGGTGCCGAGGCGCCACAGCAGGAGGGCGAGGATGGTGACGCCGGCGACGGTGCCGAAGTGGGTGCGCAGGGCGCGGGAGTTGAGGACCGCGCGCAGTGCGGTACGCCACCGGGGTGCCTCGGCGGGCCGGGGCCGGGCCTCGGTCACGATCACGCCGATCCGGTGCGGGGAGACGGCGGCGGCGGTCAGGTCCGTGACGGACTCTCCGGCCGCCTCCAGGATCCGGGCCCGGGCCACGAGGGCGTCGGCGCGCGCCGTGAGCACCTCGTCCCGGGTCCGGACGACCTCTGCCTTCAGCGTGAGGGCCCGGTCGGAGAGGGACGGCGGCTCGACCGGTCGCGCGGACCGCCGTACGGGCAGGCTCGGCCGCCCGGTGCCCGGCCGCACCGTCTCCACGCTCATGACGCTCCGCCCGTCGGACGGGACAGCGCCAGCAGGTCGCTGTGGTGGACGACCACCTTCAACTCGCCCGCGGTGCAGGCCTCCAGGCGGTCCCGGAGGTAACGCTCGGCGCGCTCCTTCAGTTCGGGGCGCTCCTCGACGGCCGCGCCGACCCAGCCGCGCAGCCACTGCGCGGTGAGCGCGGACTCGGCGGGCCCCAGCCGCCAGGCGCTGGGGTGCAGCCGTACTGTCGCACCCCGTTCGGAGAACGCCTCGCAGGCGACGGTGACGGCGTCCGGGCCGAGCAGTCCGCCGCGCCGCTGGTGGGCGTTGAACGCGTCGGCGATCTCCTCGTCCAGCGGGTCGGACGGGCTCAGCTCGACCCGTCCGGCGACGGAGAGCGTGAGCAGGGCCGGGATGCCGGCGCCCGTGCAGGCGGCGGCGAGGGCGCCGATCTCCTCGCGGGTGAGGACGTCCAGGAGCGCGGAGGCCGTCACCAGGGAGGCGCCGGCGAGGACGTCGGGGGTGAGCAGGCCGACGTCGCCGCGGCGGGTCTCGACGGTGACCCGGCTGCCGTCGGCGGCCGAGCGCGGGGAGGCGACGGCGGCGAAGTGCAGGAGGTAGGGGTCCCGGTCGTGCAGGATCCAGTGCTGGGGGCCGTCCAGGCGGGGCGCCAGCCAGCGGCCCATCGAGCCGGTGCCGCAGCCCAGGTCGTGGATGACCAGACCGGACTTGCCCGGGAGGTTGGCCAGCCGGATCCGCAGCGGGTCGAGCAGGTCGCCCGCCCGTGCGGCCGCGTCGGGCCCCTCGCGCAGCTCCAGCCACTCGGGGGCGTAACGGGGAGCGTCGTCGGGCCCGGCGTCCCGCAGGCGTACGGTCGGTCGCTCGCCGGGACGGGTGCTGGGCCCCGCGCCGGGGATGACCGATTCCGCGTCGGAGGACACACCGGGCTGCACTGACGCCACCTCTCGAGGTCCCGGCTGTGCCGGGATCCTGCCGCTCTGCTGGATCGCCGTCTTCCTCATGCCGCCCTCCAGGGCTCGCTCGGGAGTCGACCGAGTACTCCGGCCAGGCTGCGGGCCGTGGTCGCCCAGCCGTCCAGGGCGGCCCGCCGGCCCCGGGCAGCCGCCTTGAGCCTGCGTCGTACGTCGGCCTCGCCGAACCAGCCGCGCAGTTCGGCGGCGAGGGCGGCGGGGTCCTCCGGCGGGACGAGGATGCCGGGCACCCCGCCGTCGGGGGCGCGTCCGACGGCCTCGGCCACTCCGCCGACGTCGGTGGCCAGCACCGGGATGCCGCGCGCGAGGGCCTCGGTGACCGCCATGCCGTAGGTCTCGGCGTAGGAGGTGAGGACCATCAGGTCGGCGGCGGCGTAGCTGGCGTCGAGCTCGGTGCCGGCCCGCGGTCCCGCGAGGTGCAGGCGGTCCTGGAGGCCGTACTTCTTGATGAGCATCCGCAGATGCGCGACGTACTCGGGATCCTGGGTGATCCCGCCGACGCACACACAGCTCCACGGCAGGTCCTGGGCGCCGGCCAGGGCCTCGATCAGCCGGTGCTGTCCCTTGCGGGGCGTCACCGCGGCCACGCACAGCAGCCGGGAGACTCCGTCGGTGCCGGAGGCCAGGGGCGCGATGTCGGCGCCCGGGGTGGCGACATGGACCCGGTCGGGGGCGAGGCCGTGGTGCGAGACGAGCCGTCGTACGGCCCAGTCGCTGGTGGCGATGACGGCGGGCACGGCCCGCAGCACCTCGCGCTCCTTGGCGTCCAGTTCGAGGGCGAGCCCGGGTTCGAGGCCGGTCTCGTCGCCGAGCGGCAGGTGGACCAGGACGGCGAGCTGCAGCCGCTCCGCCTCGGGGACGACGATCTCCGGGACGCCGCAGGCCACCAGGCCGTCGATGAGGACGACGGTGCCGTCGGGCAGGTCCCGCAGGGTGCGGGCCAGTTCGGTACGGGCCGCCGCTCCCGGCCGGGGCCAGCCGCCGGCCACCGCGTGCCGCTCGACCTGCCAGCCGAAGCCGGGCAGGTCCAGGCAGACCCGCCGGTCGTAGGCGTTGCCGCCGCTCGGCGCGGTCGGGTCGTCGACACCGCCCGGCATCACGAAGTGCACGGACCGCAGGGACATCGGGATGATCTCGGCCTTCTTGAGGGCGGCGTGCTGCACGGGCACGTAGTCCAGCGTGCCCGCCCGCCCCGTGGTCATGTCGGTCACAGGGCACGCTCGTAACTCGCCCAGGCGACATGCGACTCGTGCAGGGTGACGGTCAGGCCCGCCAGGCCCCTGGCGCCCTCGCCGAGAGCGCCCTTCTCGATACGCTCGGCGAGCCGGTCCGCGATGACCTTCGCCAGGAACTCCGTCGAGGTGTTGACCCCGGCGAAGTCCGGTTCGTTGTCGAGGTTTCTGTAGTTCAGCTCGCTGACTACGGCCCCCAGTTCCTGCGTGGCCAGTCCGATGTCGACGACGATGTTGTCGTCGTCCAGCTGTTCGCGCCGGAAGGTGGCGTCCACGAGGAACGTCGCTCCGTGCAGACGCTGCGCGGGGCCGAAGACCTCGCCGCGGAAGCTGTGGGCGATCATGATGTGATCGCGGACGGTGATGCTGAACAACGGACGACCCTCCAGGTGCGGCGCGTCTGGTCCCCGGCTGATCCCTGCCGGGGGATGCCGTGTAGTACGGCTCTCCGCTTCCCCGTGTTCAGCGGTATCTCACTCTTTTCTCAGGTCAGGCGCTCTTGCCGTACCTCACGAGGTGACAGAGGGCCGGAATCTCCCCACTGGCCAGCTTCGGCATCACCGCCGGCAGTTCTTCGAACGCGCTTTCCCCCGTGATGAGGGCGTCGAGCGCCGGATCGGCGAGCAGTTTCAGCGCGAGGGCGAGCCGGTCGCCGTAACTGCGGTTGCCGCGGGCCGGGGACACCGTGCCGACCTGGCTGCTGCGGATGACGAGCCGGCGGGAGTGGAAGGCCTCGCCGAGCGGCAGGCTGACGCGGCGGTCGCCGTACCAGCTCAGCTCGACGACCGTGCCTTCGGCGCTGAGCAGTTCCAGCGAGCGGGCGAGGCCCTGTTCGGTGGCGCTGGCGTGGACGACGAGGTCGCAGTCGCCCAGGGCGTCCGCGGGGGACGCGAAGCCGACGCCGAGGGCCTCGGCGGTCTCGGCGCGGGCGGGGTCGGCGTCCACCAACTGCACCCGTACGCCGGGGAAGCGGGCGAGCAGCGCGGCGACCGAGCTGCCGACCATGCCGCCGCCGACCACGGCGATCCGGTCACCGAGGAGCGGGGCGGCGTCCCAGAGGGCGTTCACAGCGGTCTCGACCGTGCCGGCGAGGACGGCCCGTCGGGCGGGCACGTCGTCCGGTACGACCGTGACGGCGCTCGCGGGAACCACGTACCGCGTCTGATGCGGGTACAGACAGAAGACGGTCCTGCCCTTCAGCGCGGCGGGCCCCTCCTCCACCAGCCCCACGCTGAGGTAGCCGTACTTCGCCGGGCCGGGGAAGTCGCCCTCCTGGAACGGTGCCCGCATGGCCGCGTGCTGGCTCTCGGGCACCCCGCCGCGGAACACGAGTGTCTCCGTGCCCCGGCTGACTCCCGAGTACAGCGAGCGGACCAGCACCTCGTCCTCGCCGGGGGCCGGAAGGGGGGCCTCCCGTATCTCGCCCTCACCCGGGGAGCGGAGCCAGAACGCGCGTGCGGCGGCCTTCATCGAGAACCTCCTGAACGATCGGCAACCCGTGCACGTACCTCGTCACGTACCCGAGATGTGCACAGGCCGCGCACAGTACGCGGCCTTGATCGACTCTGTCATCTGGCCGGAGGAATGTGCGGTGGCCCTGAACAACACTTACCAAGCAAGGCTGGTCCAGCAGGAGACCGCTGTGGGAGCGGGTCTGCAGATCCTGTTGCTGGCCCTGCTCGGCACGGCGATCGGCATGGGTCCGGCGGGCTGGCTGACCGGCCTCGCCTTCGCCGTCGCCACGTGGGCCGTGCTCTCCAGGGCGCTGCACCGCACCCGGCCCCGGTCCTTCGGCCCGGCCAACCGGGTGACCCTCGGCCGGGCGACCCTGGTCGGCGGAGTCACGGCCCTGGTCGCGGACTCCTTCCAGGACTCCCCGCCGGTCACGCTCTTCGTCGGCCTGACGGCGGTGGCCCTGATCCTCGACGGCGTCGACGGCAAGGTGGCCCGCGCGACGGGCACCTCGACGCCGCTGGGCGCGCGGTTCGACATGGAGGTCGACGCGTTCCTGATCCTGGTACTCAGCGTGTACGTGTCGATGTCGCAGGGCCCGTGGGTGCTGCTGATCGGCGCCATGCGCTACGGCTTCGTCGCCGCGGCCCGCGTCTGGAACTGGCTGAACGCCCCGCTGCCGCCGAGCATGGCCCGCAAGACGGTGGCCGCGCTGCAGGGGATCCTGCTGCTGGTGGCGGCGTCCGGGTACCTGCCCTACACGGCGACCTTCGGGGTGGTGGCCATCGCTCTGGGAACGCTGGTCTGGTCGTTCGGCCGGGACGTCCTGTGGCTGTGGCGCACGCACCGCGCGGACCAGGCGGCGGTGAGCGAACTGCTGGAGCTGGAGTTCGTGGCGGCGGAGCGGGAGCTCAAGCCGGAGGCGGTGGCCTCCTGAAGCCTTGCCGGGCCTCGGAGGGTCAGCCCTTCAACGGCACCCGGTAGACCGTCGACTCCCGCTGCCGGAAGCCCTGGCGCTCGTACAGCCGGTTGGCCGCCGCCCGGTCCGGGCGCGAGGTGAGGTCGACGGTACGGGCCCCGGCCTCCCTGGCGAGCCGCATGGCCTCCATGATCAGCAGACCCGCGATGCCCTGGCCGCGTGCCGCGTGGTCGACGATCACGTCCTCGATACGGGCCCGCAGTCCCGCGGGCGCGGGGAACATCACGAGGGTGAGGGTGCCCACGATCCTCCCGGCCGCCGACCTGGCGATCAGCATGGTGTTGGCGTCACAGGCCAGGATGCGGTCGAGCGCGGCGACATCGAGGGCCTCGGCCGCCGAGGACAACTGCGGCAGCATCCGCGCGAAGGCGTCGACGAGCTCCTGGTCCGCCTCCCGGGCGATCTCCACCCGGATGTCCTGAGTCTCCATGGGGTGGACCCTATCGCCGAGAACTCCGATCCCTACGGCAGATCCGATCCGCCGGGGCGCCTGAGCCGTCCGGCAGATCGTGGCGCAACGGCCTGTGGCGTCTGGCCGTTCGTGGCGCGGGCCGCCCGAACCTTCCGGCGCGATCCAGGCTCGGCCAGTGAGCTGTCCGACGGGTTCGTGGCCCGGTCCGGCCTGAACCACCTGGCGCGATCCAGGGTCGGGCACTGAGCTGTCCGACGGGTTGCCGGCCCGGCACGTGAGCCCTCCGGGGGGTGACCCGGCCCGGCCGCCTGAACCACCTGGCGAGTTCGTTGCCGGCACCCGGGCCCTTCAACGCAGTCCTGGCCCGGCACCTCAGCCCAATCACGCGGCCCTGACCCGACGCATCAACGCTCCCACGCCATCTTGACCCGCCAAGCGGCCGTGCCCTCCGAAGAGTCCCTGCCCGGGGCCGCAGCGCCTGGCCCCCATGCGTCGCGTCCTGGGCGTACGGGGCCACCGAGTGGAGACGGACGGCAGAGCCTCGAAGGGCGACCGACCTCCAAGGGACGCCGGTCCTCGGTCTGTGCCGGTACCGGCCCCCGCAGAGCCGGGCGGCCGACCGGAACCGGACTGCCTTCGCCCTCCCGACCCGTTCGTTCTACCGCCGCGGCAGCAACCCGACCGCAGCGACCGGCACCACGGCCAGCGCCAGCCACGGCACCGCGGTCGGTAGTCCGCTGTCCAGCAGGAAGCCGGTGACCGAGCTGCCGAGCAGCACGATCAGTCCGGAGACCGAGGAGAGTGCCCCGGTGTAGAGGCCGAGCCGGCCCTCCTCGGCAAGGTCGGGGACCCAGGCCCGGGCCACGGGTGCCACCAGCATCTGCCCGAGGGTGAGCAGGACGACGAACCCGGCGGAGGGCAACAAGCCCGCCGTACCGGCCCAGTCGGCGGGACGGGACACCGCGACGACCGCGAACCCGGCCCCGATCAGCAGCAGTCCGGCCACCATCGAGCGGCGCAGCGACAGTCTGGAGCCGGCCCAGCGGGTGACGGGGAGCTGGGCGGTCACCACCAGCAGTGAGGACAGCGCGAACAGCCAGGCCAGCGCCGACTGCGAACCGGTCGCGCGCTCCACCTCGTCGGGGAGGGCGAGGTAGAGCTGGTTGTAGGCGAGCAGATAGGCACCGTACGCACAGCACAGTGCGAGGAAGCCCCGGTTGCGGAGCAGCGCCCCCAACCCCCCTTTCAGCCGCACCCGTTGTCGTCCCGGGATGTGCTGGGGCAACATCCACGCGTGTCCGGCGAGGACGAGTACGAAGATCCCGGCGCCCGCCAGACACACCGTACGGAAGTCCACCGACAGCAGCAGCGCGCCCAGCAGCGGCCCGACGAACGCACCGGCCTGCCCGGCGACGGTGAACAGGGCGAGGACGCGGGTGCGTTGACCGCCCGCTGCCTCATGGACGACGGCCTGCCGCGCGACCTCGGACTCCACCGCGGGCGAGAACAGCGCGGCGGCGAAGCCGATGAGCAGGACGGCCCCGATGACCGCCCCCGTCCCCCCGGCGTATCCGAGCCAGGCGAACCCGGCGATCCGCAGCGCGCATCCGGCGAGGACGACCGGCCGGATCCCGTACCGGTCGGCGAGCGCCCCGCCCACCACGAACAGCCCCTGCTGGCTGAAGGTCCTGAGCCCCAGCACGAATCCGACCAGCCAGCCCGCCATCCCGACGGTCTGTCCCAGGTGTTCGGACAGGAAGGGCAGCACGGCGAAGAAGCCGATGTTGAAGGCGAGCTGGGTGAGGATCAGCAGCCGCAGCAGCGGAGAGAGCCGTGCGGTGGTCCTCGGCAGATGCACCGGCGTCGACGTCGTCATCCGGCCTTCACCAACTCCGGTGCCGCCAAGGCCGGTTCGGTTGCCTCCGTGGTCGTACGACGACGTGCGCGCCGTCGCGGCCACCGCACCCCGCCCGCCGCGCTCACCGCGAGCGCGCCCAGCAGGGCGAGTGCGGCGGCGGGGGCGAGGACGGCCCAGGGGGCGCGTTCGGCGTAGGGCTGGTTCTCGGCCAGGAGCAGGCCCCACTCCGGGGAGGGCGGCTGGGTGCCGAGGCCGAGGAAGCCGAGCGAGGCGAGGGCCAGTGCCACACCGGGCAGGCGCAGCAGGGCGTGTCGCGTGACGGGCGGCAGGATCGCGGGCAGCAGTTCGTGCCGCAGGAGGTACCGGCGGCTCGCGCCCAGAGCTCGGGTGGCCGTCAGATGCAGGGTGGCGTGTTCCTGCCGGAGCAGCGCGGAGGTGTGTGCGGCGAGCGCCGCCCAGGAGACGGCGGCCACGGCGATCGCGGGCGTTGCGGCGCCGCTCCCGGCGACCGCGGTCACGAGCAGCGCGGCGAGCACCGGCGGTACGGCGTTGACGGTGTCGACGAGCGGCCCGGACAGCCGGGGCAGCAGTCCGAGCAGGACGCCGACCACCAGTGCGGTGACGCTGATGGCGAGGGCGGTCAGCAGGGTGTCGAGGGCCCCGTGTGCGACCCGGGCGAGCAGGTCCCGGCCGAGTGCGTCGGTGCCGAACGGGTGGGTCGGGGAGGGCGGTTGGAGCCTCGATCCGGTGCCCAGGGCGAGGGGGTCGCGGAGCAGGCCGAGCGCGATGACGGCGGTCAGGAGGCCGCCGTACACGAGGGGCAGGGTGCTGGGGGTGGACCGTCGCGGGCCGTGCAGGGAGCCCAGGGCGCCGTCACGCAGGGCCGGGCCGGCCAGGAGGCGGACGGCGAGTGCCGCGAGGCCGGTGGCGGTGACCGCGAGGAGCAGCAGGGCGAGGGTGCCCGCCTGGAGTACGGGCAGGTCCTGTGCGAGGGCGGCCTGCAGGGTGGTGCGGCCGAGGCCCGGGATGTCGTAGATCTGCTCCACGGCGACGGAACCGGCCGTGAGGCCCACGACGAACAGGCCCAGGTTGGGCAGCAGCGCGGGGACGCAGCGGCGGACGGCCTTGGCGGCGACGGTACGGCCCCGCAGTCCGCGGGCGTGCGCGGCCGGCGCCCAGGGTTCGGCGAAGGCGCCGGGCAGCAGGTCGTCGAGGAGGCGGCCGAGCACCGCTCCGGCGGGCAGGCCGAGGGCGAGGGCGGGCAGGACCGTCCACCGGGGGCCGTACCAGCCGAGGGCGGGAAGCCAGCCGAGCTGTACGCCGACGAGGGTGGCGAGCACGGAGGCGGTGAGGAACTCGGGCAGTGCGGCGAGCACCGCCGAGGCGGCGCCCCCGGCCCGGCGCCCGTCGAGGCGTCGGTGCGCGCCGAGCCACAGCGTGCGGGCGCACACCAGGGCGGCGGTGACGGCGGCGATCACGAGCGCCACCGTCACCAGCAGCAGGGACACCCCGAGCGCCTGGGCGACGGCCGGGGTGACCTGCGTGCCGTTGAGCCAGGACCGGCCGGCGTCCCCGCGGGGCAGTCCGCCGAGCCATTGGCCGAGCAGATGCAAGGGGCCCTGATCCAGGCCCAGTTGGGCCCGGATGTCGGCCAGTACTTGCGGGGTGGGATCGCGGTCCGCCGAGCGGGCCTTGAGCACGGTGAGCGCAGGGTCGGTGCGGGACAGCCACGGCAGCAGGCCGATCCCGCACACCAGGGCCGCCGCGAGCAGGACACGCCACAGCAGGGTGGCCACGCGGTACCCCATGGTCAGCGTCGCGTTCCGGGGCCGACCAGGGTCCGCTCGTACGGGTCGAGGAGCACGCCCCGGACGTCGGTGGCGACGCCGACGATGATCGACTGATGGGCCAGGGGGACCACGGCGTCGGTGCCGAGGACCGCCGCTTCGGCGCGCATGGCCGCGTCCTGCCGCTCGCCGGTGTCGGCCACGGCGTCCGCCTCGGCGACCGCCCGGTCGACCTTGCTGTCGCACAGCCGGGCGAGGTTGTAGCCGCCGTCGCAGGTGTAGTCGCTCGCGAGGACGCCGACGGGGTCACCGGTGTCGACGAGGCTGTTGCGGGCGCCGACGAACGCGTCGAACTTCCCCGCCAGCGCGTCGCTTTCGAGCCGCGAGTACTCACGCACCACCAGAGTGACCTTGAACCCGGCCTTCTGGAGCTGCTGTTGGAGGACCTGCGCGACCTCGGGGAGTTCGGGCCGGTTGTCGTAGGTGGCGAGGGTGACGGCGGTGCCGTTCGGCTCGGCTGCGCTCGCGCGTCCGGTGGGCGGTACGCGTTTGCCGCCGGCCCAGGTCACGGCCGGTCCGTAGATGCCGGCGCCGGGGTCGGCGTACCCCTCGAAGACGCCCTTGACGAGGCCGGAGCCGTCGACGGCCTCACGGGCGGCGGCGCGCAGCTTCGGGTCCTTCAACGGGCCCTTCTTCGTGTTGAGCTGGAGGCTGGTGGTGCGGGTGGTGGCGGTCTCGTTGAGGGTGGCCTTGTCGAGGGAGGCGGCCTGGGCGACGGGGATCGCCTCGGCGATGTCGACCTGGCCGGTGCGTACGGCGTTGGCGCGGGCGGTGCCGTCGGCGATGAAGCGGGCGTCGACGCCGGAGGCCTGGGCGCGGCCGCCCCAGTAGTCGTCGAAGCGGTCGAGGGTGGCGGAGGCGGAGCCGTTGACCTTGGTCAGCTCGAAGGGGCCGGAGGCGGTGCCGACCGGATCGACGTGGCCGCCCTTGCCGTAGGCCTTCGCGGCGAACACGGCGAGGCCGGGGCTGGACAGCCGGAGCGGCAGGACGGGGTCGGCGGTCTTCGTGGTGATGCGTACGGCGTCCCCCGCCGCCTCGGCCGTCAGCGTGACGCCGGAGAGGGCGGCCGGGGCGGGCCTGGCCTCGGTGGCGTGGGTGAGGGCGGCGGCGACGGTGGCCGGGGTGAGCGCGGAACCGTCCTGGAAGGTGGCCTCGCGCAGGGTGAACAGCCAGGTGCGGTCGTTCTCGCGGCGCCAGGACGCGGCGAGCGCGGGGGCGGCGGCGCCGTTGGCGTCGAGGGCGGTCAGGCCCTCGGTGACGCCGAGGCGGCTGAGGAGGGTGGCGTCGGCGCCGTACGGCGAGAGGTTCTCGGCGGGCGGGAAGGCGAGGGCGACGCGGAGGCGGGAGCCGTCGCTTTTCTTGAGGGACGAGTCACCGCCTGTGGAGGCGAAGCAGGCGGTGAGGACGGGAGTGAGCAGCAGGGAGCCAAGCAGGTGACGGCGTCGCATGGTTGTCCTATCGCCCCATCGGTATCTCGAAGTGGACGACGCTGTTCGCGCCCCCCGTGGTCTCGCGCTCGTCGTGCACGACCTTGCCGATCGAGCGCCAGAAGGGTTCGGCACCCGGGACCGCCGGGTCGGTGTGCAGATAGACGGAGCGGTAGCCGCCGTCCGCGGCCGCGAAGGCGAGCAGTTCGTCGACCAGGCGGCGGGCGAGGCCGCGCCTGCGATGCTCGGGGCGGACGTAGATCCGGCGCAGTTGCGCGGTCTCGCCCGAGGGGTAGCGCTCGGCCAGCTCGCGCGGGTTCGGCGGGTGGGCCGGGCCGCGGGAGTCGAGGGCGGCGGTGGCCACGACGGCCTGCTCGTCCGGGTCGAGGGCGACGAGAAGGGTGTGGCGGGCCGGGACGAGGTAGGCGGCGGCCGGGTCGATGATGTCGCCGTGCCAGCGGGGCACGTACCCGGTTCCGAAGTCGCGGTAGACGGTGTCGAGCATCACCGCTCGCGCACCTTCGAGGTCGTCGGGGCCGGCCGTCCTGATGCTGTAGTAACGCACTTGCACATCATATGCATTAAGCCTTTCAGCTTGATCGCGGGGGGACGGAGAGGCGACTTGACAGTGATCGAGTACGCGCCATAGAACCTACCAACATGACATCCATTTTCAAAAAGACGGCCCGGTAGTGCGCATCGCGTTCGTCGGCAAGGGCGGCAGCGGCAAGACCACCCTGTCGGCGCTCTTCTCCCGCCATCTGGCCCGTTCCGGCGCACCGGTGCTGGCCGTGGACGGCGACATCAACCAGCACCTCGCCGAGGCGCTGGGCCACGACGGCGACGACCTGGGCGCTCCTCCGCTGGGTGCGCACGTGGCCGACATCAAGGACTTCCTGCGCGGCACCAATCCGCGGATCGCCTCCCGGGAGGCAATGATCAAGACGACCCCGCCGGGCCGCGGCTCACGCCTGCTCCGGCTGCTGGGCGACGACGAACTGCACGCCAGGCATGTCCGGTTGGCGGGTGACGTCCCGCTGATGGTGACGGGCGAGTTCGACGAGAGCGACCTCGGCGTGGCCTGCTACCACTCCAAGCTCGGCGGGGTGGAGCTCTACCTCAACCACCTGGTCGACGGTCCCGGCGAGTACGTCGTCGTCGACATGACGGCCGGCGCGGACGCGTTCGCCTCGGGACTGTTCACCCGCTTCGACATGACCTTCCTGGTGGCCGAACCCACCCGCAAGGGTGTCTCGGTCTACCGTCAGTACCGGGACCACGCACGGGAGTTCGGCATCCGGATCGCCGTGATCGGCAACAAGGTGACCGGCGAGGGCGACCTGCTGTTCCTCAAGGAGCACGTGGGCGACGACCTGTTGACCCACCTGATCCACTCGCCCTGGGTGCGCGCGGCCGAACAGGGCCGTGCCGAGGGCGGGTTGGAGTTCCTGGAGGCGCACAACCGGCACGCGCTGGGCATTCTGCGCGAGACCGTCGACACCCACACCCGCGACTGGCCCGCCCTCCACCGCCACGCGGTCGAGTTCCATCTCCGCAACGCCCGCTCGTGGGCGAACGAGGCGACCGGCCTCGACCTGGCGGCCCAGGTGGACCCGGACTTCGTACCGGGCCCGGCCTCCCTCGCCTGACCCCACCCCCTCCCTCCAGTTCACGACAACAGGACAGGAATCCCCCTCACATGTCTCTCGACGTCTCCCCGAAGCTCCTCGCCGAAGCCGAACAGGGCGCCATCCGCGAGGAGGACTTCGTGGACACGGTCCGCACGTCCCTCCCCTACGCCTATGACCTGATCGCCTCCCTGGCCACCGAACTGCGCGATGGCACGGTGGAGTTCGCCGACAACCAGACCCCTCCCCCCTCGGAGAAGGAGCGCGGCCAGCTCCTGCGCGCCCTCGCCAGCGACGCCATCCGGGGCAGCCTGGAACGCCACTTCGGCGTGACCCTGGCCTTCCAGAACTGCCACCGGGTGGCGGCGTTCCGCCCGGAGTCGGTGACGGGAGAGACGTACGCCCGCTTCACCTCGGTACGGTCACAGGTGCTGAACCAGTCGCCGGAGTTCAGGGACTGCTGAGCCCTCCGGCCGTCGGCCGGTGGGGCACAGCACTGGCTCTCGCTGTGCCCCACCGGCCTCAGTTCGTGCACGGAAGGACGAACCGCAATGCCCGACGGTCTCGCATGGATAGCCGACGCCTGGCGCGGCACGAGCCCGAGCGCCATCGACCTGTACATCACCTGCGCCCGCGGCCTCAGCCCTCAGCAGCTGGCCGAACGCATGGCCGACCATGAACCTGTCGAATTCGGGCCCGCCCTCACCGTCCAGGACGCGCACCGCATGGTCGACCTCACGCAGATCTACTGCGCCGGCCGCGTCGGCCAGAGCGGCGACTGGTCGTTCATCGTGGAATGCGTGGGCAGCGAGGGCTGGGCTCTGGACCCGGCGACGTCCCGGGGCGCCGAGGTATTGATCTTCGACCCCCAGCCGGACAATCCGCCCTCCTTTTTCAGGTACCTCGCCGACGGCGAGGTACAGCTGCACTTCGAGTTGGGTTTCGGGTACCACCCCGCAGGAGCCCAGCCCGACCTGTTGCGCCCGGCACTGGAGGCGGCCGGAGTCATTCCACCGGAGGACGACATGGACGACCTGCTGGGTGCGGACGAAGAGCCGGCACCCGCCGAAGAGAAGCGCCGGGTGTTGAGGGTCATCGGTGAGCACTTCGGGCTGTCGCTCCCACGGCAGGTGATCGAAAGCGGGCGGCTTCCTGCCGTGGTCACCCGCACCTCACCTCCGTCCTCGTGGTGACTACGAGGGTGAGTTCCGGTGGAGGGGTCGTAGGGCGGGAGTGCGAGCCGCCCTACGACCCTTCCGGACACGGGACCTCCGTCCCGGCCGTCACCGTGAAGTTGTCACCGCCGGAGCCGGCGCATACCCCGTCGGCCGGGCCGTGAAGGTGCCGCGGCCCTGGGTCCGGCTGCGCAACCTCGTGGCGTAGCCGAAGAGTTCGGCCAGGGGCACGGTCGCCGTCACGATCGCGGACCCGCCGCGTGTGACCGAGCCCGAGACCCGGCCGCGGCGTGCGGCGAGGTCGCCGAGCACCGCGCCGACGGCGTCCTCGGGCACGGTGACCGTGACCTCCACGACCGGTTCCAGGAGGACCATCGCGCAGGCGCGCAACGCCTCCCGGAGGCCGAACCGGCCTGCCGTGCGGAAGGCCGTGTCCGAGGAGTCCTTCACATGGGTCGAACCGTCGGTGAGCGTGACCCGCAGCCCGGTCACCGGGTGCCCGCCGAGCGGTCCCTCGGCCAGGGCGTCCCGGCAGCCGGCCTCGACCGCGCGGACGTACTCCTGCGGGACCCGCCCGCCGACGACGGCCGACCGGAACTCGAACCCCTCCGCCGACGGCTCCACATCGAGCACGACATGCGCGAACTGGCCAGCCCCACCGTCCTGTTTGACGTGCCGGAAGACCAGGCCGGACACCCCGCGCCCAACCGTCTCGCGGTAACTCACCCTCGGGCGGCCGACGTTGAGCGTCAGGCCATGCTCGCGCCGCACCTTCTCCACCGCGACCTCCAGATGCAGTTCACCCATGCCGGACAGCAGGGTCTGGCCGGTCTCGGCGTCGGTGCGGACGACGAGCGACGGGTCCTCCTCGGCCAACCGGGCGAGTGCCGTGGCCAACCGATCGGTGTCGACGGCCCGTTGTGGCTCGACCGCCACTGACACGACCGGCTCGGCCGCACTGGGGGGTTCGAGCACCAGCGGGGCGTCCGGCGCGCACAGGGTCGAGCCGGCGCGGGCCGACTTCAGCCCGACCACGGCGACGATGTCGCCGGCGGCCGCCCGTTCCAACGGGGCGTGCCGGTCCGCCTGTACGCGCAGGATCCGTCCGATGCGCTCGGTGCGCCGCGCGCCCGCGTCCCACACGGTGGCTCCCTTCTCGATCGTTCCGGAGTACACACGTACGTACGTCAGCCGTCCCGTGGCGGTGGCGGTCACCTTGAACGCCAGGGCCGCGAAGGGCGCCGCCGGGTCGCAGGGCCGCTGCTCGCCGTTCTCACCGCGTACGGCGGGCACGTCGAGCGGCGACGGCAGATACGCCACGACAGCGTCCAGCAACGGCTCGATGCCGCGGTTGCGGTACGCCGAGCCGCACAGGACGACCACGCCGTCGCCGCTGTGGGTGAGGTCCCGCAGGGCGGCGGTGAGGGTGCCTTGGGACAGGGTCTCCCGGTCGCAGAACTCCTCCAGGGCGGCCGGGTGGCGTTCGGCGACCGCCTCCTCGAGCGTTCGGCGACGCCTGAGCGCCTCCTCGCGCAGACCGTCCGGAACAGGACCCTCCGCCACAGTGCCGTCCGCCCAGGTCAGCGCCCGCATCCGGACCAGATCGACGACTCCGGTGAAGCCGTCCTCGCTGCCGATGGGCAACTGCACGACCAGCGGGGCCGGATGCAGCCGCTGCCGGATGGAGTCGACAGCCGTGTCCAGGTCGGCACCCGCGCGGTCCAGCTTGTTGACGAAGGCGATCCGCGGCACACCGTGCCGGTCCGCCTGCCGCCACACCGACTCGCTCTGCGGCTCCACGCCCGCGACCGCGTCGAACACCGCGACCGCCCCGTCGAGCACCCGCAGCGAGCGCTCCACCTCGTCGGCGAAGTCGACGTGCCCCGGGGTGTCGATCAGGTTGAGTCGGTGCCCGTCCCACGCGCAGCTCACGGCCGCCGCGAAGATGGTGATCCCGCGGTCCCGCTCCTGCGGGTCGAAGTCGGTGACGGTGGTGCCGTCATGAACGTCGCCGCGCTTGTGCGTGGTTCCGGTGGCGAACAGGATCCGCTCGGTGACGGTGGTCTTGCCGGCGTCGACGTGGGCGAGGATGCCGAGGTTGCGGACGACGGCGAGCGGGTTGGGATTGTTGGTGGTACGCACGGCCCAGGGCCTTTCGGGTGGGGTGATGACAGGGCGGCGCGATGGGCCCGTACGACGGCATGACGGCACGTCAGTTAGGTGCTCGAACTGGCGCGCTACTCGGGTACTTGGCCGTTCAGACAGGCGTCACGGGCGTCCGGTGCCGGCCGCGCAGCGGGCACCGGAGGGGCGGGGACACGAGGATCACGTCGTACGACGCCCGGGGGACGGCGACAGCGGTGCGCATGCACACGGCCGTACTCCCCTCACTCGTCCTGTCCGGTCATGGCGAGTGTAGGGAGCCGGCCGGGGCCGCGCACGGGGTTTTCCGCGGTCAGCGGCGCAGGCCCTGGAGTCCGTCGTAGGCCGACATGACGAGGTCCAACCCGCGGGTGTCCTCTGCGGGTTCGCGCATCTGGTTGGTCGCGTACGCCACCGCCATGCGGGCGTCGGGGTCGATCATGACGAGGGATCCGCCCCAGCCGCCCCAGCCGAAGGTGCCGCCGAACAGGCCGTAGCCCAGGCCGTAGTGCTGTGTCATGCCGATCACCCGGTCCTCGCCGGCGAACTGCTCCTCCCGGGCCCGCCCGGCACCGGCGGTCGACAGCAGCCGTACGCCCCGGACGGTTCCTTCGCAGGCGAGCGCGGACTGGACGAGCGCGATGGAACGGGCGTTGCCGAAGCCACTGGCGGCGGGAATCTGGGCGCGCCGCCACGCCACGCTGTTTCCGTCCCGGACGCGCAGGGCGGTGCCGGCGGCGGGGGTCGCGTCGGGGCCGGGCGTGGCGGCACCCGCGGTGTAGTCCTCGTCCCGGCCCGGCGGGGGGACCGTGAGGGCGACGCGGTGATCGTGCTCGGCGGAGAGGCCGATGTGAAAGTCCGCGTCGAGGGGGCCTGCCACCTCCTCTGCGAGGAAGTCACCCACGGTACGGCCGGTGATCCGGCGCACGACCTCGCCGACGAGGAAGCCCTGGGTGAGCGAGTGGTAGCCGGCCGCGGTGCCCGGCTCCCAGAGCAGCGGCTGGGCGGCGAGCCGGGCGGTGGCGGCCGGCCAGTCGTAGAGCTCCTCGACCGGGCCCTCCCAGTGGGGCAGTCCCGCGGTGTGCGACAGCAGGTGCCGTACCAGCACCTGCTCCTTGCCGGCGGCGGCGAACTCGGGCCAGTACCGGGCGACCGGGCCGTCCACATCGAGCTCGCCGCGGTCGGCGAGGATCAACGCGCACAGTGCCGTCATCGTCTTGGTCG
Organism: Streptomyces sp. NPDC058307; assembly: GCF_042880295.1. Taxonomy (NCBI): domain Bacteria; kingdom Bacillati; phylum Actinomycetota; class Actinomycetes; order Kitasatosporales; family Streptomycetaceae; genus Streptomyces; species Streptomyces sp. NPDC058307. Next base: position 73,535 of record NZ_JBHVYZ010000032.1, read on the forward strand.
TGGAGAAGACGTTGGTGATCGTGTCCCGCTCCCACGGGGCCGTCCGGTCGGCGTCGGCGAATCCGCCCCAGACGTCGACCACCGGTTCCCCGTCCACGAAGACGGCCACCGAGCCGCCGACGTCCCCCTCGTCCAGCAGCGCCGCCAGCTTGTCGGGGACGGCGGAGAACAGGTCGTCGTATGTGCCCTGGATGTCGGCCATGCCGTGTATTGAGCGCCCGGCGGACGAGCCGGGTCAACCGGATTTCGCCGTCCCGCCCCGGACGGACCCTCACCAGGGCTGCAAGGATTCTTCAAGGCGATGGCAAGGCTTCCGACGCAGCGCGGGGGCACCCCCGCACCGAACGATCCGCGATCCGCGATCACTCGACAACGGGGGCACCGATGAGGCACGACACCGAGAACACACCGAGAACCGCCGCGGTCACCGCCGGGGACGACAGGGGCCAGTGGCTGACGCTGCCCGGCTGCAAGCGTGTCCTGGTCGTGGTCCACACCGAGGTGTACGGCCGGCGGTTGGGGGACCTGCTGCCTCTGCTCACCGCCGACCTGCGCCTGCAGGTGTACTTCACCATCGCGCCGCACGCGTTCAACGCGGGTGCCGCCCGTGCCGTCCCCGGGCCCCTGCCCGACGGCAGCGTGCTGCCCTGGGAGCAGGCGCTCCGTATGCGGTTCGACCTGGTGCTGGCCGCGGGTTCCCAGGGGGTGCACGGGTTGCGCGGCCCGCTGTTGCGGCTGCCGCACGGGGCGGGCCACATGAAGCTGTCGCGGATCGCCGACGGCCGCGATCCGGGAGCGGCACGTACCGTGGGCGGGCTGGGCAGGCGCTATCTCATGCGTGACGGGCGAGTGGTCCCCCGGGCGCTGGCGCTGGCCCACCACGACGACCTGGCCAGGCTGCGTCGCTGCTGCCCGGAGGCACTGCCCGTCGCCGAGGTGGTCGGCGACGCGACGTACGACCGGATCGTCACGAGTCTGCCGCTGCGCCCTCGGTACCGGGCCGCGCTGGGTGTGCGGCGCGGACAGAAGCTGGTGGTGGTCTCCTCCACCTGGGGCACCGGGTCGGCCTTCAACCGGCTCGACGCCCTGTTGCCCAGGCTGCTCACCGAACTCCCGGCGGCGGAGTACCGGATCGCCGTCCTGGTACACCCCAACGTCTGGTCCTGGCACGGCATCTGGCAGGTGCGGTCCTGGCTGGCGACGGCCGAACGGCGGGGCATCGCGGTCGTACCGCCCGACACGGACTGGCGTTCCTTGATCATCGCCGCGGACTGGGTTCTGGGCGACCACGGATCCGTGACGCTCTACTCCACCCTCACCCAGGCGGCGGTCCTGCTCGCACGGTTCCCTGCGGACGACGTCGACCCGGCCTCGCCCGGTGCCGAACTTGCCGCGTTGGCACCGGCGTTGACTCCGTCCGACGCGCTGCCCGAACAGCTCGCGTACGCCCGTACCGCTCGTCCGGCCACGGGGTACGACCGGATCGCGCGCCGCATCTCCTCGGAGCCCGGACGCGCGGGGCGCAACACCCGTCGGCTCATGTACCGGCTGCTCGGACTGGGCGAGCCGGCCCGCGAGCCGTCGCTGTCCGTGGTCCCGCTCCCGGCGGCACTGTGGGACACGGGCCGGAACCAGGTGCCGGCGTGAACGACCTGCTCGCCGTCTCCCTGGACGGTGGTGTGGCCGAGGTGTGGCGCGAGTGCGCCGACGTGCTGTACGGCACCCGGCCCCTGCCCGTCGCGGCGGCGCTGCGGCTGTCCGCGCTGACGCTGTGCCGCTATCCGGGCGCGGTCCTGGTGCTGGTCCCCCGGCTTGGCGGCGGGTTCCTCGCTGTGGCCCGGGACGCCCCCGGGCAGGCAGCGACGCCCGCTGGGCCGGAGCCCGGCCAGACGGCGACGCCCGCTGGGCCGGAGCCCGGGCTCAGCCAAGGGCACGCAGGCGCCTCTCCAGCCGGTCCCGGTCCCTGTCGCTGACCGGCAGGTAGCGGGCCAGGGACCGGGCGTACCAGTCCCTGGCCCGCTCGACGTCGCCCCGCTCCTCGGCCGCCTCGCCCAGCATCTCCAGCACATGCCCCTGCCAGTGCACCGAGCCGGTCTCCTCGAACTCGGCGAGGGCCCGCAGGAGCGTGCGGTCGGCGGCCTCGTGCCGGGTGCCGTCGCGGCGGGCCAGCGCCCGGCCGAGCAGAGCCAAGGCCCGGGCGGCGTCATAGGGATCGCTCAGCTCCGTCAACTCGGTGCGGGCGCACTCGAGTTGCCGTACGGCTTCGTCGGGCCGGCCGGCCGCCAGGGCCGTGTCGCCGAGGCTGAGCCGGGTCAGGGCGGCGCCCCGCTGGTAGCCGATCTCCTCCCGCAGAGCCAGGGCCCGGGCGAAGTGGGTGCCCGCCTCGGCCAGCCGCCCGGCGAGGCGGTAGGTCTGACCCAGGCCGTGGAGCGCCTGGGCCTCATTGCGGCGGGCCGCCTTCAGCGGCTCGCCCTCGGAGCGGCGGGCCACCTCCTCACGGGCCAGCTCCCGTGCCTGCCGGAACCATGACAGGGCCTCCTCGAGACGGCCCACGTTGCGCAGGCCGGTGCCGCCCGAGGTCAGCATGCGGCTGATGCCGTCCCGGTCATCCGCGCGGCGGGCCGCCGCGAGGCCGATCTCGTGCGCCTCGATCCAGAGCTCATAGGGGCGCAGACGCAGACAAAGCGGCCACATCGCGTCGGCGATTTGCCAGGCGGAGGCATGCCAGCCGCGGTCCGCGGCGGTGCGCAGGACGGCCATCAGGTGATCGCGTTCCGCGTCGAGCCAGCACAGCGCACCGGGGGCGTCGGTGAACGGCGGGGGAACCGGCCGACCGGCGTAATCACGGCTCAGGGTGCGGTGGCTGGGGGTCAGCAGGGTCTCGGCGGCCGTGGCGGCCGACAGATAGAAGTCGACGACTCTGCGCAGGGCACCGCAGACGTCCCTCTCCGTCTCGGCCTCATCCGCGCACTCCCGGGCGTGCGCCCGAAGCAGGTCATGGAAACGGTAACGGTCGAGCCCGGTCCGTGGATCCGGTCCGAGGTCCTCCACCAGGTTCGCCTCCGCGAGTTCGTCCAGAAGACGGTCTGCTTCGTCGGGCCCCGTGCCACTGACGGCTGCCGCGACAGGAGGCGTGAACACGGTGAACGGCAGGAGGCTCAGGCGGCGGTAGGCGGCGGCCGGTTCCGGAGCGAGAACCCGGTACGACTCCTGGAGCGCGGCGCGCACGGCGGACTCGCCTCCCACTCGGAGCGCGTCCAGCGGGCCGGTTCCCTCTGCGTCGCTCAGTGCCCTCGCCATCGCCGCCAGTGGCTGACGTGGCCGAGCCGCCAGGCGGGCGCCCGCCACGCATACGGCGAGCGGCAGGTTCGCACAGGCACGCGCCATGGCCCGCGCGGCCTCGGGTTCCCGGCGTACCCGCTCCGCGCCGAGTCTGCGGCTGAGCAGTTCCACGGCGTCCCGGGTCGCCAGAACGCTCAGGGGGACGAAGACGGCGCCCTCCAGTCCGAGGCCGGTCAGCCGGTTCCGGCTGGTCACCGCGGTGACGGCGGCGACCGAACCGGGCAACAGGGGACGCACCTGGGCGGCGCTGAGGGCGTTGTCGAGGAGGAGGGCGATCCGGGCGCCGGCGGTGACCGAACGCCACAGCGCGGCCCGTTCGTTCAGCTCCGCGGGCACCTCCGTGCGACCGAGGGAGCGCAGGAGGTGCCCGAGCAGTTCGCCGGGGCGGGCGGGGCCGTCGGGCGAGTGGCCACGCAGGTCGGCGTACAGCTGTCCGTCGGGGAAGGAGTCGGCCCGCGCCAGCAGCCAGCGTCTTGCCAGGGTGGTCTTCCCGACGCCGGCCGGGCCGCTCACGACGGCGACCACGGGGCTGTCGCATGGGCTGCCTACCAGACGGTCCAGTCGAGCCAGTTCGTCGTGCCGGTTGGTGAAGTGGCTGGGGACCGGCGGAAGTTGTCGTGGCAACACATCAGCTGCTGCGGCCGGTGGGCGGGGCGCCGGATGGAAGTGCACACCGCCGGTGATGTCGCGTGCTTGGACCACCGGGCCGCTCACCGTGGCCGACGCGCCGACGGTGTTGGCCACATCGTCGTGCCGGTCGACGGTTCCGGCACCAAGAGCAGCCTCGACCCAGGCGGCCAACCCGTCGGTGAAGCCGGGCCGAGAGCCCGCCTGTCGCACCAGCAGGTCGGCCAACTCCCGCACCTGCGCTCCGGCCCGTGGGCCCGAGGCGTACTGGCCGATCCGGTCCAGGACCGAGTCGGCGAGCGCGGGCGGTAACCCTTCCTCCACGAGCCGGACGAGCGCCCGCCGCACCTCGGGGCGGCGCAGAGCCACCGCCAGAGCGGCCGGCAATTCCGCGGCCGTCACGTCGTCCATGCGCGACTTTCCCCCTCGGTCCGGCGCCGGTGACCCGCGTCCTACCCGTCACGTCCCTGAACCAGACCAATCAAGTCCAGTTAGCAGCCTGATCAGAAGGAATTGGCCAATATTAAGTCCAACTAGAGTTCTTATTTGAACAGTTATTGACCGCATGCGACTCTTGCTTTCACCGAGCACAGGCCGGCCGTTGGACGGAGGCACTGGTGGAGTGGGAGATTCGCGTACTCGGACCGGTCCAACTGCGCGGAGCCGGACACGTCGACGCACTCGGCTCGGCCAAGGAACGCCTGCTGCTCGCAGCCCTCGCATACAACGTGGGCCGACCGGTCTCCCTCGACACCCTGGTCCACCGGCTGTGGGACGACGCCCCGCCCGGCCGGCCGGGCGCGAGCCTGCACGCCTACGTCGCCCGGATCCGTCGCCGCCTGCGCCTCATCGGCGCCGGTGAACGACTCGTCCAGCAGGCCCACACCTACACGCTCGAACTCGACGCCGACCGCGTGGACTGCCACCGCTTCCAGAGCCTGACCGCCCAGGCCCGCTCGCTGAGCGACGGCGGCAACGACACCGAGGCCCTCCGGCTCCTGGCCGAGGCGGAGGAGCTCTGGCGCGGAGAGCCCCTGGCAGGACTGCCCGGACAGTGGGCGGAGCACATCCGCGGCCTGCTCACGGAGCGACGGCTGCCGACACAGCTGATCCGCACCGCCGCCGAACTGCGCAACGGTCACTTCGCCGACCTCGTACCCGACCTCACCGCCCTCCTCGCGGAGCGCCCCACCGACGAACTGGTCGCCGGCCGCCTGATGACCGCCTCCTACGGCCTTGGGGCGCCAGGCGGACGCACTGCGCGTCTACGACTCCGTACGGCGCCGTCTGCGTGAGGACCTCGGCGCGGATCCCGGCGAGGAACTGACCCGATTACAGAGGCTCATCCTCGACGGCGCCCCCGTCCAGGCCCTGCTCCCCCGCGCAGAATCCGCGGTGTCCGCCCCGCAGACACTGCCCAGCCATGGCGAACTGGTCGGCAGACAGGCGGAGTTGGCCACCATTCTGCGCAGCGCCACCGCGGGCTCGGCGGCGTCGGTGATCGCGCTCCAGAGTGTGTCGGGCATGGCCGGGGTGGGCAAGACCTTGATCGCCTTGCATGCCGCCAGGCGCTTGGCGCCGCACTTTCCGGACGGTGCCGTCCATCTCGACCTGGGCACTCACGCCTTCGAGTCGTCTCCGCTCACTCCCGAGGCCGCGCTCACCGCACTCATCCGCGCCTTCGGGGTCCCCGCCTCCGCTCTCCCCCACGACCGGGAGGGCCTCGTGGGACTGTGGCGCAGCCTGCTCGCCAACCGCCGCGCCGTCGTCGTCCTCGACGACGTCGCCGGCCCCGAACAGCTCCGCCCACTCCTGCCGGGTGCCTCACAGTCCATAATCATCGTGACCAGCCGCCGGAGGCTCACGGGCCTGCCCGGCATCCGCTCGATCCAGCTGGACGTGCTTCCGCCGCGGGATGCCATCGCCCTGTTCCGGACCGTGGCGGGAGAAGAGCGCACCCACCGGCACAACGAGGTGGCGGACATCGTCCGGCTGGCCGGCCATCTGCCCCTGGCCGTGGAGCTCGTCGCGGGCCGGCTGGCCTCCCGCCCCTCCTGGACGACGGCCCACCTCCTGCGCAGACTCACGCACGGACAGGGCCGGTTGAAGGAAATCCGCGACGGCACCCGAGGAGAGATCGGCCGGGCTTTCGACGTCTCGTACCGCACACTCAAGATCGAGGAACAAACAGTTTTCCGATTCCTGGGACTGCGGTTCGGAGCCGATATCGACGTGTACGGCGTGGCGGCCCTGGCCGGTCTTCCGGTGACCGCCGCGGAGGACGCCCTGGAAGGCCTTCTTGACGCTCATCTCGTCAGGGAACCCGCGCCCGAACGTTTCGCCTTGCATGATCTCCTCGGCGAATACGCGCGCGCCCTCACCCTGTCCGAAGATCCGAAACCGGCGCGCGACCGGGCGGTCGCCCGACTGATCGATTTCTATGTACAGGCATCCGATGCGGCGGACCGGATGATCTACCCACGGCGTCTGCGACTGGACCGTCCCCTCACCTCCTCTCCGTATCAACTCCCTTCATGGGAAGATCCCTTCACGGCTCGAAGGTGGCTCGCTGCGGAGTGCTCCGCGCTGCTGGCGGCCGAACGTCACTGCCGTGCGGGCGGGCGCGCGGAACCGGCCGCCCTGCTCGCGAGCGCACTGGCCGCCTTCCTCGACGACGAGGGCCACTCCGCCGATGCCCAGCGCGCCCACGCCGGCGCGGTCGAGTACTGGCAGGGCACCGGGACACGGCACCGAGCGGTCCACGCGTCGATCGACCTCGGGAACAGCCTGTCCCAGGGGGGCCGCTACGAGGAGGCTCACACCGCTCTGCGCCGGGCGCTCGTCGACGCCGGGGAACTCGGTGCGGCCGAAGCGGAGGCCGAGGCCCTGCACCGGCTCGGCGTACTGCACTGGAATCTCGGCCGGCTTTCCGAGGCGCTCGAATTCCAGCGGGAGACCCTGCGGAAACGGCTCTTGTCAGGCGATCCGTGGCAGTTGGGCCGCGCACGGAACAACCTCGGAATAACCAACCTGTATCTGGGGAATTTCGAGGAGTCCCGACAATATTTCGACACGGCGCTCACCGACTTCCAGAGCGCCGGCGACAGGCGTGAGTACGCGCATGTCCTCAATAATCTTTCCGACCTTTTTCTCCGCACGGGCGATCCACAGCGTGCACGCCATCTGCTCGAGAAGGCCCTTGAAGTGCTCAGGGAAACGGGGGTCCCCTCCGAGCGGGCCATTACCCAGGTGAATCTGGCCAGCACGATGAAATCACCCGACGACCTGACCCTCATGCTGGACCTCTTCAACGATTCCCTCGCGACCTTCCGTAAGTCCGGCGACCGTCGCAACGCCTCGGAGACCCTGCACGCCATGGGCAAGGCCCTGTACACGGCAGGACGCTTCGGGGAGGCGACCACCCGCCAGCAGCACGCTCTCGACCTCGCCAGAAGCGTGGGTGCCGCCCACGAGGAGGGGCAGGCGCTCCACGCGCTGGGGCTCGCCGAACACCGGCTCGGCCGCCAGGCCTCGGCCGTCGCACACCTCACCGAGGCCGTCGAGGTGGCCGACCGCGTGGGGGCGGCACACGAAGCGGCACGAGCGCGGGAAAGCCTGCTCTCGGTACAGGCCGCCTATCAGACGGAGGACTCACCGAACAGTCCTTCACGGGAGAAAGCCTCGCGATTTGCGTGATCGGCGGCGAAGGATGTATTCACTTTCCTGCAAGGCAGGCAGAACAGCATGCCTACTGACCAGTAATTGGAGCAGGAAGAAGAATGCCCCAAAGCAAGACCCTGAAGTTCGCCCTCCGCGGCGCGGCCGCAGTCCTCATCGGCTTCTCCACCTTCGCGTTCGTCGCGAATATCTGCATCCCTTCGAGCGTAACCGCCGCGGCCTCTCGCGCCTGAGTAAGTTCGGTGCGGCGACGAAAGCGCTTCCTGTCGCCGCACCATCCCCTGCTCCACCTTTCCAGGACAAGGAGTGCGCCCCATGGATCCCATATCGGTGGCCCTGCTCGCAGCGTGGGCCGGAGGACTCGGCGGAGAGGCCGGGCGACAGGCATGGGACGGTCTGGTCAGGCTGGTGCGACGCCCGTTCCGTCACGGCGGAACGGAGTCCGACACCGAAGAGGCACCCTCGGTGAGTTCGGGCGAGTCCGAACTGGTCGCCCTCGCGCGGACACCGGAGGACGGCGCACGGGCGCATGCGCTGAGCACCGCGCTGGCCGTCAGGGCGGCACTGGACGCCGATTTCCGCCGCGGCCTGGAGGACTGGTGGGAGCAGGCCCGGCGAACGGCCGACACGGACATGAGCAACCACATCAGCGGAGGGACGTTCCACGGGCCCGTCATTCAGGCGCGCGACATCTCCGGCGGTTCGTTCCAGGGCTCGCCGCCCGCACCGTAGCCGGGCAACGCGAAAGACCCCACATGACGTGGGGTCTCTACTGGTGTCCGAGGGGGGACTTGAACCCCCACGCCCGATAAAGGGCACTAGCACCTCAAGCTAGCGCGTCTGCCATTCCGCCACCCGGACGAGGTGTCTGCCGCCTGGGCGGGGGTGTTCCCCGCGGCGACACGCACAACAATACCAAGCTTTGGGAGTGCCCTTCACCTGCGTTTCCGTCGTCCGGCGGTACCCCGGGACACTGTGGTCGTATTCTGTATACGATTAACATGTATACTGTTGCCACCAATGACTCCGGCTCGGAGGCGACATGGAAGATCTGGATTCCGCGGTGGTGCTGGGCATGGCAGACCAGGCACCCGACGGCATAGTGATCATCGACAGCGAAGGGCTGATCCGCTACTGGAACCGGGGGGCGGAGCGCATCTTCGGCTTCCCGGCGGCCGACGTGGCGGGTCGCAGCCTGGACGTCATCATTCCCGAGAGGCACCGCAAGCGGCACCAGGAAGGCTTCGACGCGGCCATGGAACGGGGATCCAGCAAGTACGGCGACGCGGACCTGCTCAGCGTGCCCGCGCTGGCCGCCGACGGCCGCAAGCTGTCCATCGAGTTCAGCGTCGTGCTGCTGCCCCGCCCCGACGGCAGCACCTACTGCGGCGCGGTCATCCGGGACGTCACCGCGCGGCGCGAGCGGGAGCGGGAAATGATGCGGCGCCGGGCCGAGGCTTCGGTCTGAGCAGCGCCGGACCATGGTGAAGGGGCCGTGACCTCACAGGTCACGGCCCCTTCACTGTGCCGCTCAGACGATGACCCCGCTCTCCTTCAGCCGGCCGATGGTCTCCTCGTCGTAGCCCAGCTCCACCAGGACCTCGGAGCTGTGCTCGCCGAGGAGCGGGGCGCCGACGACCTCCGGCTTGAAGGAGGAGAACTTCACCGGGCTGCCGACCGTCAGATACGTGCCGCGGCCCTTCTGCTCGACCTCGACGACCGTGCCGCTCCTGCGCAGGTCCTCGTCGTAGGCGATCTCCTTCATGCTCATCACCGGGGCGCAGGGCACCTCCCACTCGCGCAGGATGTTCACCGCCTCGTACTTCGTCTTGTCCGCGAGCCACTTCTCGATCTCCTCGAAGATCTCGAAGATGTGCGACTGGCGGGCGCGCGCGGTGGCGTACTCGGGGTCCTCGGCCCACTCGGGGCGGCCGATCACCTCGGCGGTGCGCTTCCAGTTCTGCTCCTGGACGGTGAAGTAGATGTACGCGTTCGGGTCGTCCTCCCAGCCCTTGCACTTGAGGACCCAGCCGGGCTGGCCGCCGCCGCCCGCGTTGCCGCCGCGCGGCACCACGTCGGTGAACTCGCCGTTCGGGTACTGCGGGTACTCCTCCAGGTAGCCGACCCGCTCCAGGCGCTGCTGGTCGCGCAGCTTGACGCGGCAGAGGTTGAGCACGGCGTCCTGCATGGAGACGGACACCTTCTGCCCCCGGCCGGTCCTGCCGCGGTCGATGATCGCGGTGAGGATGCCGATCGCCAGGTGCATCCCGGTGTTGGTGTCGCCGATGGCGGCGCCGGAGATGGTGGGCGGCCCGTCCCAGAAGCCGGTGGTGGAGGCGGCGCCGCCCGCGCACTGGGCGACGTTCTCGTAGACCTTGAGGTCGTTCCAGGACGACTGGTCGTTGAAGCCCTTGACCGACCCGAAGATCAGGCGCGGGTTGAGCTCCTGGATGCGCTCCCAGGTGAAGCCCATGCGGTCCAGGGCGCCCGGGGCGAAGTTCTCCACCAGGACGTCGGCGTCCTTGATGAGCTTCTCCAGGACCTCCTTGCCCTCGGCGGTCTTGGTGTTGATGGCGAGGGAGCGCTTGTTGCTGTTGAGCATCGTGAAGTAGAGGGCGTCCAGGTCCTCGATGTCCCTGAGCTGACGGCGTGTCACATCGCCGCCGTTGGGGCGCTCCACCTTCAGGACGTCGGCGCCGAACCAGGCGAGCATCTGCGTGCAGGCGGGACCGGCCTGGACCCCCGTGAAGTCGATCACCTTGATTCCGGCGAGCGGCTTTTCACTCATGTGTGCTTCCTTTTCGTGAAGGTACGTGGTCACTTGGTGGCCGGCGTGATGTTGCCGACGGTGATGCCCTTGGGGTTCAGGTGCGAGATGTGGCCGCTCTCGGTGCCGGCCGAGGGGTCGATCACGCAGTCGATGAGCGCCGGACCGCCGGACGCCAGAGCCTCGGTGAGGGCGGCGGTGACCTCGGCGGGTGTGGTGGCCCGGTAGCCCTTGCCGCCGAACGCCTCGATGAGCAGGTCGTGGCGGGCGGCCGACATGAGGGTCGTGGGCGAGGGGGCGTCGTCGTACGGGTTGGTGTCGTCGCCGCGGTAGACACCGCCGTTGTTCATGATCACGGTGACGACGGGCAGCCGGTACCGGCAGATCGTCTCGATCTCGATGCCGCTGAACCCGAAGGCGCTGTCGCCCTCGACGGCCACGACCGGGGCGCCGCTCTCGACGGCGGCGGCGATGGCGTAGCCCATGCCGATGCCCATGACGCCCCAGGTGCCGCTGTCGAGGCGGTGGCGCGGCACGTGCATGTCGATGACGTTGCGCGCGATGTCCAGGGCGTTGGCGCCCTCGTTGACGATGTACGTCTCCGGGTGCGTGTGCACGACGTCGCGTACGGCCTTCAGGGCGCCCATGAACTGCATGGGGTGCGGGTCGGCTTCGAGCCGCTCGGCCATCTTGGCGACGTTCTGCGCCGAGCGCGCCCCGAGCTCCTCGCGCCAGGCCGAAGGGGCCGTGATCTGCCCGGGCTTGGTGCGTTCGGCGAGTGCGTCGAGCACCGACTCGATGTCCCCGACGAGGGGGGCGGAGATGGGCTGGTTGCTGTCCATCTCCTTGGGGTCGATGTCGATCTGGACGAACTTGGCGTCGGGGTTCCAGCCTGTCTGACCGTGCCCGAGGAGCCAGTTGAGGCGGGCGCCGATCAGCATCACGACGTCGGCCTTCTTCAGCGCCAGGGAACGCGCGGTGGCCGCCGACTGGGGGTGGTCGTCGGGCAGCAGGCCCTTCGCCATGGACATCGGTACGTAGGGGATGCCGGTGGACTCGATGAACTGCCGTACCTTGGCGTCGGCCTGTGCGTACGCGGCTCCCTTGCCCAGCACCACCAGCGGGCGCTCGGCGGAGGCGAGGAGCTCGATCGCCCGGTCCACCGCCTCCGGTGCCGGCAGCTGGCGCGGGGCGGGGTCGACCAGGCGGCTCAGTGTCCGGTCGCCCTCCGCCTTGGGCATGATGGCGCCGAGCACCGCGGCGGGGATGTCGAGGTAGACGCCGCCGGGGCGCCCGGAGATCGCGGTGCGCAGGGCGCGGGCGATGCCGCGGCCGATGTCCTCGACCCGGCTGACCCGGTAGGCGGCCTTCACGAAGGGCTGTGCGGCGGCGAGTTGGTCCATCTCCTCGTAGTCACCCTGTTTGAGGTCGACGAGGTGGCGCTCGCTGGAGCCGGAGATCTGGACCATCGGGAAGCAGTTGGTGGTCGCGTTCGCCAGCGCGACCAGGCCGTTGAGGAAGCCCGGGGCCGAGACCGTGAGGGCCACGCCGGGCTTCTTGTTGAGGTAGCCGGCGATGGCGGCCGCGTGACCGGCGTTGCTCTCGTGGCGGAAGCCGATGTAGCGGATGCCCTGCGCCTGGGCGAGCCGGGCCAGGTCGGTGATCGGGATGCCGACCACGCCGTAGATCGTGTCGACGTCGTTCAGCTTGAGCGCGTCGACGACCAGGTGGTACCCGTCGGTGAGCTCGGTCGGAACGTCGGCTGCTGCCGCGGTCTCCAGGGTCGAGGGAGCGGTCATGGTCCGAGGTCCTCCTTGGGCAGGTCCTGCCGGAGCGGCTACTTCTCTCACCATCGGCAGCGCGCTCGTCCGCGTCCAAGACCCATCGGCGACCAGCCGATAAACGGCGTCTATCGAGGGCTGGTCAGGGGCCTGGCGACTGGCTTGATAGACAGCTGCTATCGGCCGTTCGCCAGCGGGTATTGGACGTCCACCGGGTGCCACCGCACGCTCGCAGAGGATGTTTCGTCGGAGCTGTGCGAGGGGGTGGGGTCATGGCCGTTCCGGCCGCGGCATCCGTGCGTGACGCGGACCGGTACCGGCCTGTGGAGGTCACGGGCCTCGTCGACCTGCTCGACCGGCAGGTGCGCGAACGCCCTTACGCCCGGGCCTTGGTGGTGACCGGTGAGCGGGTGCAGCTGTCGTACCGCGCCCTCGCGACCCTGGCCGACGACATGGCTGCGCGGCTGGGTGGCGCGGGGCTGGGCCGCGGTGACGCGGTCGGTCTGATCTGCGCCAACACGGCCGAGTTCGTGGTCGGGTTGCTCGGGGCGGCGCGGGCGGGGCTGGTCGCGGCTCCGCTGGATCCGGCGCTGCCCGCGCCGCACCTCTCGTCACGGCTCACGTCGTTGGGAGCGCGGGCGGTCCTGCTCGACGCGTCGGCCTCCGGTGTCGGCTCGCTCCCGGTACCCGCGTGGCCGCTGCGTGTGGACGTGTCCGGGGCGGGGACGGCTGCGGTGGTGCTCGAACCCGGCGTGTGCGCCGTACCTCAAGTCATGGGCGGCTCACGTGAGTTGTCGGAACGGGACGCCCTCGTGCTGTTCACCGCCGGGACCACCGACCGGGCGAAGATGGTCCCGCTGACCCATGCCAATGTGGCCGCCTCTCTCCGGAACATCTGTGGCACCTACGAGTTGGGACCCGGTGACGCGACGGTCGCGGTGATGCCGTTGTTCCACGGCCACGGGCTGTTCGCGGCGCTGCTGTCCTCCCTGGCGAGCGGGGGCTGTGTGCTGCTGCCCGAGCGGGGGCGGTTCTCGGCGGGCACGTTCTGGGACGACATGCGCACCGTGGGCGCCACGTGGTTCACGGCGGTGCCGGCCATCCACGAGATCCTTCTGGACCGGTCCGAGCGGGAGTATCCGGGTCCGCAGGTGCCGCCGCTGAGGTTCGTCCGCAGTTGCAGCGCGCCCCTGAACACGGCGACACAGCGGGCGCTGGAGCGCACGTTCGGCGCGCCGCTGCTGTCCGCGTACGGCATGACTGAGTCCTCGCACCAGGCGACGAGCGAGCCCTTGCCGCAGCGGGGGCCGCTCCGGCAGGGGTCGGTGGGCCGGCCGACCGGGGTCGCGGTGCGGGTCGTGGACCGCGGCGGACGTGCGTGTCCGGCGGGCGTGGAGGGCGAGGTGTGGGTGCAGGGGCCCACGGTCGCCCGGAGTTATCTGGCCGACGGGGACGAGTCGGCGCGCACCTTCGTCGGGGGATGGCTGCGCACGGGTGATCTGGGGACGCTGGACGAGGACGGGTATCTGACGCTGACCGGGCGGATCAAGAACCTCATCAACCGGGGCGGGGAGAAGATCTCGCCCGAGCATGTCGAGGACATCCTCGCCGGGTGCCCGGGGGTCGCGGAGGCGGCCGTGTTCGCGGTCCCCGACGCGGTGTACGGGCAGCGGGTGGGTGCCGCGGTGGTCGTGCGCGAGGTCGACGGCATCGGGCGCGAGGAGATCCTGCGGTACTGCCGCGACCGGCTGGCCCCCTTCGAGGTACCGGACCGGCTGGAGCTGGTGGCCGCGCTGCCGTACACGGCAAAGGGAGGCCTGGACCGGAAGGCGGTACAGGCGCGGTACGTGCCGTGACGTGAGGTGTGGGCGGGTTCGGCGGCACGCCGTGCTTTGCGCACGCGGTGCTCGGCGGGCTCGGTGCTCGGCGGGCTCGGTGCTCGGCGGGCTCGGTGCTCGGCGGGCTCGGCGCTCGGCCGTGAACACGGGCCGGGTCGGAAGGCGGTGTGGGCGCGATGCCGTACCGGGCTCGGTGGGGATTCGGCGCACGTGGTGCTCGGCGGTCGGCGCCCGGCGCTCGGCCGTGACGCGGACTGGGACGGATGGGTAC
>NZ_JBHVYZ010000032.1:87934-96987 GCF_042880295.1 Streptomyces sp. NPDC058307
TGGGAGTTCGGCGCACGCGGTGCTCGGCGGTCGGCGCCCGGCGCTCGGCCGTGACGCGGACTGGGACGGATGGCGGTACGGGCGCGAGGCCGTACCGGGATCGGTGGGGCTCAGCGCACGCGGTGTTCCGCGGGGAGGGGGCGGGCGAAGAAGTCGTCCAGGGACAGGCTTGTCGCCGCGTTGACGAAGGCCCGGGCGGCGACCGAGCCGGGGGTCGCCGCGTGGATGGCCACCGAGACCTGGGCGCCGGCCTCCGGGTCGACCAGCGGGAGAGCTCTCGTCCGGCCGACCACCGGCATCGCGCGCAGCCAGGTGTGCGGCACGATGCTCGCCCAGCCACCGCCGCCCACGTGCGCGTAGAGGGAGGCGATCGAGTCCGTCTCGACCTGCGGGGTGACCACATACCCCTTCTCCGCGAACACCGTGTCGACGATCTGGCGGATCCGCATGTCCGGCGTCAGCAGTGCGAGCGGCAACTGGGCCGCGTCCGCCCAGGACACGGTGGCGGACTGGGCCACCAGCTGGTCGTCTGAGACCAGCAGCATGTATCTCTCCTGGTAGAGGGGGACGATCTGGAGGCCGTCCTGGTCGTCCGGGTCGAAGTGGGCGATGGCCACGTCGAGTTCGTAGTCGCGCAGCTGGCGATGGAGTTCCTTGGTCGAGAGCCTTGAGCGGACCTGGACCTTGGCCAGGGGGTGTGCCGCGCAGAACGCGGCCACGGGGAGGGCGAGGGTCGTGGACGCGGTCGGGTCGGTGCCGAGGCGGAGGGTTCCGGTGATGCCGGACTGCACGGCGGCCACCTCGGCCTTGAAGGCGTCCTGTTCGGCGAGGATCCGCTTGGCCCACACCACGAGCCGCTCGCCCTCGGGGGTGAGGCCCTGGTAGTTGTGGCCGCGGTTGATCAGCGTGACGTTCAGCTCGCGCTCCAGCTTGGCGATCGCCGCCGAGAGCGCGGGCTGGGAGACGTAGCAGGCTTCCGCCGCCCGGGCGAAGTGCCGTTCCCTCGCCACCGCCACGAAGTATTCGAGCTGCCGGAACAGCATGAGCGGCTCCTCCCTGCCCACCGGACCACTGGCTCCATACTGTATGCAGTCTGGGGCGATGTACAGGGAGGAGACCGCACCGGTCAGCGCAGGAGCTTCACCGCGGCCACCACCAGCGGGTCCAGGCCGTCCACTCCGGCGTCGGCGAACTCGTGGAGCCGGGTGCGCATGCGCGGGTCCCAGAACCTGCCGATGTGCCCCGCGATCGCCTCGGCGGCCTCCTCCCCCGGCAGATGACCGAGGTTCCTGGCGATGTCGTTGGCCATCCTGCACTCGGCCGGCACGGTCGCCGTCATCTCAGTCCACCGCCGTCACGAGGTCGTTCCCGGCGGCCTCGGTGTCAGCGGCCTCGGTGTCACTCGACCGGTCCGGACGGGCGAGCGCGACCTGTACGGCGGTCACCTTGTACTCCGGGCAGTTGGTGGCCCAGTCGGAGTTCTCCGTGGTCACGACGTTGGCGCCGGTGACCGGGTGGTGGAACGTGGTGTACACGACCCCGGTCGGCAGGCGGTCGGAGAGCTCCGCGCGCAGAGTCGTCTGCCCGACGCGGCTGGCCAGGGTCACCATGTCACCGTCGTTGATGCCGCGGACCTCGGCGTCGTGCGGATGCAGCTCCAGTACGTCCTCGGGGTGCCAGGCGACATTGCCGGTGCGGCGGGTCTGGGCGCCGACGTTGTACTGGCTGAGGATGCGGCCCGTGGTGAGGACCAGCGGGAAGCGCCGGGTGCTGCGTTCGGTGGTCGGCACGTAGGAGGTGACCACGAACTTGCCCTTGCCGCGCACGAATTCGTCCACGTGCATGATGGGCGTGCCCTCGGGCGCCTCCTCGTTGCACGGCCACTGGACGCTGCCGAGCTTGTCGAGGAGGTCGAAGGACACCCCGGTGAACGTCGGCGTGACCGACGCGATCTCGTCCATGATCTGGCCGGGATGGTCGTAGGACATCTCGTAGCCCATGGCGGTGGCGATCTCGCACACGATCTGCCACTCATGCTTGCCGGTCTTCGGCTTCATCACCGCGCGTACCCGGTTGATGCGGCGTTCGGCGTTGGTGAAGGTGCCGTCCTTCTCCAGGAAGGACGCGCCGGGCAGGAAGACGTGCGCGAACTTGGCCGTCTCGTTGAGGAACAGGTCCTGGACGACGACGAGTTCCATCGCTTCGAGGGCTGCGGTGACGTGCCTCAGGTTGGGGTCGGACTGGGCGATGTCCTCGCCGTGCACGAACAGGCCGCGGAAGGTGCCGTCGATGGCCGCGTCGAACATGTTGGGGATGCGAAGTCCCGGTTCGGCGAGGAGGGTTCCGCCCCAGAGGTTCTCGAAGACGGTACGGACGGCGTCGTCGGAGACATGGCGGTAGCCGGGGAGTTCATGGGGGAAGGAGCCCATGTCGCAGGAGCCCTGCACGTTGTTCTGGCCGCGCAGGGGGTTCACGCCGACGCCGTCGCGGCCGATGTTTCCACACGCCATCGCGAGGTTGGCCATTCCCATGACCATGGTCGAGCCCTGGCTGTGCTCGGTGACGCCGAGGCCGTAGTAGATGGCCCCGTTGGGTGCTTCGGCGTACAGCCGTGCGGCGGCCCGGAGTTGGGCGGCCGGTACGCCGGTGATCTCCTCGACGGCCTCCGGGCTGTTCTCCGGGCGGGCGACGAACTCGGCCCAGTCGTCGAAGCCTTCGCAGCGCGCGTCCACGAAGGACCGGTCCACCAGGCCCTCGGTGACGACCACGTGCGCCATCGCGTTGACGACGGCCACGTTGGTGCTGGGCCGCAGCTGGAGGTGGTGCTCGGCCTCGATGTGCGGGGAGCGGACGAGGTCGATGCGGCGCGGGTCCACCACGATCAGCTTGGCGCCCTCACGCAGCCTTCGCTTCATCCGGGAGGCGAACACCGGGTGCCCGTCGGTGGGGTTGGCGCCGATCACCACGATGACGTCGGCCTCGGCGACCGAACGGAAGTCCTGGGTGCCGGCCGACTCGCCGAAGGTCTGCTTGAGGCCGTATCCCGTCGGGGAGTGGCAGACGCGGGCGCAGGTGTCGACGTTGTTGTTGCCGAAGGCCGCGCGAACCATCTTCTGTACGACGTAGACCTCTTCGTTGGTGCACCGCGAGGAGGTGATCCCGCCGATCGCGCTTGATCCGTAACGGTCCTGGATCTCGCGCATCCGCCGGGCGACCGTACCGATCGCCTCGTCCCAGTCGACCTCGCGCCAGGGGTCGGTGATCCGCTCGCGGACCATGGGCCTGAGCTGACGGTCGGGGTGGGTGGCGTAGCCGAAGGCGAAACGGCCCTTCACACAGGAGTGGCCCT
Organism: Streptomyces sp. NPDC058307; assembly: GCF_042880295.1. Classification (NCBI taxonomy): domain Bacteria; kingdom Bacillati; phylum Actinomycetota; class Actinomycetes; order Kitasatosporales; family Streptomycetaceae; genus Streptomyces; species Streptomyces sp. NPDC058307. The sequence continues at coordinate 91,284 of NZ_JBHVYZ010000032.1, forward strand.
CGTTGGCGCCGCCGTCCTTGTACGGCACCATGCGCACGAGTTCGTCGCCGCGCAGTTCGGCCTTGAAGGAGCAGCCGACCCCGCAGTACGCGCACGTGGTCACCACCGACCTGGTGGGCATGCCCAGTTCGACGACCGAACGCTCCTGGAGCGTGGAGGTCGGGCAGGCCTGGACGCAGGCGCCGCAGGAGACGCACTCGGAGTCCATGAAGGTCTCGCCGGCGCCCGGCGAGACCTTGGAGTCGAAGCCGCGGCCCTCGATGGTGAGGGCGAAGGTGCCCTGGACCTCGCCGCAGGCGCGGACGCAGCGGGAGCAGGCGATGCACTTGGACGGGTCGAAGTCGAAGTAGGGGTTGGAGGTGTCCTTCTCGGCGTCGAGGTGGTTGGCGCCCTCGTAGCCGTAGCGCACCTGCCTGAGGCCCACCACCCCTGCCATGTCCTGGAGTTCGCAGTCCCCGTTGGCCGGGCAGGTCAGGCAGTCCAGGGGGTGGTCGGAGATGTAGAGCTCCATGACGCCCTGGCGGAGCTTCTCCACCTTCGGGGTCTGGGTGCTGACCTTCATGCCGTCGGCACACGGGGTGGTGCAGGACGCCGGGGTGCCGCGCCGGCCGTCGATCTCGACCACGCACAGGCGGCAGGAGCCGAAGGCCTCCAGGCTGTCGGTGGCGCAGAGTTTGGGGATGTCGACGCCGGCCTGCGCGGCCGCGCGCATCACCGAGGTGCCCTCGGGGACTGTCACCGGCAGGCCGTCCACCTCGACGGACACCGTCGCCGGTCCTGGCCTCTCGGGCGTTCCGAAGTCGGGTTCCTTGAGCAGCGTCATGCCGTGTCCTCCGTCCTTCGGCCCGTCACCTGTACGGGCTGGATGTCCAGGAGTCGACGGCCGCCGAGGAAGTCGTCGGGGAAGTGGGTGAGGGCGCTGCGCACGGGCAGCGGGGTCAGCCCGCCCATCGCGCACAGCGAGCCCTCGGTCATCAGGTCGCAGAGGTCTTCGAGCAGGGCGAGGTTCTCGTCCCGGTGGGTGCCGGCGACGATCTTGTCGATGACCTCGACGCCGCGCACCGCGCCGACCCGGCACGGGGTGCACTTGCCGCAGGACTCCTCGGCGCAGAACTCCATCGCGAAGCGGGCCTGCGCGGCCATGTCGACGCTGTCGTCGAAGACGACCACGCCACCGTGGCCGACCATCGCCCCGGCGGCCGCGAACGCCTCGTAGTCCATGGGCAGATCGAACATCTCCGTCGGCAGGTAGGCGCCGAGGGGACCGCCGACCTGTGCGGTGCGCACGGGGCGTCCGGAGAGAGTGCCGCCGCCGTACTCCTCGATGAGCTCGCGCAGGGTGATGCCGAAGGCGGTCTCCACGATGCCGCCGTGGGCGATGTTGCCGCCGAGCTGGAAGACCTGCGTGCCGCGGGATCGTTCGACGCCGAGTTCCTGGTACGCCTGTGCGCCCTCGGCCAGGACCACGGGCACGGTGGCGAGGGTGAGGACGTTGTTCACCACGGTCGGTTTGCCGAACAGGCCCTCGATCGCGGGGATCGGCGGTTTCGCGCGGACCATGCCGCGCTTGCCCTCCAGGCTCTCCAGCATGGAGGTCTCCTCGCCGCAGATGTACGCGCCGGCGCCGACGCGGACGTGCAGGTCGAAGTCGAGGGCGGAGCCGAGGATGTTCCTGCCGAGCCAGCCGTGCTCGCGGGCGATCCCGATCGCCCGGCGCATCGTGGCCACCGCGTCCGGGTATTCCGAGCGGATGTAGAGGTACCCCTCGCTCGCTCCGACCGCGTGTGCGGCGATGGTCATGCCCTCGATGAGCATGAACGGGTCGCCCTCCATGACCATCCGGTCGGCGAAGGTCCCGCTGTCGCCCTCGTCGGCGTTGCAGCACACGAACTTCAGCTCGTCGGCGCAGTCGAGCACGGTCTTCCACTTGATGCCGGCCGGGAATCCGGCACCGCCGCGGCCGCGCAGTCCGGACGCGGTGACCTCGGCGACCACGTCCGCGGGGGCGAGGTCCAGGGCGGCGCGCAGTCCCGCGAGGCCGCCGTGCGCCTCGTAGTCCTCGGCCGACAGGGGGTCGGTCACGCCGACCCGGGCGAAGGTGACCCGGTTCTGGCGTGCCAGCCAGGGCAGTTCGTCGACGATGCCGAGCCGGAGGGGATGGTCCGCGCCGTCGAGCATGCCCGCGGCCAGGAGTCCGTCGACGTCCTCCGGGGCCACCGGGCCGTAGCCGACGCGTCCTTGCGGGGTCACCACCTCGACCAGGGGCTCCAGCCACAGCATGCCGCGCGATCCGTTGCGTACGACGTCCAGGACGAAGTCCCCGCGGGTTGCGGCCTGTTGGAGGGCCTGAGCGACCTCGTCCGCGCCGACGGACCTGGCCGCGGAGTCGCGGGGGACGTAGACGGTGGCGGTGTCGGTGGCAGTGGCAGTGGCAGTGTCGTGCGAGGGGTTGTTCATGAGGAGACCGTCCCGTTGAGGATCGAGCCCAGCTGGGCGGGGCCAACTCGTCCGTACAGCCGTCCGTTCGCCTCGACGGAGGGCCCGAGCGCGCAGTTGCCGAGGCAGAAGACCTGTTCGACGGTGACCGAACCGTCCGCCGTGGTCTCCCCCAGGGTCAGTCCGGACTCGCGCGCGAAGCTGACCAGTCGGTCGGCGCCCAGGGCCTGGCAGGCCTCGGCGCGGCAGATGCGCACGGTGGTGCGGCCTGCGGGCTCGCGGCGGAAGTCGTGGTAGAAGGTCACCACTCCGTGGACGTCCGCCCGGGAGAGGTTGAGCTCCTCGGCGAGCACCGGCACGGCCTCCTGCGGCACATGGCCCAACTCGGCCTGGACGGCGTGCAGTACGGGAAGTAGCGCACCGCGCTCGCCCCGGTGACGGGCCACCACCTTCCGGACCACGCTCTCGACCGTCACGTTACTCCCGCTGGTCGTCATGATCGCTTCGCCTTCCGTCACGCGGGTCCCCGGCGAGGGGTGCAGGAGACTCCGACCATACTCCATACAGGCTTCTGTATACACAACCTGCCGGACGGGGACCGGGACGGAGGCCCGGGCGGAGGCCCGGGCGGAGGCCCGGACCGAGACTCGCCATGTTGCATACCAAAACCTGTATGCTGACGCGGCCTTCGGCGACCCTCCGAACGGCCCCCACTCGGCAAAGCCGCCGTCCGGCGACACCGGCGGCAGAACGGGACAACCATGCGCGAGGCACTCACGGCCGCAGCGTCCCGGCGCGTCACCCGCCCGGCACCACTGCGTCAGGCCGTGTACGACGCCCTGACCGAGCTCATCATCAACGGCTCCCTCAAGCCCGGCCAGCACCTGGTCGAGGCCGAGCTCGCCGAACACCTCGGCGTCAGCCGCCAGCCGGTGCGTGAGGCCCTCCAGCGGCTCCAGACCGCCGGCTGGGTGGATCTGCGGCCCGCCCAGGGGGCCTTCGTCCACTCCCCCACGGAGGAGGAGGCCGCCCAGCTCCTCGGCGTCCGGGCGGTCCTGGAGACCTACTCTGCGCAGCTCGCCGCCAAGAACGCGAAGCCCGAGGACATCACTCGTCTTGACGAACTCCAACTGGACGGCATCGCCGCTCTCGCCGACGGCGACGTCGAGCGGCTGGTCTCCGCCAACACCGCGCTGCACGACTTCATCACCGCCGTCGCCGACAACGCCGTACTGGCCGAACTGATCGCCCAGGTGGGCCAGAAGGTCCGCTGGTACTACACGCCCATCGCCAAGCCCCGCGGCAAGGAGGCCTGGAACGAGCACACCCAGCTCATCAGGGCCATCGCCAAGGGCGACGCGGACCAGGCGGGCGAGGTCATGCGCAAGCACACCGAACGGACCACCGACTTCTACCGGAGGCAGATCGCGGCCAGGGCGAACCAGAACTGACGTCTTCGCGGGCACGGGTTCAGGACGCGGCGAGGGAGTCTGCGGGGCGGCGGGCGCTCCCGAGGTCGAGGGCCGGGTCGAGAGCCTGGTCGATGGCCGTATCGGGGGCCGGTGGGCGGTGGGTCTCGGCGGCGGCCCGCAGTTCGAGCAGCCACGGCAGGACCGTGCGCAGCACGATGTCGAGTCCGCGTCCGTCGACGCCGAGCATCGCCTCCGCGGGGACCAGCACCGGATCGGCGAACACCGTGGACGTCGCGCTGCCGCGGGGGCCGGCGGCGCCGGGCCGTGCCGGGACGAAGAGGTCCGGGGCGTGTGCCGGGACCGTCCAGAGCGTCAGCCCGTCGGGGGCGGTGAGCGGCCGGGAGGACCAGACGTAGAGGTCGGCCTCCCCCGCCGCGACCACCCGCTGCTTGCGGGCCCGCAGGGCCACCACCTCACCGGAGCGGGTGGCCACGGAGCGCGGCACGAGGAATTGGGTCTCCGCCGTCGGCCCGTCACCCTCGGCCTCCGATGCCGGCTCCGCATGCGCCCCCAACTCCGACTCCGACTCCGCCTCCGCCTCCGACTCGGCGAGCGCGAGGCTGGCGAGGTGACGTCCGGCGGCGATCTCGGCGCGCAGCCAGGGGCCGCCGTACGCCTCGATGACGGCGACGGCCGTGTAGTGCGACCGGAGCACGGCCGCCGTCGCCGGGCAGACACGCGCGGTCCGCGCCACCACGTCGACGGCGGCAGGCAATCCCTGTCCCCCGCCTCCGAGTTCGGTGGAGACGGTGAGTCCCAGGAGTCCGGCGCGGCCGAGGGCCGTCACGGCACCGCGAGGGAACCGGCCCTGGAGGGCCGTCGCTTCGGCGGCGGGTCCGACTACGCCGGTCAGGATTTCGGTGAGAGCGGTGCGGTACGACACGGGGCGACCCCCTTGGGCGTGGCTGCTGCGTGGCTGCTGGTCCACTGTCGAACAATGATTGCATACAGTATTCTGCATGGGAAGGTCGCCGCCAGGGCTCCGGCCGTGCAATTTCCGGGCCCCACCAGTCGAACGAGGGAGACAGGGCCATGCCCCATACGCCCACCGTGACAACCCGTGGCTCGATCAGCAGGCCCACTCCGCTGCGTCAGGCGGTGTACGAGGCTCTCACCGAGCTGATCGTCAACGGCTCGCTCATACCTGGCCAGCACCTCGTCGAGGCCGAGTTGGCGGAGAGTCTCGGGGTGAGCCGGCAGCCGATCCGTGAGGCGCTGCAGCGGCTCCAGACCGCGGGCTGGGTCGACCTGCGCCCCTCTCAGGGGGCGTTCGTGCACTCCCCCACCACCGAGGAGTGCGCCCAACTCCTCAGCGTCCGGGCTCTCTTGGAGACCCATTCCGCGCGGGGCGCCGCCCAGTACGCCACGGTCCGCGACGTCGCCCGCCTGTGGGAGCTCCAGCAGACCGGGCTGACCGCCCTCGCGGCGGGGGGCGCGCGGGCCATCGTGGAGGCGAACGCCGCCCTCCACGGCCACATCACCCTGTTGTCCCGCAACGAGGTCCTCGCCGAACTCATCCCCCAGGTCGATCTGCGGGTGCGCTGGTACTACATGCCCATCGCCAAGCCCCGCGGCAAGGACGCCTGGAACGAGCACGCGAGGATCATCGAGGCCATCGGCGAGGGCGCCCCCGACCGCGCCGAGGAGCTCATGCGCCGGCACACCCGGAACACCACCGACTTCTACTGCCGGCAGATCGCCGCGGTGGGGCGGCCGGGCGGCTGTAACCCCCCGGGCCCCACCCCCCCCGGGGGAGGCCCGCGCCAGCGGTTGGGTGGTTGTACCCCCGCCCCCCC
>NZ_JBHVYZ010000033.1:0-43669 GCF_042880295.1 Streptomyces sp. NPDC058307
CCTAGGGGCGCGGGGAACTGCGCGACCAGCCCCCACCGGCCCGCAGCCGCCCGACGAGCTGACCCGGCATCCCCGTAGGCGCCCTGTTCAAGCCCAGCGCCGCTGCCCGCGGGGCCCCTCTCGAACATCCGCCCGTCAGGAGTTAGCCTCCGGCCATGGCAAACGGGCAGTGGTACCCAGCGGAATGGCCGGACCGTATCCGCGCGCTCGCGGACGGCTCGCTTCGGCCGGCCGTGCCCAGACGTGCCGCCACCGTGATGCTGCTGAAGGACACGGCGACCGGAACCGTCGTGCACATGTTGCGCAGACGGGCCTCGATGGCCTTCGCGGGAGGCGCCTACGCCTATCCCGGCGGTGGTGTCGACCCCCGTGACGACGAGCACCAGATCCACTGGGCGGGCCCCACGCGCGCGTGGTGGGCGGCTCGGCTCGGGGTGGACGAGACGGCGGCTCAGGCGATCGTCTGCGCGGCCGTGCGGGAGACGTACGAGGAGGCGGGCGTCCTGCTCGCCGGGCCGACGGCCGAGTCGGTGGTCGGTGACACCACGGGCGCGGAGTGGGAGACGGACCGGGCCGCTCTCGTGGCGCGGGATCTGTCCTTCGCGGAGTTCCTGGAGCGTCGGGGGCTCGTGCTGCGGTCGGATCTGCTCGGGGCCTGGACGCGCTGGATCACGCCCGAGTTCGAACCCCGTCGCTATGACACGTGGTTCTTCGTCGCCGCCCTCCCTCAGGGCCAGCGCACCCGCAACGCCTCCACGGAGGCCGACCGTACGGTGTGGATCCGGCCCCAGGACGCGGCGGACGGCTACGACAAGGGCGAGCTGCTGATGATGCCGCCCACCATCGCCACACTGCGGCAGCTCACCGCGTACGGCAGTGCCGCCGCCGCGCTGGCCGCCGCGCCCGACCGTGATCTGACCCCTGTGCTCGCCCAGGCCCGGCTGGTGGACGGCGAGATCGTGCTCTCCTGGCCGGGGCACGACGAGTTCACCAAACACATCCCGACCGGTGGAGCCTCCGCATGACCGACGCCGCAGCCCTCCCCGGCCAGCCACGGGGCGGGGTCCTCTCGGGCCCCGCCACGCCACGGGCCGTCAACGTCCTCGCGCCCAACGCCTCCGCGATGACTCTGGACGGGACCAACACCTGGATCCTCTCGGAGCCGGACTCCGAGCTGGCGGTCGTGGTCGATCCCGGTCCGCTCGACGAGGGGCACCTGCGTGCCGTCGTCGACACCGCCGAGGCCGTCGGTAAGCGGGTCGCGCTCACCCTGCTCACCCACGGCCACCCCGACCACGCCGAAGGCGCCGTCCGTTTCGCCGCGCTGACCGGCACCAAGGTGCGGGCCCTGGACCCCGCGCTGCGGCTGGGGGAGGAGGGCCTCGGCGCCGGGGAGGTGGTGCAGGTCGGCGGGCTGGAGCTGAGGGTCGTTCCGACGCCCGGGCACACCTCCGACTCGCTGTGCTTCCATCTCCCGGCCGATCAGGCCGTCGTGACCGGTGACACCATCCTGGGGCGCGGTACGACCGTCGTGGCCCATCCCGACGGCCGCCTGGGCGACTATCTCGACTCCCTGCGGCGGCTGAGGTCCCTGACGGTCGACGACGGCGTCCACACCGTCCTGCCGGGCCACGGACCCGTCCTGGAGGACGCCCAGGGTGCCGTGGAGTTCTACCTCGCCCACCGGGCCCACCGGCTCGCCCAGGTCGAGACGGCCGTGGAGAACGGCTACCGGACGCCCGGTGCCGTCGTGGAACACGTGTACGCGGATGTCGACCGGTCGCTCTGGCCGGCCGCCGAGCTGTCGGTGCGGGCCCAGCTGGAGTACCTGGAGGAGCACGGGCTCATCTAGGGGCCTTCACGCCGTGCACGCGCGTGTTCTCGGCTGCCAGCCAGGGGCCCAGGTCGTCGACGTACGCGCGCAGTACGGCCGTGTCGGCGGTCGGGGTGTGGCCCAGGGTGGCCGCCGTTCTCAGCTGGTCGGCGCGGTCCGGGTAGTACGCGGCGAAGACCTCCGCCATCTCTCCCAGGTCGCTCGTCCAGCCGTTCCAGCGGGGCATGACCAGGGTGAACGCGGTGCGGACCAGGTGGCGGGACATGAAGCGGACCAGTCGAGTCCGGGTCTTGTCCGAGTCCGCCGCCTCGATCCGTTCGCGCCAGCGGGGGAGCAGGAGGGCGAGGTCGCCGTTCGTCTCGCGGGCCAGGAGCGAGTCGGGGCGGTAGCGGGGGAGGTACTCCGCCAGGTCGTCGCCGAGCAGCGGGGTGCACAGACAGGCCACGAACCAGCCCATGTCGTGCCGTTCCAGGTCGCTCAGCAGGCGGTCCCGGCCGTACAGCAGCGTTCCGACGCCGTCGATCTGCGGGAACTCCCTGTCGAGCGCCTCCCCGAACTCCCGTACGCCCTCCTGGTCCGCGTCGCTCGGCTCGTCGCGCAGGGCGAGCAGCAGGTCGAGGTCGCTGCGGCCCACGCGCGCGGTGCCGCGCGGGATCGAGCCGTAGAGGTACGCGCTGTGCAGCCTCGGTCCGAAGAGGTCCAGCACCCGGTCGCGCGCGGCGGCGACGACCGGGCGGAAGGGCTGCGGGATCCGCCCGAGGGAGCCCTCGCGCTCGATGCAGCCCTGGGCGTCGAGTCCCTTGGGGGCGATGGGAGGAACTGTTTCGGCGGCCATGCGATCACTGTGCCCGGGGGCGGTCCCGGACACAGCTCGTTTACGGCACTGCGCGGCCCGTGGGGGCCGAACGTGGCCGACCACGGCCGGGGAACGGGGGGCGGAGGGGTCTCGTCCACTGCGGTCGGTGTCGTCCGTCGCGTGGCCACCCCCGGCGACACGAGAAGGGCCCAGCCGCACGGCAGGGCCCTTCGACGTCGTACGACGATCCGTGCTCAGCGCGAGCGCTTGGCGAGCCTCTCGACGTCCAGGAGGATCACCGCGCGGGCCTCCAGACGCAGCCAGCCGCGCTGGGCGAAGTCCGCGAGGGCCTTGTTGACCGTCTCGCGGGAGGCGCCGACCAGCTGGGCCAGCTCCTCCTGCGTGAGGTCGTGGACCACGTGGATGCCCTCTTCGGACTGCACGCCGAAGCGGCGGGAGAGGTCGAGCAGCGCGCGGGCCACGCGGCCCGGCACGTCCGAGAAGACCAGGTCGGACATCTGGTCGTTGGTCCTGCGCAGACGCCGCGCGATGGCTCGCAGGAGCGCGGAGGCCACCTCGGGACGCGCGCTCAGCCAGGGCTGGAGATCACCGTGGCCGAGGCCGAGCAGCTTGACCTCGGTCAGTGCGGTGGCGGTCGCCGTGCGCGGGCCCGGGTCGAAGAGCGACAGCTCGCCGATGAGTTCGCCGGGGCCGAGTACGGCCAGCATGTTCTCGCGGCCGTCGGGGGAGGTGCGGTGGAGCTTCACCTTGCCCTCGGTGACCGCGTAGAGCCGGTCTCCCGGGTCGCCCTCGTGGAACAGGGAGTCACCACGCGCGAGCGTCACCTCACTCATGGAGGCGCGCAGTTCCGCGGACTGCTCGTCGTCGAGTGCCGCGAAGAGCGGGTTGCGCCGCAGAACGTCGTCCACGAGTTCTCTCCTTGTCGACCTGCTCAGGGGATCTTGTTCCCCCTTGGTACCAGGGGAACCCGGTGCCCATTTTGCCGGACGGTCCAAACAGTGTGATCTGTCACAAGGATGCCGCACACATGTCCCGGGGTAAGCGGCAGGGGTCCAATTGGGGGCCGGTCTTCGAGGTCCGGCGCGTATGTCAGTGCCGGGCTCTAGGCTGGCCGGGTGTCCAAAACGCCGGTGAGAGCACAGGCCAAGGGGGCTGGACGGGTGGTTCCCCGTCGAGATTCCGCTGTGGGCGAACAGGGCGCCGGAGGCGGAAAGAAAACGGCAAAAGCGGCAGGGAAGGCTCCGGTGGAGAAGAGGGCTTCGGCGAAGAAGACGGCGAACACGGCGGTCAACGCGGCGGCGAAGAAGGCGGCTCCCGTGCGGAAGGCGGCCACCGTGAAGAAGGCGGCGGCCCCGGTGAAGAAGGCCTCGGCCACGAAGACGGTTGCGGGCAGGGCGGTTGGCGCGAAAACGGTTGCCGCGAAGACGGTTGCCACGAAGCCTCCGAGGAACGAGTCGCAGACCGCTCTCGTGCGCCGCGCCCGGCGCATCAACCGCGAACTCGCGGAGGTGTTCCCGTACGCACACCCTGAGTTGGACTTCGAGAACCCCTTCCAACTGATCGTGGCGACGGTCCTGTCCGCGCAGACCACCGACCTGAGGGTCAATCAGACGACGCCCGCGCTGTTCGCCAAGTACCCGACCCCCGAGGACCTGGCCGCGGCCAACCCCGAGGAGGTCGAGGAGATCCTGCGGCCGACCGGGTTCTTCCGGGCCAAGACCAGGTCGGTGATAGGGCTGTCCAAGGCCCTGGTGGAGAACTTCGGCGGTGAGGTCCCTGGGCGGCTCGAAGACCTCGTCACGCTGCCCGGTGTGGGCCGCAAGACCGCCTTCGTCGTCCTCGGCAACGCCTTCGGGCGGCCCGGTATCACCGTCGACACTCACTTCATGCGGCTGGTCAGGCGCTGGCAGTGGACCGACGAGACCGACCCCGACAAGATCGAGGCCGCCGTGTCGGCGCTCTTCCCGAAGAGCGACTGGACGGATCTGTCGCACCACGTCATCTGGCACGGCCGCCGCATCTGCCACGCCCGTAAGCCGGCGTGCGGCGTCTGCCCCATCGCCCCGCTCTGCCCGGCCTACGGCGAGGGCGAGACGGACCCGGAGAAGGCGCGCAAGCTCCTGAAGTACGAGAAGGGCGGCTTCCCGGGGCAGCGGCTGAACCCCCCGCAGGCCTACCTGGACGCGGGTGGGAAGGCCGCACCGCCACTGGGGGCCAGCGGGTGAGGATGCGGACGGTGTGCCCGGGAGCACCGGTGCGGGTCGGCGGGCCGCATCGGCCGACCGGCGCAGCCTGCGCGCTGCGGCCGTCTGGCTCACGCCGACGGGCCGAGCCGCGCGGGGCACGGACACGGGTACGGGTACGGGTCGGCAGGGCAGGCCGACGTGTCCTGAGGGCCGGTCGGACGGGGTGGCGCCGGACAACTGGGTGCTGCCGTAGGGCGGGAGTGCCGCGCCTGGCCGAGGTCTCGGGTGGGGCGGGAGCGCTCGGGCGGGTGGAAGAGCTGGGTTGGTCGGGGGCGACGGCCTGGGAAGTAGCGCCGGGCCGGGCTGGGGCGCTGGACTGGGCTGAGATGTCCGGTCGGTCCGGAGCGCCGGGTCGGGCAGGGGCGCCCGGTTGGGCGGACGCGCCGGACCGGGCCGTAGCTCCGGGTCGGCCGGAAGAACCAGGCCGGAGCGGAGTGCGAAGCCGGACCGGAGTGCGAAGTGTGACCGGAGTGCGAAGCCGAACCGGAGCCCGCAACGGGACCAGGGCCTTGAGCTGCGCCAGAGCTCCAGACCCGGGTCGCTCGGTGGTGGGGACCCCGAAGGTGGGCAGGTGTGATGCCCGGGTGGAACGATCTAGGGTCCGTCGGGCGTTGGGCAGGGCAGGACGACGGGGGTGGCGATGACACGGGCGAGCGGTACGACGGGCGTGACGCTCAGCAAGGACGGCCTGCCGAGCTGGCTGGACCCGGTGGTGCGCGCCGTGGAGACGGTCGAGCCGCTCCAGCTGAGCCGCTTCCTGCCGCCGGCGGACGGCGCGGGGCGGCAGTCGGCCGTGCTGATCCTGTTCGGTGAGGGCGAGCGCGGGCCCGAGCTGCTGCTCATGGAGCGCGCGAGTTCCCTCAGGTCGCACGCCGGGCAGCCGTCGTTCCCCGGCGGCGCGCTCGACCCGGAGGACGGTGATCCCCAGGGCGACGGGCCGCTGAGGGCAGCCCTGCGCGTGGCCGAGGATGTGACCGGCCTGGTCCCGTCGGGCGTCCAGCTCTTCGGCGTACTGCCCAAGCTGTACATCCCGGTCAGCGGCTTTGTGGTGACCCCGGTGCTCGGCTGGTGGCGCGAGCCGACCCCGGTCGGAGTCGTCGACCCGAACGAGACCGCCCGTGTCTTCACGGTTCCCGTGGCGGATCTCACGGATCCCGGCAACCGTGCGACGACCGTCCACCCCAGCGGACACCGAGGTCCGGCATTCCTGGTCGAATCGGCCCTCGTCTGGGGCTTCACCGCCGGAATCATCGACCGGATCCTTCACTTCGCGGGCTGGGAGCGCCCCTGGGACCGCGAGAAGCAGGTCCCGCTCGACTGGCGCGCATGACAGGGTGGCGTCCAGACCCGGGTCGCTCGGTGGTGGGGACCCCGAAGGTGGGCAGGTGTGATGCCCGGGTGGAACGATCTAGGGTCCGTCGGGCGTTGGGCAGGGCAGGACGACGGGGGTGGCGATGACACGGGCGAGCGGTACGACGGGCGTGACGCTCAGCAAGGACGGCCTGCCGAGCTGGCTGGACCCGGTGGTGCGCGCCGTGGAGACGGTCGAGCCGCTCCAGCTGAGCCGCTTCCTGCCGCCGGCGGACGGCGCGGGGCGGCAGTCGGCCGTGCTGATCCTGTTCGGTGAGGGCGAGCGCGGGCCCGAGCTGCTGCTCATGGAGCGCGCGAGTTCCCTCAGGTCGCACGCCGGGCAGCCGTCGTTCCCCGGCGGCGCGCTCGACCCGGAGGACGGTGATCCCCAGGGCGACGGGCCGCTGAGGGCAGCCCTGCGCGAGGCCGAGGAGGAGACCGGCCTGGACCCGTCGGGCGTCCAGCTCTTCGGCGTACTGCCCAAGCTGTACATCCCGGTCAGCGGCTTTGTGGTGACCCCGGTGCTCGGCTGGTGGCGCGAGCCGACCCCGGTCGGAGTCGTCGACCCGAACGAGACCGCCCGTGTCTTCACGGTTCCCGTGGCGGATCTCACGGATCCCGGCAACCGTGCGACGACCGTCCACCCCAGCGGACACCGAGGTCCGGCATTCCTGGTCGAATCGGCCCTCGTCTGGGGCTTCACCGCCGGAATCATCGACCGGATCCTTCACTTCGCGGGCTGGGAGCGCCCCTGGGACCGCGAGAAGCAGGTCCCGCTCGACTGGCGCGCATGACAGGGTGGCGTCCGTGCTGTGTCTTCCCGGGGACAGCCCCCGGCCGGCCGACCTGTGGTGAACGCGAAGTGATGAGGCGAGGCTCGAACCGGTGAACGTGCTGGACATCCTGTTGCTGGTCGCCGCCGTGTGGTTCGCGATCGTCGGCTACCGCCAGGGCTTCGTCGTGGGCATCCTGTCGGTGATCGGATTCCTGGGCGGCGGTGTCGTCGCCGTCTACACCCTTCCCGTCGTCTGGAACGCGCTGACCGACCACGCAGAGGTCGGCACGGTCGCCGCCGTCGTCGGCGTCGTCATCGTGATCGTCTGCGCCTCCGTCGGCCAGGCCCTGACCACCCATCTCGGCAACAAGCTGCGCCGGTACATCACCTGGTCGCCCGCGCGCGCCGTCGACGCCACCGGCGGCGCCCTCGTGAACGTCGTGGCGATGCTCCTGGTGGCCTGGCTGATCGGCGCCATGCTCGCGCAGACCACGATGTCGACGGTCGGCAAGGAGGTGCGCGGCTCCAAGGTGCTCCTCGGCGTCCAGGAGGTGCTGCCCTCCGACGCGGACACCTGGTTCAAGGACTTCACCTCGGTCCTCGCGGACAACGGCTTCCCGCAGGTCTTCAGCCCGTTCTCCAACGAGCCGATCAAGGCGGTCCAGCCGCCCGACCCCCAGCTCGCGCACAGCGCCGTCGCCACCCGCGCCCAGCGCTCCATCGTCAAGGTCATGGGCACCGCGCAGAGCTGCGGCAAGGTCCTGGAGGGCACCGGCTTCGTCTTCGGCGACCGGCGCGTCATGACCAACGCCCATGTCGTCGGCGGCGTCGACGAGCCCACCGTCCAGATAGGCGGCCAGGGCAGGAAGTACGACGCCACGGTCGTCCTCTACGACTGGCAGCGCGACATCGCCGTACTGGACGTGCCCGATCTGGACGCGCCCACGCTGCAGTTCACGTCCAAGGACGCCGCCAGCGGGGACAGCGCGATCGTCGCCGGCTTCCCGGAGAACGGCTCGTACGACGTCCGCTCCGCGCGCGTGCGCGGGCGCATCGACGCCCACGGCCCGGACATCTACCACCGCGGCACCGTCGACCGCGACGTCTACTCCCTCTACGCGACCGTCCGCCAGGGCAACTCAGGCGGTCCGCTGCTCACCCCGGAGGGCAGGGTGTACGGCGTGGTCTTCGCCAAGTCGCTCGACGACCCCGACACCGGGTACGCGCTCACCGCGGACGAGATCCAGGAGGACATCGCCAAGGGGCGCACCGCGAACCAGCAGGTGGACAGCGACAGTTGCGCGTTGTGAGAGGGGCCCTGGGGCGGGTGCGTCAGCCTCGGGGATGACGCAGGCGCACCGAGACCCAGCGGGCCCGGCGGCGCAGGATGCGCGGGATCCCCACCCTCAGATCCGTGCCGCCCCCCAGTTGCGGGGCACCGCCCTGATGATGGGAGCTCAGGGCAGCGCCCGAGCGTCGATTGCGTGCCGCGTCACCGTAGTCGTGCGTCCAGCCCATACCCGGACGTGTGCCCCCGCCCCAAGGTCGATAACCGCCCCCACGCCCCCCAATTGGCCTATGCGCCGGGCAAGTGGCCGTTCGCAGGACAGGTGTTCAGATCCGGACACCTGGCGCAGCGGATCGGTCACCGATCGGGTTCCGGATCCTTCAGCCAATTGATCAGTTCTGTCGAGAAGGCGACCGGATCCTCCTCGTGCGGGAAGTGCCCGAGACCGTCGAACAGCCGCCAGCGGTACGGCGCTTCGACGTACTCCCCGGACCCGGCCGCACTGCGCGTGCGCATCACCGGGTCGAGCGAGCCGTGCAGGTGCAGGGTCGGCACGCGGACGGGCCGCTTCATGCGCCGGTTGAACTGGATCCCGTCAGGACGCGCCAGGGAACGCACCATCCAGCGGTACGGCTCGACCGAGCAGTGTGCCGTCGAGGGGATGCACATCGCCCTGCGGTACGTCTCCACGTCCTTGTCGTCCGGCAGCCGCGGGCCGGACCAGTCCCGGATCAGCTCGGCGACCAGCGCGCCGTCGTCCGCGGTCAGCCGCCGCTCGGGGACCCAGGGGCGCTGGAACCCCCAGATGTAGGAACCGGCACGGGTCTGCTTGACGTCCGAGAGCATCGCCGAGCGCCAGCGCCGGGGGTGCGGCATCGAGGCGACCGCGAGCCGTCGTACCAGCTTGGGACGCATCGCGGCCGCCGTCCACGCCAGATAGCCGCCCAGGTCATGGCCGACCAGCGCGGCGTCCGGCTCGCCCAGGGAGCGGATCACGCCGGTGACGTCGAGGGCGAGGTTGGCGGGGTCGTAGCCGCGCGGGGTGCGGTCGCTGCCGCCGACGCCGCGCAGGTCCATGGCCACGGCCCGGAAGCCGGCGTCGGCGAGCGCCTCCAGCTGGTGGCGCCAGGTCCACCAGAACTGGGGGAAGCCGTGCAGGAACATCACGAGCGGTCCGTCGCCCAGTTCGGCGATGTGGAAGCGCGCGCCGTTGGCGGCCACGTCCCGGTGCGTCCAGGGACCGTCGGGCCGTACGAGAGAGGCGACGTGCTGCTGCGCCGAAGGAGCGGCGGGATCGGTCATGACGACGAGCGTGCCACAGCCTCGATGGCTTTCGTGTTGCGGACCCGCTCCTCCAGGACCTTGGTGTCGTCGGGGCGCGGATGCGGCTTGGCGTTCTGGAGCACGCCCGCCGTCTCCTTCATCGACGCGGCGACCTTCTGCGGGCCCTTGCCCTTCTGCGCCTTCTTCGCGAAGACGACACCGATCAGCGCGAGGACCAGTGCGACGAGGACGTTGGCGGCGAAGGACAGCAGGAAGCAGACCGCGAGGTTCCAGTCGCTCCAGGTCCGGATGCCGTACGCCAGCGCGAAGTTGAGCATCGGCAGGGAGAACAGCAGGACCCCGCCGGCCACGCTGAACGCGCCGCCGCTCATCGCGCCCTTCTTGACGTCCTGCTTGAGCTGCGCCTTCGCCAGCGCGATCTCGTCGTGCACCAGTGCCGACATCTCGGTCGTCGCCGAGGCGAACAACTGGCCGATGCTGCGTTCGGCGCCGACCGGGCTGCCGTCGGGTGCGCTCATCGCGGTCTCCCTCTTCACTGACTCTGTATGGGCCGGACTGTGTATGGGTCGTGACTGTCTATGGGCCGTTTCTTTTGTACCGTCCCGTCAGATCATGCCCGACGGTGGTCCTCCTCGCCTGCCCCGCCCGTCACTTCGGCAAGCCGCTCGGCCGTCTTGCGCTCGGCGATCCGGCGGTGCTCGGCGGCCTTGCGGTCGTAGATCGCCGCCATGCGCAGGTGGTACGCCGGGTCGTCCTCCTCGTAGATGTCCGGAATGCCGTCGAGGTCCTCGTCGCGCTCCTCGGTCTCGTACAGCCTGCGGTACTTGGCGTTGCGCAGCTTCAGCAGCACGGTCGCGAGGGTGGCCGCGGTGAGCGAGCCGAGGAGTACGGCGGCCTTGACCTCGTCGGTCAGTGTCGCGTCGCCGTCGAAGGCGAGCTCCCCGATCAGCAGCGACACGGTGAAGCCGATGCCGGCGAGGGTCGCCACGGCGAACACGTCGGCCCACGCGAGGTCGTCGCTGAGCGAGGCCCGGGTGAAGCGGGCCGTCAGCCAGGTCCCGCCGAAGATGCCGAGCGCCTTGCCGAGGACCAGCCCGAGCACCACGCCGAGCGTCTCCGGCTGGGTGAACACATCGCCGAGCGCGCCACCGGAGAGGGAGACACCCGCGCTGAAGAGGGCGAACAGCGGAACGGCCAGGCCGGCCGAGAGCGGCCGTACGAGATGCTCGACGCGTTCGCCCGGGGAGACCTTCTCGTCCTCCTGCCTGGTGCAGCGCAGCATCAGGCCCATCGCGACGCCCGCGATCGTGGCGTGGATGCCGCTGTTGTACATCAGCGCCCAGATCACCAGCGCGAGCGGGACGTAGACGTACCACCCGCGTACGCCCTTGCGCAGCAGCGCCCAGAAGACCGCGAGGCCGGCGGCCGCGCCGCCGAGCGCGGCGAAGTCGATGTCGGCGGTGAAGAAGACCGCGATGATCAGGATCGCGAAGAGGTCGTCGACGACGGCGAGGGTCAGCAGGAAGGCGCGCAGCGCGCTCGGCAGCCAGGTGCCGATGACGGCGAGCACGGCGAGCGCGAAGGCGATGTCGGTGGCGGTGGGCACGGCCCAGCCGGACAGGGAGCCGCCGCCGGTGAGGTTGGTGAGCGTGTAGACGAGCGCCGGTACGGCCATGCCGCACAGGGCCGCGACGACGGGCAGGGCGGCCGCCCTGGGGTCCTTCAGGTCACCGGCGACGAGCTCGCGCTTGAGTTCGATGCCGGCCACGAAGAAGAAGATCGCGAGGAGTCCGTCGGCGGCCCAGTGTGCGATGGACAGGTGGAGTCCGAGGGCCGCGGGGCCGAGGTGGTAGTGGCTGACGCTTTCGTAGCTGTCGTGCAGCGCGGGGACGTTCGCCCAGATCAGCGCGGCGACCGCGGCGATGAGCAGGAGCACCCCGCCGACCGTCTCGGTGCGCAGCGCGTCCGCGACGAAGGTGCGCTCGGGGAGGGAGAGACGGCCGAGGACCTTACGCGTGGGCGCGGGCATCAGGGGGACCTCCGGTCGGTGGACAGGGCTGAACTGTTCGCCGACCAGACTTCCCGGCACACCTGAGGGGTCACGCTGTTTTGTTTAGCTTAGCTAAAAGGGGTGCCGAGCGCGTTCCCGTGACCGGCACCCCCTTGCTCATGTAGCCGGTCAGTCCTCGCTGGGCGAGGCCGGCAGCTTGGCCTGGATGAGGTCCATGACCGTGGAGTCCGTCAGCGTGGTGACGTCACCGAGCTGGCGGTTCTCGGCGACGTCCCGCAGCAGGCGGCGCATGATCTTGCCGGAGCGGGTCTTGGGCAGCTCGGCCACCGGCAGGATCCGCTTCGGCTTGGCGATCGGGCCGAGGGTGGCGCCGACGTGGTTGCGCAGGTCGGCGACGAGGCCCTCGTCCTCGGCGTTCGCCGTGCCGCGCAGGATCACGAAGGCGACGATCGCCTGCCCGGTCGTCTCGTCCGCCGCGCCGACCACGGCCGCCTCGGCGACCGAGGGGTGGGAGACGAGCGCCGACTCGACCTCGGTGGTCGAGATGTTGTGACCGGAGACCAGCATGACGTCGTCGACGCGGCCCAGCAGCCAGATGTCGCCGTCGTCGTCCTTCTTCGCGCCGTCACCGGCGAAGTACCTGCCCTCGAAGCGGGACCAGTAGGTGTCGAGGAAGCGCTGGTCGTCGCCCCAGATGGTGCGCAGCATCGAGGGCCACGGCTCGGTCAGGACGAGGTAGCCGCCACCACCGTTGGGGACTTCCTTGGCCTCGTCGTCCACCACGGTGGCCGAGATGCCGGGCAGCGGTGTCTGCGCGGAACCGGGCTTGGTCGCGGTGACCCCGGGCAGCGGGGAGATCATCATCGCCCCGGTCTCGGTCTGCCACCAGGTGTCCACGATCGGGGTGCGGTCGTGGCCGATGTGCTTGCGGTACCACATCCACGCCTCGGGGTTGATCGGCTCACCGACCGAGCCGAGGACGCGCAGGCTGCTGAGGTCGAACTTCGCGGGGATGTCGTCGCCCCACTTCATGAACGTACGGATCGCCGTCGGCGCCGTGTACAGGATCGTCACCCCGTACTTCTGGATGATCTCCCAGAAGCGGCCCTGGTGCGGGGTGTCCGGCGTGCCCTCGTACATGACCTGGGTGGCGCCGTTGGCGAGCGGGCCGTAGACGATGTACGAGTGCCCGGTGACCCAGCCGACGTCGGCCGTGCACCAGTAGACGTCGGTCTCCGGCTTGAGGTCGAAGACGGCGTGGTGGGTGTACGCGGTCTGGGTGAGGTAGCCGCCGGAGGTGTGCAGGATGCCCTTGGGCTTACCCGTCGTGCCGGACGTGTAGAGGATGAACAGCGGCTGCTCGGCGTTGAAGGCCTCGGGGGTGTGCTCGGCGGGCTGCCGTTCGACGATCTCGTGCCACCACACGTCCCTGCTGTCGTTCCAGGCGACCTCCTGGCCGGTGCGACGCACGACGAGCACGTGTTCGACGTTGCCGGCCTTGTCGGCGGCCTCGTCGACGGCGGGCTTGAGCGCGGACGGCTTGCCGCGCCGGTAGCCGCCGTCGGAGGTGATGACGACCTTGGCGTCCGCGTCCTGGATGCGCGTGGCGAGGGCGTCCGCCGAGAAGCCGCCGAAGACCACGGAGTGCGCGGCGCCGATCCGGGCGCACGCGAGCATCGCGACGGCGGTCTCGGGAATCATCGGCATGTAGACGGCGACCCGGTCGCCCTTCTGGACCCCCAGCTCCAGCAGGGCGTTCGCGGCCCTGGAGACCTCGTCCTTGAGCTCGGCGTAGGTGATCGCGCGGCTGTCGCCGGGCTCGCCCTCGAAGTGGATGGCGACCCGGTCGCCGTTCCCCGCCTCGACATGCCGGTCGACGCAGTTGTACGCCACATTGAGCTCGCCGTCCTGGAACCACTTGGCGAACGGCGGGTTCGACCAGTCCAGGGTCTCGGTCGGCTCCTTGGCCCAGCTCAGTCGGCGGGCCTGCTCGGCCCAGAAACCGAGTCGGTCAGCCTTGGCCTGCTCATACGCCTCCGCCGTGACGTTGGCGTTCGCGGCCAGGTCGGCGGGGGGTGCGAACCTGCGCTCTTCCTTGAGCAGGTTGGCCAGGCTTTCGTTGCTCACGGCATCTGCCTTTCCCAGGGTGTCCGTTGTGTCCCAGGCCACAGCTCATCAGACCGGGGGTGCGATGACAAGGGTCGACCGGAAATTGGTTTAGACCTGTGGGGGTCGAGTCCGTCGACCATGGTCATCCGTACCCACGTACGCCGACCAGGCGGAGTTCAGTGCCTGTAACGCCTTTCACACCCCTGCCCAAGTACGGGGTGAAGCGTCGCCGATGTCCGACGTCTGGCGCACGGACGCTCGACGAGAAGGTTGCCCGAGTGGAGGGGATACGGGGCGGACCGCAGGCCGCGGCTCGCAGCCCACGGCTCTTCGAACGCCACGAGGACGGAACCGTGCGTCCTGGTCATGGCAGATCCTGCCGTCCCGGTTACCCCTTGACAGTCGTGTGCCCAGATCACCGGACCCCCCTCGCAGACAGCCGATGTCGAGCCCTGTGTCCCGCTGAAGCCGACGCCGAGCGGCTCCTGGGGAGCGGCGGTGTGCGGCTCCTGAAGGCTGAAGGAGGGGCCGCACACCGCCAGGCTCACGCCGACAGGTCCGCCGCCGCCTCCACATGGTCGAACAGCCCGTCCCCAGCCGCCCCGGTGAGCAGGTACGCCTGGGCCTCGCCCACGTGGAAGTACATCCCGTGCAGCTCCAGCTCCCCCTCCCGCAGGGCCCGGGCCACCGAGTCATGGGCGCTCAGATGCTCCAACTGCTGGACCACGTTGGTCAGACAGAGCTGCTCGACCGCGTCGGCGGGGGCCCGCCCGGCGAGCCTGGCGCGGGGCCGGCTGCCGTCGGCCATCCGCTCCAGGCTGGGCAGTCCGTGCCGCAGCCACCGCTTCAGCGGGCTCCGGGCGTCGCCCGGCTCGGCGGCGAGCAGCGCCTGCATGGCCCCGCAGCCGGAGTGCCCGCACACGGTGATGGAGCGCACCTTCAGCACGTCCACCGCGTACTCGATCGCGGCGGCCACCGAGTCGTCCCCGCTCTCCTCGCCGGGCAGGGGAACGAGGTTGCCCACGTTGCGCACCACGAACAGGTCGCCCGGGCCACTGGAGGTGATCATCGAGGTGACCAGCCGCGAGTCGGCGCAGGTGAGGAAGAGCTGGTCCGGCCGCTGGCCCTCACGCGCCAGCCGGGCCAGCTCACCCCGCACGATCGGCGCGGTGTTGCGCTGGAACGCGCTGATGCCACGCGCCAGCTCGTGCCCGCTCGACTCGCGGGGCGCGCCCGGAGCCTGTGCGGCACCGCGTTCGCCGGACGCACCGGCGTGTCCGGTGGGCTGCGCGGTGTAGGGGCGCTCGCACTGGTGGTTGCGCCAGGCCGTCCAGGGGCGGCAGCGGCAGTGGTCGGCATCGGACAGCTCGGCGATGCGCGTGCCCGGTCTGCGCCCGGTCAGCTCGACGGAACCGCCCCGCGCGGTGTGCGTCTTCTGCCAGTCCTGCAGCGATTCGTACGCCGCGTGGTCCATGAACGACCCGTCCAACTCCACGACGGCGTCCGCTCCCTGGGGGACGAGATGCAGGGCCCGGCTGAGCCGGGGCACCGCGAGGAACGTCAACTGCCCTCTTACGTGTACGTGATGGACTCCTTCCCTCTCGCAGTGGGTGATCCGGGTGCGGGTGAGGCGGTGCAGGGCGACTCCGACGGCGACGGCGATGCCCAGCGAGACACCCTCCAGGACGCCGAACACGACCACGCCGAGGGTGGTGAGGGCGTACACCAGGACTTCTCGGTGGCGGGTCACCGTGCGGATGTGGTGCAGGGACACCATCTGGATGCCGACGGCCATCACGAGGGCGGCGAGCGAGGCGAGCGGGATGAACTCGAGGACCGGGACCATCAGCAGCGCGGCGATCACTACGAGAACGCCGTGCAGCATCGTGGAGTTCCGGCTGACGGCACCCGCCCGGACATTCGCCGAACTGCGCACCGCCACACCGGCGACGGGCAGTCCGCCGAGGGAGCCGGAGACGATGTTGGCGGCGCCCTGTCCGAGCAGTTCGCGGTCCAGCTCGGAGCGGCCGACGCGGGGGCTTCGATCTGGATCGGTGCTCGCGGCCATCAGATCGGGGCGGCCGGCCGCCAGCTTGTCCACGGCCACCGCGCCCAGCAACGACTGCACACTGCACACCAGCGTGGTGGTGAGCACGGCGGCGACGAGCCCCAGCACGGGACCCTCGGGCAGTCCGGCCAGGGCGTGGCTGCGCCAGGACGGCAGATCGACCTTCGGCACGGCCAGTCCGGTGAGGGAGGCGACGGTGGTGGCTCCGGCGACGGCCACGAGCGCGGCCGGGATCCTGCGCAGGAGGTGGCCCGCCCAGCCCGGGAGGCGCGGCCAGAGGAGGAGCAGCGTCAGGGTCAGCACGCTGACCGAGACGGCGGCGGGCTGCAGGTGCGCCAACTGGGCGGGCAGGGCGCGGAGGTTGTCGAGAACGGAGCTCTGCGGGGTGCCGCCGAGGACGATGTGCACCTGGGCGACGGCGATGGTGACGCCGATGCCGGCGAGCATGCCGTGCACGATCGCGGGGCTGACGGCGAGCGCGGAACGGGCCACCCGCAGGCAGCCGAGGCCCAGTTGGACCACTCCGGCGAGGACGGTGATGGCGCAGGTCGTCCGCCAGCCGTAGCGGTGGATCAGGTCGGCGGTGACCACGGTGAGCCCGGCGGCCGGGCCGCTGACCTGGAGCGGGCAGCCCCCCAGCCGGCCGGCGACGATCCCTCCGACGGCGGCGGCCACGAGGCCGGCCTGGAGGGGCGCGCCGGTGGCGAGGGCGATGCCCAGGGACAGGGGCAGGGCGATCAGGAAGACCGCGATCGAGGCCGACACGTCGGCGCCCGCGACACGGAAGCGGCGGGGCGGGGTCGGCGGGGGGCTGTGGGAAGGGTGGCTGCGGCTCGTGTGGTGCGAGTCGCTCGGGTCGGTGGCGCGGGTGGGAACACAGGCTGACATTTTTCCCGTCTCCTCCGGGGCAGCGCGGTCGCGGAACAGGTGGTCCCCCGTCGATGGCGGGGGTCGGGTCGCGGCCGTGGGTCACGGCGTGCAGCGGCGGGATGAATCAACGCTCGGTAAATGGATCGTAATGCAGAGTAAAGGGCTGGCATAGACTTTCCGGGCAAATGGGTTAAGGACCCACCTGAATGGGTGAAGTGGCAATTTCATCGGCTTGTCGTACTAATTCCTTCTCGGGCACGTGCGAACTTGGCGGCGCTGTCGTTGCCCCGAGAGAAGGAAGAAGGTGGGCGGAACATGGCCGCCACCCACAGGATTGCCGCGGGAGCCGTGGTCGCCGCGGTCTGCGCCGCCTCACTCGCCGGTTGCGCGACCGGCGCCGACGTCTCCGAGGGGGGAGCCGCCGGCCCGCAGAAGGCGAAGCCAGCCCAGGCTCCGCCCAAGCGGGTGTTCCGTCTGATCGGTGACGGCTCCACCGCGTACACCGGAGCGCAGCCGCACCTGCCCAGAGCCCAACGTCTCAAGCCCGGTCAGAAGCCTCCGCAGTTCGTGGTGTTCTCCTGGGACGGCGCCGGCGAGGACAGCCAGAAGCTGTTCTCCCATTTCCGTGCGGTCGCGAAGGCGAACCACGCCACGATGACGTACTTCCTGAGCGGCGTGTACATGCTGCCGGAGGAAAAGCGCGACGAGTACAAGCCGCCGCAGCACTCCCCGGGCCGCTCCGACATCGGCTTCAACGACCAGCAGGGCATCGCCGACACCGTCAGGCAGCTGCGCCTCGCGTGGCTGGAGGGCAACGAGATCGGCACCCACTTCAACGGCCACTTCTGCGGCAGCGGAGGCGGGGTCGGCCAGTGGTCGGTCGCGGAGTGGAAGGACGAGATCGCCCAGGCGAAGAAGTTCGTGAAGTCCTGGAAGACCAACACCGGGATGACAAAGGCCCCACCGCTGCCCTTCGACTACGACAGGGAGCTCATCGGCGCCCGCACCCCCTGCCTGGAGGGCCAGAAGAACTTCATGAAGGCCGCCGACGAGCTGGGCTTCCGCTACGACACCAGCGGGGTCAACGAGCAGCTGTGGCCGAAGAAGAAGCAGGGCCTGTGGGACCTGTCGATGCAGCTCGTGCCCTTTCCCGGGCACTCCTACGAGCAGCTCACCATGGACTACAACTTCATGGTCAACCAGTCCGGCACCCGGACCCAGGGCGACCCCGGCAAGTACGAGTTCTGGGGCGACCAGATGCGCGACGGCCTACTCAAGGGCTTCCACCGGGCCTACGACGGCAACCGCGCGCCTCTGATCATCGGCAACCACTTCGAGTCCTGGAACGGCGGCACCTATATGCGCGCCGTCAAGGAGACCATCGAGTACGTGTGCAACAAGCCCGACGTGCGCTGTGTCTCCTTCCGGCAGCTCGCCGACTGGCTGGACGCCCAGGACCCGAGGACCCTGGCGAAGCTGCGCGCTCTGGAGGTCGGCGAGGCGCCGAAGCAGGGCTGGGCCGCCTTCCTGTCCGGCCGGCCCGCCCCGGCACCGAAGGGCGTACCCGGGGCACCGGCGGCCAAGCAGCCGTAGCCGACGGGCGGTCGCGGCCGCCGCATTGGCCAACGCGGCCTGTCGGCGAGCGCGGTCGCTTCAGACGCTCGCGGTCGTCACCGCGCTCTCGCCGAGGACGAACGAGGGGTCGATCTGCGCCGCCAGATCGGCCCCCGTGCGCTCGTTGCCCCAGGACCGGGCGTTCTTCAAGTGGAAGTGCACCATCTGCTGGGTGTAACGCTGCCCGTCGCGCAGGTCGTACGTCGCGTCGGCGGCCGTCCGCAGCTGGTGCAGGGCACGCCGGTTGACGTCCTCCAGGAGGGCGAACCGGGGCGGCCGGCCCTTCTCCAGGGCGCGCACCCAGTCGGAGTGCCCGACCGTCACCAGCAGGTCGTCCCCGACCTCGGCGCGGAGGAAGTCGAGGTCGTCCTGACCCCGCACCTTGTTGCCGACGACCTTCAGGACGACGCCGAAGTCGCGGGCGTACTCCTTGTACTGGCGATAGACGGAGACCCCCTTCCGGGTCGGTTCGGCGACGAGGAACGTGATGTCGAAGCGGGTGAACATGCCGGAGGCGAAGGAGTCCGAGCCCGCCGTCATGTCCACCACGACGTACTCGTCCCGCCCGTCCACCATGTGGTTCAGGCAGAGCTCCACCGCCCCCGTCTTGGAGTGGTAGCAGGCGACCCCCAGGTCGGCGTCCGTGAAGGGGCCGGTGACCATCAAACGGACGATGCCGCCGTCGAGTTCCACCGGCGTGGCACAGGCGTCGTAGACCGGGTTGTCCTCGCGCACCCGCAGCAGCCGCGAGCCCTCGCCGGGCGGGGTGGTCTTGATCATCTCGGCGGCCGAGGCGATCCGCGGATTGGTGCCGCGCAGGTACTCCTTGATCAGCGGCAGCCGCTCGCCCAGGGCGGGCAGCGCGGCCGCCTCCGCCTCGTCCAGGCCGAGCGCCGGCCCCAGGTGCTGGTTGATGTCGGCATCGACGGCGATCACCGGTGCCCCGGTGGCCGCGAGATGGCGGATGAACAGGGAGGACAGGGTCGTCTTGCCGCTGCCGCCCTTCCCGGCGAAAGCAATTTTCATGTTCACGAAGAGTAGTCGAGTGATAGCTGTATGTGGCAGTCGTGCGTGAAGAAGACCACTCCATCGAGGGGTGTGCCGCTGGGTTGCGTAATGTCGTACTCATGAGTACGACAGGCGCGAACGCCGATCCGCTCGCGGCCCTGGGCTCGCTGCCCGGCGTGGCCGAGTCCGTGGAGTCCGTGCGCAAGTCCGTGGACCGGGTCTACGGACACCGCGTGATGCGGCGCCGCAGCAACGAGATCACCTCCGAGGCCGCCCTGCGCGGCGCCCGCGGCTCGGCCGCGCTGTCCGGCGCGGACTGGGCCCTCGAAGAGGTGCGCCGACGCTCGGACTTCGGCGTCGACGACGAGGCGCGGGTCATGGGGGCGGCCCTCAGGCTGACCGCCGAGGCCGGCCAACTGCTGTCCATCTGGCGGCAGTCGCCCCTGCGGGTGCTGGCCCGGCTGCATCTGGTCGCCGCGGCATCCGACCGCGACGAGATCGGGCGTCCCCGCCAGGCAGGCGAGGGCGTCGACGAACCGCTCATCGAGCTGCCCCTGCCGGGCGCGGCGGAGGTCTCGGGCCGACTGGAGGGCCTGTCCCGGCTGATCATCGCGGGCGGCTCGGCCCCGGCCCTGGTCACGGCCGCCGTCGTGCAGGGAGAGCTCCTCGCCCTACGGCCCTTCGTCTCTTACAACGGCCTGGTCGCGCGCGCGGCCGCGCGGATCGTCCTGGTCGGCAGCGGACTCGACCCGAAGTCGGTGTGCCCCGCGGAGGTCGGTCACGCGGAATTGGGCCGCGCTGCCTATCTGGCGGCGCTCGACGGCTACGTCTCCGGCACCCCCGAGGGGATGGCCGCCTGGATCGCCCACTGCGGCAGCGCGATCGAACTGGGCGCGCGCGAGTCGACAGCGGTGTGCGAGGCGCTCCAGCGAGGAGCGGCGTAGCGGGGTGGCGTGGAGCCCCTGGAACAGGGTTGCGGCGGTACGAGGACTCGTACCGCCGCTGGCATGTTCACCGTGTTACCAAGCGTCCTCGAGATATTGCCCATCAGGTCGGGAACTTTGCCCGTCCCTGGTGCGGCTGGCCCGTAATCGACGGGTCGACGTCGCGTGGGTGCCCGGTGTTCATGCTCGGTCCGTGGGGCCAAATGCGTTTTAAGGTGATCCTCTCGGATGTCCTTGGTCTCGCGGGCCGTTAACCCCTTTGTACTCCTGGACCCGGGCAAGCGGAACCCCTGGCCGCCGTTCTTTACTTTTATCCTCAAATAGGCGTCAAGTAGCCGGAATCGCCTCAGGCGACTGTCGATCGCCGCCGGTTCGCGTACCAGACCAGGCCCGCAGTCGCTGCCGCCGCTCCTATCGCGGCGACCGCGACGAGCGCCGGGCGGGGCGGTACGGCGAACCCGGGCAGCCGCTGCTTGAGCCGGACCGGCCGGTGGAAATCGAGAATCGGCCACCCGCGCGCGAGGGCCTCGCGTCGCAGCGCGCGGTCCGGGTTGACCGCGTGCGGATGGCCCACGGCCTGGAGCATCGGCAGGTCGGTCGCCGAGTCGCTGTAGGCGTAGCAGCGCTCCAGGTCGTAGCCCTCGGACTCCGCCAACTCCTTGACGGCCTCGGCCTTTGTCGGGCCGTACGCGTAGTACTCCACCTCGCCGGTGAAGCAGCCGTCCTCGCCCACGACCATGCGGGTGGCCACCACCCGGTCGGCGCCCAGGAGTTCACCGATCGGCTCGACCACCTCGGCGCCGGACGTGGAGACGATGACGACGTCCCGGCCGGCGGTGTGGTGCTCCTCGATGAGAGAGGCGGCCTCGTCGTAGATGATCGGGTCGATCAGGTCGTGGAGGGTCTCGGCGACGATCTCCTTGACCTGCTGGACGTTCCAGCCGCGCACGAGCGCGGAGAGGTACTCGCGGGTGCGCTCCATCTGGTCGTGGTCCATACCGCCGACGAGGAAGACGAACTGGGCATATGCGGTCCGCAAGGCGGCCCTGCGGTTGATCAGCCCGCCTTGGTAGAACGACTTGCTGAACGTGAGCGTGCTCGACTTCGCAATGACCGTCTTGTCCAGGTCAAAGAAGGCGGCTGTGCGGGGCAAGGAGTGGTTTTCCACGACCCCGAGCATAGGCGCAGCCCATTCGGCGTAAGGTGAGGCGCGTGGGTTTGCCTGAGAGGCCTCTCGGGTACACCATGGAAGTCACGGATCGTTCGCGACCGTGCTAACGCGGCCCGGCTCCTCCCCCCCCGAGTCGGCCGTGAAGGCGACCCCCACTCTCCCCCCCGGTGGGGGTCGTCGCATGTCCGGGTGGGTTTTTCCTCTTTCTTGCGCGGTGGTGTGACCGCATCGAGGCGGCTGCGGCCGTCTCTTCTGCATGCTCATGATTCGTCACTGAGTGTAGTCGCCCTGGTGCTCTGTGGAAGTCGGTACGCAGGCGGTACGTCCTCACCGGTATGGGTGACGCCTTTATTCACAGGGGCGGAGTTGTCCACAGTTATCGACCAAGATCCACACGATTTCCCGGATCGCTGCACCGTGATTCCCACACGTCCCGCTCCTGCCGACTTCATGGCCGGTTCTGGTTTGTCGGGTGTGTTTGGCCGGTTCGTATCGGCCGTTCATATGGAGACCGCTTGCCGGTTCTTCACATGTCTGGGAATCGCGGGGCCGAAGGGGCCGCGCGGAAGAGGCGCCGTGCGGGCCCTGGGAGGGCCTCGCGTGGCGCGGTGAAGGGGGATGGAGACCGTGACCGCAGCCGTCACACACGAGGGCCGGCCCGCCGCCGGAGGCCGGCCGGGCCGGCCGTTGATCGTCACGGAGGACGAGGACCTGCTCGACGATCTGCTCCGCCTGTGCGCGGCGGCCGGGGCGACAGCAGAGGTCCATCACGGGGTGCCGCAGCCCAGAGGCAGCTGGGAGGCCGCCCCGCTCATCCTGGTGGGCGACGACGCCGCACGGCGGGTGCGCGGAGCCGCCCGCAGGCGCGGAGTCGTGCTGGTGGGCCGCGACCAGGACGACTCCGGGGTGTGGAAGCGGGCCGTCGAGATCGGTGCCGACCACGTCCTGATGCTGCCCGACGG
Organism: Streptomyces sp. NPDC058307; assembly: GCF_042880295.1. Classification (NCBI taxonomy): domain Bacteria; kingdom Bacillati; phylum Actinomycetota; class Actinomycetes; order Kitasatosporales; family Streptomycetaceae; genus Streptomyces; species Streptomyces sp. NPDC058307. Next base: position 22,352 of record NZ_JBHVYZ010000033.1, read on the forward strand.
CGAGCAGTGGCTGGTCGACCGGATCGCCGACGTCACCGAGGGCGTCGGCCGTCCCGCCCTCACCGTCGGCGTCATCGGAGGCCGGGGCGGGGCCGGAGCCTCCACGCTCGCGTGTGCCCTCGCCGTCACCTCCGCGCGTGAGGGCCTGCGCACACTCCTCGTGGACGCCGATCCACTGGGCGGCGGACTCGACGTACTCCTCGGCGGCGAGAGCACCGAAGGGCTGCGCTGGCCCGCGTTCGCCGCCTCGCGAGGACGGGTCGGCGGCGGTGCCCTGGAGGAGTCCCTGCCGCGGCTGCACTCGCTGCGGGTCCTGAGCTGGGACCGCGGCGACCGCATCGCCGTCCCGCCCCAGGCCGTACGGGCGGTGCTCGCCGCGGCCCGGCGCCGGGGCGGCACCGTCGTCGTGGACCTGCCCCGCCGCCTCGACGACGGCGTCACCGAGGCCCTTGCCCAGCTCGATCTGGGGATCCTCGTGGTCCCCGCCGAACTGCGCGCCGTCGCCGCGGCCGGTCGCGTGGCCTCGGCGGTCGGCATGGTCCTGCGCGACCTGCGGGTGGCGGTACGCGGCCCGTACGCACCCGGCCTCGACGACCGCGAGGTGGCCCGCCTGCTGGGCCTGCCCCTGGTGGGCGAGGTCCCGGTCGAATCGGCCCTCCAGCGGCCCCAGGGGAGCGGATCACCACCGGGGGCGGCCGTACGGGGGCCACTGGCGCGGTTCTGCAAGGAGTTCTGGGAGCGGGCGTTGACCGAGGCGGGGACGGGGTCGTCATGAGCGGGATCTCCAGGTTCTCCGGGTTCTCGGGGTTCTCGGAGGCCTTCGGGTCCGCTGGGTCCCCCGCCGGGTCCGCCGGGTCTTCCGGGTTCGAGCGGGTGGACGGCGCCGGGGTCGGCTCTGCCGAGGTGAGGCGGGCGGGCGATCCGGCAGCGGGTCCCGTTGAGCGACGTCGGTCGGGTGAGGCACCGGTCGGCACCGTGGGGCGGCTGCGGGCAGCTCCGGTGGGTGTTCCGGCGTCCTCGGCGGCCGGCGCGGACACGGCCTCCGGGCTGCTGGACGGTGTACGGCAGTGGCTGGCCGAGAGCGGGGCCGAACCGACGCCCGCGCGTGTGGCACAGGCGCTGCGGGAGCAGGGGCGGGTCCTCGGGGACGCCGAAGTGCTGGGCGCGGCCGAGCGGTTGCGGTCCGAACTCGTCGGCAGCGGGCCCCTGGAGCCGCTGCTCGCCGACCCGTCGGTGACGGACGTCCTCGTGTCGGCGCCGGACCGGGTCTGGGTGGACCGGGGCGGCGGGCTCGAACTGACAGCGGTCTCCTTCCCCGACGCGGCCGCCGTACGGCGACTCGCACAGCGGCTCGCCGCGGTGGCGGGACGGCGCCTCGACGACGCACGGCCCTGGGTGGACGCCCGGCTGCCCGACGGAACGCGGCTGCACGCGGTGCTTCCTCCGGTCGCCGTCGGCTGCACCTGTCTGTCGCTGCGAGTCGTACGGCCGCGCGCCTTCACGCTGGACGAACTGATCGTGGCCGGCACCGTGCCGCCGGGCGGGGACCGGGTGCTGCGGGCGCTGCTGGACGCGCGGCTGTCCTTCCTCATCAGCGGCGGGACAGGCACCGGGAAGACAACCCTGCTGAGCGCGCTGCTGGGGCTCGTCGGGCCGGGTGAGCGGATCGTGCTCGCGGAGGACTCGGCGGAGCTCAGGCCGGACCATCCGCACGTCGTCCGGCTGGAGACGAGACCCGCCAACCAGGAGGGCGCCGGGCAGGTCACGCTCGAGGACCTGGTTCGACAGGCCTTGCGGATGCGGCCCGACCGGCTGGTCGTGGGTGAGGTGCGCGGGCCCGAGGTCGTGCATCTGCTGGCGGCCTTGAACACGGGCCATGAGGGCGGCTGCGGGACCGTGCACGCCAACGCGGCGGCCGACGTACCGGCCCGTCTGGAGGCGCTGGGCACGGCAGCCGGGCTCGACCGGGCCGCGCTGCACAGCCAGTTGGCGGCCGCGCTGTCGGTCGTACTGCATCTTGTGCGCGACCGGGCCGGGCGGCGGCGGATCGCCGAGGTGCGGGTGCTGGAGCGGGATTCCACGGGGCTGGTGCGGACGGTGCCGGCGCTGCGGTGGGGAGTGGAGGCGTTCGCGTACGAGCGCGGGTGGGAGCGGCTGCGGGGGCTGCTCGGGGATGCGATGCGGGGACCGGGGGTGGGCGGATGACTGGGCGGGTGGGCGGCGACGGGCTCGGCGACGAGAGGGCTCGGCGGCGACGCGAAGGTTCGGGCGGTTCGGACGGCCGGGCGCTTCGGACGGTCGGGCGCTTCGGGCGCTTCGGGCGCTTCGGGCGGTGAAAGGACGTGATCGGGATGGGGGAGATGTCAATGGGGTCGACGGGAGTGGCCGTGGGATGCCTCTGGACGGCCGTGTGGCTGTGGAGCGGTCGGCGTTCCGGGGTCCGGCGGGCGCGGATGCTGCTGGCCGGAGGCGGGGTGGTGGGAGTCGGGCCTCCGCCGTGGCGGCGACTGCTGGGGGAGCTGCGGCGGATTCGTGGGCGGCTGGGGTTCGAGTGGTGGGCGGCGGCCGCCGGGCTGGTGCTGGCCGTACTGGGGGCCTCGGTGCTGCCGGTCGTCGCGGGGGCGGCCGGGGTGCCGTTGCTGCGGCGGGTGCGGCTGGCCCGCGAGGAGCGTCAGGTGCGTGAGCGGCGGGCGGCCGCGGTGATCGCGCTGTGCGCGGTGGTCGCCGGGGAGGTGCGGGCCGGGCGCCAGCCGGGGGAGGCGCTGGTGCGGGGTGTGCGGGATTTCCAGGAGGCAGGAGTCGGCGAGGTCGGCTCGGGTGGGTCCGGGGTTCCGGCGGTAGGTGGGCTCGGGGAGACGCACGCCGCCTTGTTGGCGGCGGCCCGGTTCGGCGGGGATGTGCCGGGGGCGCTCGCGGCGACGGCCCGGCGACCTGGTGCCGAGGGGCTGCTCGGGCTTGCCGCGTGCTGGCGGGTGGCCGTGGACCAGGGGGCGGGGCTCGCGGCCGGGCTCGATCGGCTCGAAGGGGCGTTGCGGGCCGAGCGTGACCAACGGGCCGATCTGCGCGCCCAGTTGGCGGGAGCGCGGTCCACGGCGTGGATGCTCGCCGCGTTGCCGGTACTGGGGCTGAGCCTCGGTGCCGCCCTCGGCGCCGATCCCCTGCACGTCCTTCTGCACACCGGGACCGGGCTGGGCTGTCTGCTGGTCGGCGGCCTGCTGGAGGGCGTCGGGATGTGGTGGGCGACGCGGATCGTGCGGGGAGCCGAGGCGGCATGAGCGCAGAAGTTTTCCACAGGCTGGGGGCGGTTCTGGGGACCGCGCTGGTGGTCACCTTTCTCGCCCGGTGGACCGCGGCGGTGCGGCGCGAACGGAGACTGCGGCGGCGGCTCGGAGAAGTGCTGGCCGCCCCGGAGGCCACCGTCGAGGGTCCGCGGTTCGAGAGGCGTGAGTTCGCGCGGCGGTGGCTGCCCGTGCTCGGTGTCGGGGGTGCCGGGTGGGTGCTGGTCGGCGGAGTCGCCGGTGCCGTGGTCGGGCTCGTCGTCGCGACGGGGGTGTGGCGCTGGCAGCTACGGCAGCCGGCCGACATGGGTGCCGGGGAGGCCGACGCGCGCGAGGCGGCAAGGCAACTACCGCTCGCCGCCGACCTGCTGGCCGCCTGTATCGCGGCGGGCGCCGGTCCCGTGATCGCCGCCCAGGCCGTGGGCGAGGCACTGGGCGGGCCCGTCGGGGAAGGACTCGCGCGCGGTGCGGCCGAGGTACGGCTCGGCGGCGAACCGGACGAGGCGTGGCGAAGGCTCGCCTCGACACCGGGCGCCGAGGCGCTGGCCCGGCTGCTCGAACGCGCCGACGTGACCGGGTTGCCGGCGGCCGGGCCGGTCGCGGGGCTCGCGGCGGATGCCCGCGCCGACTGGGGGCGCGCAGCGACGGCACGGGCACGGAAGGCCGCCGTACTGGTCACCGCGCCGGTGGGGCTGTGTTTCCTGCCCGCGTTCATCGCCGTCGGCGTGCTGCCGATCGTGATCGGGCTCGCGGGAGGAGTGCTGGGAGGGGGTGGGCCATGAGGGTCAGAGGTCGGTGAGCAGACGTGCGAGCAGAAGTACGAGCAGTCAGACGGCAATCAACAGGACTGATCCTTACGGGGGTTGAGATGTACAAGACGGTACGGGCGCGGATGGGTGCCCTGGTGTGCAGGACGATGTGCCGGGTGCGGTCGATGCGCGGGGACGACGGAATGGTCACCTCCGAGTACGCGATGGGGATCGTCGCGGCGGTGGCGTTCGCGGTGGTGCTCTACAAGGTGGTCACCAGTGGGGCCGTCAGCGCGGAACTCCAGGCCATCGTGAAACGGGCGCTCGATGCGAAGGCGTGAACGGGCGGCGGACGAGGGGTTCGTGACGGCGGAGTCGGCCATGGTGCTGCCCGTGCTGGTGATGTTCGCGATGGCACTGGTGTGGGGGCTGCTTGTGGTGGCCGCCCAGATCCAGTGCGTGGACGCCGCCAGGACGGGCGCCCGTGCGGCGGCCCGCGAGGATCCCGCCGAGGCGGTCGTCCGGGTGGCTCGGGACACGGCACCGCGCGACGCGGAGGTGACGGTGGCCCGGGAGGGCGACCGGGTCCGTGTCGTGGTGGTGGCGAAGCCACCCGCACTGCACGGCCTGCCCTTCGAGGTACGGGAGGAAGCCGTGGCCCTGGTGGAGTCGACGGTGGGGGAAGGAGGATGAGCGGCGGAACTTCAGAGCGCGAGGTTGCCGCCGTTGGGTCCGGGGGTGCTCGGTGCGGCGCCGGGGGGTTCGCGGGCGCGTGGTTGGGCGCTGTGCGGTCCGTGACCGCCGGGCTGGGCACTGTGCGGTGTGCGAACGCTGGGTCCGCCGCTGCGCGGTTCGCCAAATCCCGGTTCGCAGGTGTGGGCGTAGCCGACTTGCGGTTCGCGCGGGCGGGCGTCGCTGACGTCTGGTTCGTGAAGACGGGGCCCGCGCGCTCCAGGCTCCACATCCTGAGGTTCGCGAAAACACGTTTCGCGAGGCTGGGCGTAACCGACTCGCGTTCCGCAAGGGTGGGCATCGCTGACACCGGGTTCGCGAAGGCGGTGCCCGCCCACCCGCGGTTCTCCACCGTCGGCTTCGTCAACGCCGGGATCGCCGCCCTGCGGTTCCCCGAAGCCCGGTCTCCAAGGGCAGCCGTCGTCGGCTCCCCGTTCGCCGAAGTCGGCGGCCCTGCCCGCGACCGGTCGTCCACGGTCGGCTCCGTCAAGGCACTGTTCGCCCGCGTCCGCCGCCGTGCCGTGCGGTTCGCCGGTGCTCAGGGCGGTGCCGCCCGTTCGGACCGGGGTTCCGCCACGGTCTGGAGTGTCGGTGCCATCGCGGTGATGTGTGTGGTGTTCGGGGCCGTGCTGGCCCTCGGGCAGGCCGTCGCCGTACGGCATCGGGCGGCCGGCGGGGCGGATCTCGCGGCGCTCGCGGCGGCGGACCACTGGGCCGAGGGACCGGCGTCGGCCTGCGCCCGGGCGGAGGACGTGGCGCGGGACCAGGGAACGCGGCTCGTGCGGTGCACGATGGTCGGGGAGGTCTCCGACGTGACGGCGGCCTCGGGGCGGGGGCCGTTCACAGCGGAGGTCAGAGCGCGGGCGGGGCCTGCGGGGCCGGTTCCGTCGGAGGCTGAGCCTTTGCCGGCCCTCGGTCCTGAAGCCCGGGTGCCAGGAGGGCTGGGTGTCCTTCCTGCTCCCCGGCAGGCCCCTCCTCCGGGGCCCCCCGCAACAGCACCGTGAGGAGCCGCACCGCCCCCCTCTTGTGCAGCGGATCGTTGCCGTTGCCGCACTTGGGTGACTGGATGCAGGACGGGCAGCCGGCGTCGCACTCGCAGGAGGCGATGGCCTGGCGGGTGGCGGTGAGCCAGGCGCGGGCGGTGTGGAAGGCGCGCTCCGCGAAGCCCGCGCCGCCCGGGTGGCCGTCGTAGACGAAGACCGTGGGGAGCAGCGTGTCGGGGTGCAGCGGGACCGACACGCCGCCGATGTCCCAGCGGTCGCAGGTCGCGAAGAGGGGCAGCAGGCCGATGGAGGCGTGTTCGGCGGCGTGCAGGGCGCCGCCGAGGATCTCCGGGTTGATCCGGGCCTCGTCGAGTTGGTCCTCGGTGACCGTCCACCACACCGCGCGCGTACGGAGCGTACGAGGAGGGAGGTCGAGTTTCGTCTCGCCGAGCACTTCGCCGGTGATCAGACGTCTGCGGAGGAAGGAGACCACCTGGTTGGTGACCTCGACGGAGCCGTAGCACAGGCGTCCGTCGCCCCAGGGGATCTCGACGTCGGTCTCCAGGACGGAGATGGCCGTCGTGTCGCGGGCCACCGTCGAGTAGGACGGGTTCGCCTCCTCGACCAGGGCGACCGAGTCCTCCAGGTCCAGGGAGCGGACGAGATAGGTGCGGCCCTGGTGGAGGTGGACCGCGCCCTCGTGGACGGCGGTGTGGGCGGAGCCCGCGTCGACCGTACCGAGGAGGCGGCCCGTGCCCGACTCGACGATCTGGATGGGCCGGCCGCCCTCCCCGCGGATGTCGGTGAGGTCGGCGGCCCGCTCCCGGCGGGTCCAGTGCCAGGCCTTGGTGCGGCGGCGCAGGAGCTTCGCGGACTCCAACTGCCCCAGCAGGCTCTCGGTCTCCGGCCCGAACAACTCCATGTCCTCGTCCGTCAGCGGCAGTTCCGCCGCGGCCGCGCACAAGTGCGGGGCGAGGACGTACGGGTTGTCGGGGTCGAGGACCGTGGACTCCACCGGCTGGTCGAAGAGGGCCTCGGGGTGGTGGACGAGGAAGGTGTCCAGGGGGTCGTCGCGGGCCACCAGGATCGCCAGCGCTCCTTGGCCGGCGCGTCCCGCCCGGCCCGCCTGCTGCCACAGGGACGCGCGCGTGCCGGGGTAGCCGGAGATCAGCACGGCGTCCAACCCCGAGACGTCGATGCCGAGTTCCAGGGCGGTGGTGGCGGCAAGACCCAGCAACTCGCCCGAGTGAAGGGCCTGTTCCAGGGCCCGGCGCTCCTCCGGGAGATAGCCGCCGCGGTACGCCGCCACGCGGCGGGCCAGGGAGCGGTCGACCTCGGCCAGCCGTTCCTGGGCGATCACGGCGATCAGCTCGGCGCCGCGCCGGGAGCGCACGAAGGCGACCGAGCGCACGCCCTGCACGGCGAGGTCGGTGAGGAGGTCCGCCGTCTCCGCCGTGGCCGTACGGCGGACCGGGGCGCCCTTCTCGCCCTGCATCTCGGTGAGCGGGGGCTCCCAGAGGGCAAACACCAGTTCGCCGCGCGGTGAGGCGTCGTCGGCGACCTCGACCACCGGGAGGCCGGTGAGGCGGCGGGCGGCGACCGACGGCTCGGCGGCCGTCGCGGAGGCCAGCAGGAAGACGGGGGAGGCGCCGTAGCGGGCGCAGAGGCGGCGCAGTCGGCGCAGCACCTGGGCGACGTGGGAGCCGAACACGCCCCGGTAGGTGTGGCACTCGTCGATGACGACGTACTTGAGCGCCTTCAGGAAGGAGGACCAGCGGGAGTGGGACGGGAGTATCCCGCGGTGCAGCATGTCCGGGTTGGTCAGCACGTAGTTGGCGTACTGGCGGATCCACTCGCGTTCCTCGAACGGCGTGTCGCCGTCGTAGACCGCGGGGCGTACGGAATTGGCCAGCGGTTGTGAAAGTTCCTTCACCGAACGGCACTGGTCCGCGGCCAGGGCCTTCGTGGGGGACAGGTAGAGCGTGGTGGCGCCGCGGCCGTTCGGGGCCTCGGAACCGTCCAGGAGCGCGGAGAGGACTGGCACGAGGTACGCCAGGGACTTGCCGGAGGCGGTGCCGGTGGCGACGACGACCGACTCGCCGTCCAGGGCGTGTTCGGCTGCGCGTGCCTGGTGGGCCCAGGGGTGCTCGATGCCGCAGGCCTGGACGGCCGCGATGACCTCCGAGCGGATCCGGTCGGGCCAGACTGCATGGCGACCCGCCCGTGGGGGCAAGTGCTCCGTATGAGTGATGCGCGCAGACCGGCTCGGCCCGGCGGCGAGCCGGTCCAGGACCGTGCTCGGCGTGGGGCGGGGACCGGTGTCCGTCGAGGGTCGATCGGATCGCAGATTCTTGGCCATCGGCACCGAGTGTGTCACTGGCGTGACGGACAATGGGACCAAGGCGTCGTGCACGCCTGCCGGTAAGTGATTGAATGCCATCGCGGCTGGCGAACCGTCCCGGGGGCTCTGCCGAGGTGTCCCGAGGGGCGACCGCTCGATAGCAAGGTGCTGGAGGATCCGTGGACCTGTCCCTGTCGACCGAGACCATCGGCGATCGCACGATCGTCAGGGTCGGTGGCGAAATCGACGTATATACCGCGCCCAAGCTGCGCGAGCAGCTGGTCGAGCTGGTGAATGACGGCAGTTTCCACCTTGTCGTCGACATGGAGGGCGTGGACTTCCTCGACTCCACCGGGCTCGGCGTACTGGTCGGCGGACTGAAGCGGGTGCGTGCCCATGAGGGCTCGCTGCGCCTGGTCTGCAACCAGGAGCGCATTCTCAAGATCTTCCGTATCACCGGCCTCACCAAGGTGTTCCCGATCCACACCTCGGTCGAGGAAGCGGTGGCGGCGACCGACTGATCCGTTCCCGGGCCCGTGCCCGGGTCGGCAGAAGGACGTCGACAGAAGCAAAAGGAGGGGGTCCGGGCTTTCGGCGGCCCGGTCCCCCGACAGCACGCCCGTAGTTCCGAGGGGGACGCATGGCCACCGTTGAACTCCGTTTCAGCGCGCTGCCCGAGCACGTCAGGACCGCCCGACTGGTGGCGGCAGCGGTGGCGCGCAGGGCCGGAGTGGACGAGGCCGTCCTCGACGAGGTCAGGCTCGCTGTCGGCGAGGCCTGCACCCGTGCCGTGGGACTGCACCAGAACGGCGGCATCACCGCGCCGGTCCAGGTGCTGCTGATCGACGAGGAGAAGCAGTTCTCCATCGAGGTCGGCGACGAGGCACCCCATTCGGCCCCGGGCGACCGGGCGCCGGGCGCACCGGGCGAGGAGCCCGACGCGGAGACCGAGGAGGACGAGATGGGCCTCGCGGTCATCAGCGGTCTCGTCGACGACGTCGAGGTCACCGCAGGGGAGCATGGCGGACAGATCCGTATGACCTGGCCGACCACGCCGCCGGCCGCAGTGCTTCCCTGACTTTCTCCCCGGTTCGAATGAGATTTCTGTTCGACATGCGGAAGGGCCCCACCACACCGGTGGGGCCCTTCCGCATGTCGGCTTGGGCTTTGTGTGCCTACAGTGGTCAGGTGCGATGCATATCGTGAATTGGTTCACGATCTAGATATCGGTCATGAATGCCCCCGGGGCATTACTGCTTTCAGGTTCTGTAAAGGCGAATTCCGTTTACCGCGCCCTGTTTTGATCAGGGCGTGGTACCTACAATCCGTCCACATCTTGAGCTCAGCCCAAGCGTCAAGGAGGACGAATGGCGGGGCTTTCTACCCCTCATCAGTTGGACCAGCCCACAACCTTCGCGGCCGCGGTGCTCACCGACGACAACCGGGTGCTGATCGCCGTCATCGCGGTCGTCGCCCTGGCGGCGCTCGCGGTGGCAGGCGTCCTGGTACGCCAGGTGCTCGCGGCCGGCGAGGGCACCGACAGCATGAAAAAGATCGCGAAGGCCATCCAGGTGGGCGCGAACGCCTATCTGGCACGCCAGTTGCGCACGCTCGGTGTATTCGCCGTCGTCGTGTTCTTCCTGCTCATGCTGCTGCCCGCGGACGACTGGAATCAGCGTGCAGGCCGATCCCTGTTCTTCTTGATCGGCGCCGGCTTCTCGGCGGCCACCGGCTATATCGGCATGTGGCTCGCAGTGCGCAGCAATGTGCGGGTGGCCGCGGCGGCACGAGAAGCCACTCCGGCGGAAGGCGAGCCGGAAAAGGATCTCACCGCCGTCTCGCACAAAGCCATGAAGATCGCTTTCCGTACGGGCGGCGTGGTCGGCATGTTCACGGTGGGGCTCGGTCTGCTGGGCGCCTCCTGTGTGGTGCTGGTGTACGCGGCCGACGCGCCGAAGGTCCTGGAGGGTTTCGGTCTCGGTGCGGCGCTCATCGCGATGTTCATGAGGGTCGGCGGCGGCATCTTCACCAAGGCCGCCGACGTCGGCGCCGACCTGGTCGGCAAGGTCGAGCAGGGCATCCCGGAGGACGACCCGCGCAACGCCGCGACCATCGCCGACAACGTGGGCGACAACGTCGGCGACTGCGCGGGCATGGCGGCCGACCTCTTCGAGTCGTACGCCGTGACCCTGGTCGCCGCGCTGATCCTCGGCAAGGCGGCCTTCGGCGACTCCGGACTCGCGTTCCCGCTGCTCGTCCCGGCGATCGGCGTGATCACCGCGATGATCGGCATCTTCGCGGTCGCGCCACGCCGTTCCGACCGGAGCGGCATGTCCGCGATCAACCGCGGGTTCTTCATCTCCGCGGTGATCTCGCTCGTGCTGGTGGCGGTGGCCGTCTTCGTCTACCTCCCGGGGAAGTACGCCGACCTCGACGGAATCACCGATACGGCGATCTCGGGCAAGGACGGCGATCCGAGGATCCTCGCCCTTGTCGCCGTAGCCATCGGCATCCTGCTCGCCGCCGTCATCCAGCAGTTGACCGGCTATTTCACCGAGACCAACCGCCGTCCCGTGCAGGACATCGGCAAGACCTCGCTCACGGGGCCCGCCACCGTGATCCTGGCCGGTATCTCGCTCGGTCTCGAGTCGGCCGTCTACACCGCCCTGCTGATCGGCCTCGGCGTCTACGGGGCGTTCCTGCTCGGCGGCACCTCGATCATGCTGGCGCTGTTCGCGGTGGCGCTGGCCGGCACCGGCCTGCTCACCACGGTCGGTGTGATCGTCGCCATGGACACCTTCGGGCCGGTCTCCGACAACGCGCAGGGCATCGCCGAGATGTCCGGCGACGTCGAGGGCGCGGGCGCGCAGGTGCTCACCAACCTGGACGCCGTCGGCAACACCACCAAGGCCATCACCAAGGGCATCGCCATCGCCACCGCGGTCCTCGCGGCGTCGGCGCTCTTCGGGTCGTACCGTGACGCGATCACGACCGGCGCGCAGGACGTCGGCGAGAAGCTCAGCGGGGCGGGGGCGCCGATGAGCCTGATGATGGACATCTCGCAGCCCAACAACCTCGTCGGCCTGATCGCCGGCGCGGCGGTCGTCTTCCTCTTCTCGGGGCTGGCGATCAACGCGGTGTCGCGGTCGGCGGGCTCCGTGGTCTACGAGGTGCGGCGGCAGTTCCGCGAGCACCCCGGGATCATGGACTACAGCGAGGAGCCGGAGTACGGCAAGGTCGTCGACATCTGCACCAGGGACGCCCTGCGCGAACTCGCCACGCCCGGACTGCTCGCCGTGACGGCGCCCATCTTCATCGGGTTCACCCTCGGGGTCGGCGCCCTCGGCGCGTTCCTCGCGGGCGCGATCGGCGCGGGCACGCTCATGGCGGTCTTCCTGGCCAACTCCGGCGGTGCCTGGGACAACGCCAAGAAGCTCGTCGAGGACGGTCACCACGGCGGCAAGGGCAGCGAGGCCCACGCCGCGACCGTGATCGGAGACACCGTCGGCGATCCCTTCAAGGACACCGCGGGTCCCGCGATCAACCCGCTGCTGAAGGTGATGAACCTGGTGGCGCTGCTGATCGCACCGGCGGTGATCAAGTTCAGCTACGGCGAGGACAAGAGCATCGGCGTACGGATCTTCATCGCCGTCCTCGCGTTCCTCGTGATCGCCGGCGCGGTCTACGTCTCCAAGCGGCGCGGTATCGCCGTGGGTGACGAAGGCAACGAGAAGAAGGCGGCCAAGTCGGCGGATCCCGCGGTGGTTTCGTAGGTCCTGCGACGAGTCCCAGCTCAAGGGGCGGGCGGGCGGCGCGCGTTCAGGCGCCGCACGCCCGCCCTGTGCGTGCACGCCGCTCGGTCGTGAGGCTTCTCTCGCCTGGTGTAAACCCTTGCGAAGAGACCCATAGGTGATATTCGGTGCGCTGTCGTGATGCGTGTGCTGTGTAAGGTCCGGGGGCTGAGAGGCCATGGAAGGGACCGATCCGGTGAACAAGAAGCTCGCGGCCGCACTGTCCGGCGGTGCGGTACTGGTACTGGCGCTGACGGGATGCGGTGGCGGCAGCAAGGACAACAAGGAACTCGATGCCTGGGCCAAGAAGGTCTGTGACCTGGTGCCGGCCCAGAACAAGAAGATCACGGCGGCCTACGACGCGATCACCAAGGCGGCCGAGGACACCGAGAGCACTCCGACGGAGCTCCAGAAGGCCGACTCCCAGGCCTTCCAGGACCTGTCCGACGGCTACAAGGCGCGCGCCACGGTCATCAGCAACGCCGGGGCGCCCCCCGGTGCCGAGAACGGCGCGAAGAAGCTCCAGGCGGCCGTCAAGCAGCTCACGTCCCTCTCGGCGTCCTACGCCGACATGAAGACGCAGGTGGACGGGCTCAACACCAAGGACCAGGCGAAGTTCGCGACCGGTCTCAAGGACGTCTCCGCCCAGATGAACAAGGTCGAGGCACAGCGCCAGACCGCGCTCGCCGCGCTGAAGGACCTGGAGTCGGGCGACACCAAGCAGGCCCTGGCCGAGCAGCCGGGCTGCAAGCAGGCGTCCACGTCACCGACGGGGTCCGCTTCGGCGACGGACAGCTGAGCCGGTCGGGGACGGGGGACCGGTGCCGCCGACGGGCGTGCCGTCAGGAAGCCGAGACGCGCCGGGCGCAGGCGTCAGCCACCCGGCCTCCGGGCGTGGGGCCCCGCGCGGGTGTCCCGTCCGGCAGCCGGGGACGCACGGACCGCTGAGCGGTCGGACGGCAACCCACGTTGAGCGGGATTGCCTCGTGGCGAGGCCCCCGCAGGGTCCAGGTGCCCGGCGCGAGTCCCCTTCGGCCGTGCGCTGTCCTCTGGGCGGTCCCGGTTGTCGTCCTCGGCGCCCCGCCGTTGTGTGCCCCTGACCGGTGCGGTGGCCGACCCACGCTGTGAGTCGGGTGGTGAGGCGTGTCGGGCGGTGGGTGCGGGCCACAATGGGTGTGTGAGTACCTCGAGTCTGCCCACGCTGCCCGCCGCCCCCGCTCCCGGCCGTCCCGATGTCACCGTCCGGCTGCGGGACGCCCTGCTCGGGGCCTCCTTCACCGCCGACGGGCTGCTGGAGCTGCTCGGCGCCCCCGCCTACGCGGCCCTCGCGCGCAGCGAGACCGTGCCCGCGCTCCGGGCGACCCGCGGGGACACCCCGCTGGAGCTGCTCGTACGTCTGTTCCTCCTTCAGCAGCCGGTGCCCCACGCGCGCGTGACGGACGTTCTGCCCGTCGAGGCGTGTCTGGAGAGCGGCTGGCTGGTGCGCGCCGGCACGGACGAGGTCGCCGCGACGGTGGACGTACGGCCGTACGGCGGCCCCGGTGGCGAGGACTGGTTCATCGTGTCGGACCTGGGCTGTGCCGTCGGCGGCGCCGGTGGCATCGGCAGCCGGGAGGAGGGCGTCGTCCTGGGTGTCGGCGGTGCCTCCACGACCCTGGCCGGCATCACGGTCCGTACGCCCGTCTCGTCCGCCCTCGACCTCGGCGCCGGCTCCGGGATCCAGGCCCTGCACGCCGCACAGCACGCCACGCGCGTGACGGCGACCGATGTCAACCCGCGCGCGCTGCACATCACCGCGCTCACGCTGGCCCTGTCCGGCGCGCCGGCGGCCGACCTGCGGGAGGGCTCGCTGTTCGAACCCCTCAAGCAGGGAGAGACGTACGACCTCATCGTGTCGAACCCGCCCTTCGTGATCTCGCCCGGCGCGCGGCTGACGTACCGCGACGGCGGGATGGGCGGGGACGATCTGTGCCGCTCGGTCGTTCAGGGGGCGGGGGAACTGCTGAACGAGGGCGGGTTCGCGCAGTTCCTCGCCAACTGGCAGCACGTCGCGGGGGAGGACTGGCAGGACAGGCTCAGGTCGTGGGTGCCGCGCGGGTGCGACGCGTGGATCGTGCAGCGCGAGGTCCAGGACGTCACGCAGTACGCCGAGCTGTGGCTCAGGGACGCCGGCGACCACCGCGGCGACCCGGCCGAGTACCAGACGCTGTACGACGCGTGGCTGGACGAGTTCGAGGCGCGCAAGGTGAGGGCCGTGGGCTTCGGCTGGATCACCCTGCGCCGGACGGGCTCCGCCGTGCCCTCGATCACCGTGGAGGAGTGGCCGCACCCGGTCGAGCAGCCGCTCGGGGACACCGTCCGGGCGCACTTCGAGCGCCTCGACTACCTGCGCGCCCACGACGACGCGGCCCTGCTGGAGGCCCACTTCACACTCGTGCCCGAGATCGTCCAGGAGCAGGTCGGCCTGCCCGGCGCGGAGGACCCGGAGCACGTCGTGCTGCGCCAGCACCGCGGAATGCGCCGGGCCACCAAGGTGGACACCGTCGGCGCGGGCTTCGTCGGCGTGTGCGACGGCTCGCTGAGCGCGGGTCGCATCCTCGACGCGATCGCCCAGCTCATGGACGAGGACCCGGTCATGCTGCGCGACCGTACGCCCGCACAGATCCGGCTGCTGGTGGAGCAGGGGTTCCTGGAGCCGGCGTGAATGCGGCGGGGGCGCCCGTTGAGGCGGCCCCGGGCGCCCTGTGCCCGGTCTGAATCCGGTCGGTTTCCGTGAGCGTCCGGAACAGCCCGGAACAGCCCGGAACAGCCCGGAACAGTGGTCAGGCCGTCGGCCGGAGGCCGGTCGGGGGAGTCCGCGGTCGTGTCGACGCGGCGTTCACCCGGGGTTCGTCCGCCCGCCGTCCGCGCGTGCCAGTCTCCGTCGGAAGCGCACGCGCGGACGGGAGAAAAAGGGGGGCACGGGAATCGTGGAGAGCGGACCGGCGATCTTTGCGGGAATGGTGTTCGCCCTGTTCGGGGGAGGGCTCCTGGTGTGGACCGCGGCCCGGGTACGGCATCGCGAGCCCGTCGCCCACGGTGTGAGTCCCGTCGCATCCGCGACCCTGGCGACGCTCGCCGCGCTCATCACGCTGACCCTCGGCGCGTGGTGCCTGACCGGCCTCTAGGACGGCTCCCGGGAGGTCTTCACGAGCAGGTGGACCGGTAAGGGGGAGATCACCCTCCGGATGAGCCCGAAAAGGCCGGTGAGTACTCCGGGCGGCAGGAATGGCGGTAGTCGGGTTACCGTTCGAGTGGCCGTTGTGGGCTTTTCCCGTTTGACACGGGGGCGGGATGTACCGTCACACTCCGCAGCGTCAGCATGACCCGACCCCGGGAACCAAGGCCTGGGGAGACCCCCAGTGTCGACCGGAGAGAAGAGCGAAGTTGTCCCCGACCAGCGACCCCGCACAGGGCGGCCGCCGACTCGTCATCGTCGAGTCGCCTGCCAAGGCGAAGACGATCAAGGGCTATCTGGGCCCCGGATACGTCGTCGAGGCGAGCGTCGGGCACATCCGCGACCTCCCCAGCGGCGCCGCCGAAGTGCCCGAGAAGTACACCGGCGAGGTCCGCCGCCTCGGCGTGGACGTCGAGCACGACTTCGAGCCCATCTATGTCGTCAACGCCGACAAGCGGGCCCAGGTCAAGAAGCTCAAGGACCTGCTGAAGGACTCCGACGAGCTCTTCCTCGCCACCGATGAGGACCGCGAGGGCGAGGCCATCGCGTGGCATCTCCAGGAGGTGCTCAAGCCCAAGGTCCCGGTCAAGCGGATGGTCTTCCACGAGATCACCAAGGCCGCGATCCAGGCCGCCGTAGCCAACCCGCGCGAGTTGAACCAGAAGCTGGTCGACGCCCAGGAGACCCGTCGCATCCTCGACCGCCTCTATGGCTACGAGGTCTCGCCGGTCCTGTGGAAGAAGGTCATGCCGCGCCTGTCGGCCGGCCGTGTCCAGTCGGTCGCCACCCGGCTCGTCGTCGAGCGGGAACGCGAGCGCATCGCGTTTCGTTCTGCTGAGTACTGGGACCTGACGGGCACCTTCGCGACCGGCCGCGCGGGGGACTCCTCGGACCCGTCGTCGCTGGTCGCCCGCCTCCAGACCGTCGACGGCAGGCGGGTCGCGCAGGGCCGCGACTTCGACTCCCTGGGACAACTGAAGAGCGCGAACACCCTCCACCTCGACGAGGCGAACGCCCGCGCCCTGGCCGCCGCCCTGGAGCAGACCCGGTTCGCGGTCCGCTCGGTCGAGTCGAAGCCGTACCGCCGCTCGCCGTACGCCCCGTTCCGTACGACGACCCTCCAGCAGGAGGCCTCGCGCAAGCTCGGCTTCGGCGCGAAGGCGACCATGCAGGTGGCCCAGAAGCTGTACGAGAACGGCTTCATCACCTACATGCGTACGGACTCCACGACCCTCAGCGACACCGCCATCAACGCGGCCCGCGCCCAGGTCACGCAGTTGTACGGCGCCGACTACCTGCCCTCGTCGCCGCGCACCTACGCCGGCAAGGTCAAGAACGCGCAGGAGGCGCACGAGGCGATCCGTCCCTCGGGCGATCGTTTCCGCACGCCGGCCGAGACCGGTCTGACCGGCGACCAGTTCAGGCTCTACGAGCTGATCTGGAAGCGCACCGTCGCCTCGCAGATGAAGGACGCGACCGGCAACAGCGTGACCGTGAAGATCGGTGGCACCGCCGCCGACGGCCGGGACGTCGAGTTCAGCGCCTCCGGCAAGACGATCACCTTCCACGGCTTCCTCAAGGCCTACGTCGAGGGCGCCGACGACCCGAACGCCGAGCTGGACGACCGCGAGCGCCGACTGCCCCAGGTCGCCGAGGGCGACGCCCTGAGCGCCGAGGAGATCACGGTCGACGGGCACGCCACCAAGCCCCCGGCCCGCTACACCGAGGCCAGCCTGGTCAAGGAGCTCGAAGAGCGCGAGATCGGCCGCCCCTCGACGTACGCGTCGATCATCGGCACGATCCTCGACCGCGGCTATGTCTTCAAGAAGGGCACGGCACTTGTGCCGTCCTTCCTGTCCTTCGCCGTGGTCAACCTCCTGGAGAAGCACTTCGGCCGGCTCGTCGACTACGACTTCACCGCCCGGATGGAGGACGACCTCGACCGCATCGCGGCCGGTCAGGCGCAGTCCGTGCCGTGGCTGAGGCGCTTCTACTTCGGTGAGACATCGCCGAACAGCGGCTCCACCACGGGAGGCGCGGCCGACGCCGGCAACGGCGACGGGGACCATCTCGGCGGCCTCAAGGAACTGGTGACCGACCTGGGCGCGATCGACGCGCGGGAGGTCTCCTCGTTCCCGGTGGGCAACGACATCGTGCTCAGGGTGGGCCGCTACGGCCCGTACATCGAGCGCGGCGAGAAGGACTCCGAGAACCACCAGCGGGCCGACGTGCCCGAGGACCTGGCGCCGGACGAGCTGTCCGTCGAGCTCGCGGAGGAGCTGCTCGCCAAGCCGAGCGGTGACTTCGAACTCGGCGCCGACCCGGTGACGGGCCACCAGATCATCGCCCGGGATGGCCGCTACGGCCCGTACGTCACCGAGGTGCTCCCCGAGGGCACCCCGAAGACCGGCAAGAACGCCGTGAAGCCGCGTACGGCCTCGCTGTTCAAGTCGATGTCGCTGGACACGGTGACCCTCGAGGACGCCCTGAAGCTGATGTCGCTGCCGCGTGTCGTCGGCAAGGACGCCGAGGGCCAGGAGATCACCGCGCAGAACGGCCGCTACGGCCCGTACCTGAAGAAGGGCACGGACTCCCGGTCGCTGCAGACCGAGGACCAGCTCTTCACGATCACGCTGGAAGAAGCGCTGGAGATCTACTCCCAGCCCAAGCAGCGTGGCCGCGCGGCCGCCAAGCCGCCGCTGAAGGAGCTGGGCACCGACCCGGTCAGCGAGAAGCCGGTCGTGGTCAAGGACGGCCGCTTCGGGCCGTACGTCACCGACGGGGAGACCAACGCGACCCTGCGCTCCGGCGACAGCGTCGAGGAGATCACCCCCGAGCGCGGCTACGAACTCCTCGCCGAGAAGCGGGCGAAGAGCCCCGCCAAGAAGACGGCGAAGAAGGCGCCCGCGAAGAAGGCCCCGGCCAAGAAGGCGACACCCGCCAAGAAGACCGCGGCGAAGAAGACCACGACGGCCGCGAAGAAGACGACCGCCAAGAAGACGACCACCGCGAAGAAGGCGACGGCGTCGAAGGCGGCGTCCGAGGACTGAGTTCGGCTCCATCGTTCGGCCCCGATGTTCGGCTCCGTCGTTCGGCCCCGTTCCGGGTCGGGTTCCTCGGGTTCCTCCACGGAAGCTTCGCAATGCGAACGTCCCGGCATCACTTTGGTGTCGGGACGTGCTCACGTCAGGACGCACTCTCCGGGCTGTCGGTGGCTCCCGATAGGCTGAATGCATGACCCGTGCGGAGCAGCCAACGGCCCCTGACCCGGCCCCCGACGACGCCCTGGTCGCGGACTCCCGCGAGCGCGCCGTCCGCGCCCTGCTGCGCAGGCCCCAGCTCAAACGCCTGTGGAGCGCCCAGCTCGTCGGCGGGATCGGTGACACCCTCGCCCTCCTCGTGCTGGTGCTGCTGGCCCTTCAGGCGGCGATCGCCGAGGGCTCCTTCGGCGGCGGCTACCGGGGCGTCGCGTTCGCAGTGGCGACCGTCTTCGGTACGCGCATCCTGGCGACGCTGCTCTTCGGCGCCGTCCTGCTCGGCCCGTTGACCTCGCTCACCTCGCACGAGGGGCCGCTCGACCGCCGCTGGACCATGGTCGGCGCGGACGGAGTCAGGCTCGCGCTGCTGATGGTCGCGCCCCTGTGGATCGACTGGACGCCCGACAACTCCCTCGCGATGCTCCTGGTGACCGTCTTCGTGACCGGGGTCGCCGAGCGCTTCTGGACCGTGTGCCGCGAGAGCGCGGCGCCCGCCCTGCTGCCGGCTCCTCCTCCGGAGGGGGCGACGGTACGACCGCTGCCGGACCACCTGGACGCGTTGCGCCGCCTGTCGCTGCGGACGACCGTCGTGGCGATCCCGCTGGCCGGTGCCGCTCTTGTCGTCGCGGGCCTGCTCAACAACCTGCTGGGCTCCGGCATCGACTGGTTCGGCCAGCACCAGGCGGCCCTCGCGTCGTATGTCGCGGCCGGGCTCTTCGCCGCGTCCCTGTCCCTGCTGACCTTCCTGGAACTGCCCGACACCCGCACCCCACGCGCGCGTTCGCCGCTGGAGGGGCTGCGCCGTCCCAAGACGGGCACCGGCGTCGACAAGGGCCGTACCGGCGCGATCCCGCTGCTGGTGCCGGCCTGCGCGGCCGTCGCGGGGGCGATCGCGGCCGCGGTGGCCGTCGCCGTGCTGCACGCCAAGGAGCTGGGCGGCGGCCCGGTGATGTACGGGCTGATGGTGCTCGCGCTGACCGGCGGCGTCGTGATCGGTGTCCGTACGGCCCCCAAGGTGCTGGTCTCGCTCTCGCGGCGCCGGCTGCTCGCCCTGGCGATCGCCTTCACCGGTATCGCCCTGCTGGCCGCCGGACTCGTCCCGGACGTCACCACCGTGCTGCTGATCGACGTGCTGGCCGGTGTCGGCGCGGGCGTGGCCGCCAACACCGGGCACACCCTGCTCGACCAGGAGACCGAGGAGTACCGGCGGACGCGGACCACCGAGCATCTGCACGCGGTCGTGCGGGTCGCTGTGGCGTTCGGCGCGCTGGTCGCCCCTGTCGTGGCCGCGGGGATCGGACCGCACCGGCTGGAGAACGGCAAGTTCGTGTTCGCGCACGGCGGCGCCGCGTTCACCCTGATACTGGTCGGCGCGCTTCTGCTGCCGGTGGCCGCGCTCGTGCTCGCCAAGATCGACGACCGGTCCGGCGTACCCCTCAGGCACGACCTGCGGGACGCGCTCCTCGGCGGCGACGACCCCGAGACGGTGCCCGCCGATTCAGGTTTCTTCATCGCCCTGGAAGGCGGCGACGGGGCCGGGAAGTCCACCCAGGCCGAGGCGCTCGCCGAGTGGATCAGGGCCAAGGGCCACGAGGTCGTGCTGACGCGCGAGCCGGGGGCGACCCCGGTGGGCAAGCGGCTGCGGTCGATCCTGCTGGACGTGTCGAGCACCGGGCTCTCGCACCGCGCGGAGGCGCTGCTGTACGCGGCGGACCGCGCGGAGCACGTGGACACCGTGGTCAGGCCCGCGCTGGAGCGCGGCGCGGTCGTGATCTCCGACCGGTACATCGACTCCTCGGTGGCGTACCAGGGCGCCGGGCGCGACCTGTCCCCGACCGAGATCGCCCGCATCAACCGCTGGGCGACGGACGGTCTGGTGCCGCATCTGACCGTTCTGCTGGACGTGTCCCCGGAGATCGCCCGTGAGCGGTTCACCGAGGCGCCGGACCGGCTGGAGTCGGAGCCGGCGGAGTTCCACGCGCGCGTGCGCTCCGGATTCCTCACGCTGGCCGCCGCCGACCCCGGACGGTACCTGGTGGTGGACGCCGGGCAGGAGCCCGAGGCCGTCACGACCGTCGTACGCCATCGCCTCGACCAGGTGCTGCCGCTGTCCGAGCAGGAGATCCGGGAGCAGGAGGAGGCCCGCCGCAAGGCCGAGGAGGAGGCGCGGCGCAAGGCCGAGGAGGAGGCCGCGCGCAAGGCCGAGGAGGAGCGCCTGGAGCGGGAGCGCCAGGAGCAGCTCGCCCGGTTGAAGGCCGAGGAGGAGGAGCGCAAGCGGCGCGAGCTGGAGGAGGCCCAGCGTCGCGAGGCGGAACGCCAGGCGGAGGAGGCCCGGCTGCGGGCCGAGGAAGCGCACAGGCGGGCCGAGGAGGAGCGGGTACGGCTCCTCGCCGAGGAGAAGGCACGCGCGGAGGAAGAGGCACGGCGCAGGGCCCAGGAGGAGGCCGCCCGCAAACGGGCCGAGGAGGAGGCGCGACTGCGTGCCGAGGCCGAGGAGCAGCGGCTGGAGAAGCAGCGCAAGGCCGAGGAGGCGCTGCTGAGGGCGGAGGAGGCCCGGCGGCTCGCCGAGGCCGCGGCCCTGGCGGCGGAGGCGGGGCCCAAGCAGGCGGCCACTCCTGCCGTGGGGATGGACGCGGCGACCGTGCCCACGCCTGTGGTGACACCGACGAACGCCTCCGGCGGCCCGGTGGACGAGACGGCCGTGCTGCCTCGGGTGCCCGTGGAGAAGGGCGACGAGGACGCGCCCGCAGGTGGGACTTCCGGTGGGTCCACCTCCGATGCCGAGGTGACGGCCGAGCTGCCGCAGCCTCCGGTGCCTCCGGGTGCGGCGGACGAGACCGCGGTGCTGCCTCCTGTGCCGCCTGGTGCGGCCGACGAGACCGCGGTACTCCCTCCCGTGCCGCCGGGTGCGGCCGACGAGACGGCCGTGCTGCCTCCTGTGCCGGCGGATGGGCCGTCGGACCGGGTGCC